>JBIKXP010000127.1:0-9875 GCA_044355685.1 Phycisphaerales bacterium
AGATCACCCGCCACTTGGTCGAGCGCGGTCACAGCGACGCCGCGGGCACGCCCGGCGCGCGTCAGAAGCTCGACGAGCTTCGGCTCGAGGTTCGGTTGACGGGCCGCGCGGATCATCGCGGCGTATTGCAGGATCGCCGGCGTCTCGGCCGCCATGCGCTGGGTCGTACCGTTCGCGAGCGATCGTCGCGCGGAGCGCTGGCGCTCGATCTCGTCGATCGACGCAGGGAACGGCTCGGCGAGGAACTGGCCACGCGCCGCAGTGCGCATCGCGTCGACGAGCGCGGCCAGCGCACGATCGGGCTGCGCGAACGCGGCGGACGACGTCGGGTCGAACATCGTCGACAGTTCACCCGCGATGGCCGAGAGCTCTGCAGAAGCTGCGTCCAGCGCGTGCGAGCGGCTGTCCTCGAGCAGGAACAGCCGCGCCACCAACCGCGTGCGCGCCTCGACCTTCCAGTCGGCGCCCGCGACGCCGGCGCCGGCGAGGTGCGAGATGAAGTCGCGTGCGTCATTCGGGGTGCCGCCCTCCGGCAGCAGGTCGATCACCGTGCGCAGGACGACGGGGCCATCCGAGTAGCGGTCGATCACCACGGTCGCGGCCGCGGCCCGCACCTCTGGGCTCAACCCACGAAGGGCCTCGAAGACGATGGCGCGCGCGTCAAGCGGCCCGAGATCGCCGGCTGCGGGGCGCGTACCGAGCGCCCGGATGACGTTCATGCGCTGGTTCGTGTCGCGCCCGGAAGCCTGCAGCGCCTCGGCGAACTCGCCGTCGACGACGCCGGCGGCGGGCAGCCCGGCACGCTGGCCGGACGGCGATGCGTTCCACTCGCGCTCCTCGCGCGTGATGAGGCTCTCGGTGGCGGTCGCCGATGCGCGCGCCTCCTTTGGATCAAGCGTTTCGTACGCGCGCGCCGTGCGCGCCAGCGCAAGCATGACCGCCGCGCGCCGCATGGCATCGGCGGCGTCGCTGCGCGGCAGGTTTCCCGCGCTCGTCACCAGCTCGGTCCACGCCTCGTAGTCCCCGGCCGCGATCGCCGTCGCCTCGCCAACGGTCGTCTGCTCGGGCCTCGGATACGCCTGCACGAGGCGATCGGCGATTCGCTTTCGCTCAGCCGTATCCGCGTTGGTGGAGAGCACGAGATCGGGCCCATACCAGGCGATGCCCAGGTCTTGATCCAGGAGGCTCGTGAACGCCCACAGTCGCGCGGGCGGGACATTCGCGTTGAGGATCCAATCGGCCAGCGCGTCGCGCACGGCGTCGGGGCTCTCGCCACGCCCGCTGAAGTCGAGCGCGTGGATCGCGACTGCGAGGAAGTCGACGAGCGGCCCGGGCTTGTCAAGCGCGCCCGGCGCGCGGAGCGCTGCGTCGATCGCGGCAAGCGCCGCTTTGTTGCGCAGCGCCGGCGACGTGGCGGCGACATCCACAGCCTGCCGCCACCGCGATGCCGCCTCGAGGTCCTGCGTTCCGAGCGCGAGGCCCTCAGCGAGCCCGCGCGCCGAGCGCGCGAGGCTCGAGACCGCCGCGACGCCGAATGGATCGACCACGGTGCCGCGCGGAATCGCGACGTCGCGACGCCGCATCTCCTCGCGTGCGGCTGCCGCCACGCCGGGCGACTGCGTCGCGTCGAGTGCGATCGTCGCCAGCACGCCCGCGCCGAACGCCTCGCGCCACGCGGTCTTCCACGGAGGCACGCTTCCCGCCGCCGGCTCCACGCCGCCGGGAATCGATTCCATCACGAGCCGCAGCGCCTCCGCCGAACGGAGCGCGCGCACGGCCGCCTCGAGCGCGCGCGAGGCCTCGACTCGGTAGTTCCCCGCGAATGGCCACGCGTCGCCCGCCGCGAGCAGCGCGCTCTGCAACGAAGTCAGCGCGGCGGCGTCGGGAACGGTGTCGGCTCCCACGGTGCGGCCGAACTCCTCGACTCCCGCAACCCAGATCGCGCCCGCGCCGCCGGCGTCGAGAAGTTCGCGCGGCGCCGGAATCAACGTGAATCCCGGCGGTCGCGGATACTTCACGGGTGCCGCAAGCGGCGGCAGCGGCTCGATCGGCGCTCCGTTCGCATCGCGCCCGCCGTCGACCGGCGGCGGCGCCGGGACTTTCGCGACCACCGTCTCTCCACCGGCTGCGGGAACATCGCTCGCACGATCGCCCCTGCCGAAGAAGACCCACGCCAGCACGCCGACCCACGAGAGCGCGAACAGCGTGAAGATGGCCGTGAGCCGATACTGCGAGCCGGGCGTGACGGCGGCGACTTCCTCGCGCACGACGTCGTTGATGCGCGACAGCGCGCGCTCGACGGCGCCCTCGAGCCGTGACGCCCTGTCGTTGGCGGCGAACGTGCGCGGGTCGAGATAGGTCGAGCGCGCACTGCTTCCCACCTGCCCCATCGCGCCGCGCAGGCCTTCGCCTTCCGCGAGGAATCGCGTCAGGCCGAGGACGACCGTGTTGAGCTGCGGCATCGTGATGCCGAGATCCTCGGCGACGACTGCGAGACGCTTCGCGCTTCGCGCGTTCCATCCTCCGCTGACGACGAGCACCGCGAGGACAAGCCGGTCGAATTCGGTGAGGTCCGCGGCGGAGAGTCCGGTCGAGCGCCGAACGGCCTCGGGCTGGACCACGCGCGCGTTCTCGGCGGCGCGCCGGCTCGAAAGCTCGGCGACGCGGCCCGCGCGGCGCGCGGCGGCCGGATGCAGCGGTCCACGACCCTCGAGCATCAGCGCGACCTGCAGCTTGTCGGCGGCATCCTCGAGGTGCTGCGCGAGCCGCGCAGCGCCGGCGGTTCCGGCAAGCGCGTGTCCCTTGATCTGCTGCAGCCGCTCGCCCAGCGCAGCCTCGATCTGTCCGCTTCGGAGCGGCTCGCCCGGCGGCAATCCGAGAAGCGCGCGCTCGTCAGGATGGGCCGGCAGCCCCAGGATCTTCTCGCTGAAGGCCTGCTCTTGGCGCAGTTTGTCGTCGGAAGTGCCGCTCACGCGCCACCTCCCGTCGGCGCATCAGCCGTCGCCGGCGAGGCCGGCTCTGGCGGCAGCTCGCGCTCGATCTCGAGAAGCCGGTCGCGAACCTTCGGCGGCCCGAGGTCCGGGTAGAGCGCGCGGTACTGGGAAAGCACGGCCCGCGCGCGCGCGGGATCGAGACGCGCGAGCACGCGGATCTGGTCGACCTTCGCCTCGAACCATGCGTTCGTGCGCGGCGTGAGTCCGCCGGCAAGCGTTCGCAACGCCTCGGCGGCGCGATCGAGTTCCCCCGCGGCCTCGGCGCAGACTGCCGTCGCACGCAAGAGCGACGCATCGCGTGGCGAGATCGCAAGCAGCGCCTCGGCGATGCGCAGTCCCGCGATGCCCTGGTCCTTGTCGCTCGACGAGCGCAGCAACTCGACGCGCGCCTCGAGCCCGATCCGCGCAAGTCCGCGGGTCGACTGCAGCACTCCCGGCTCGCCCTCCGCCTTCGCGCCGATCGCGGCATCGACCCCACCGGCGCGCGCGAGGATCGCGTCGACCGCCCGCACGATCGTCGCCACGTAGCCGCCGCGCTCGGGCGCGTCCTCCTTCGCGGCACGGCGGCGCTCCTCCGCTCCGCGCACGGCAAGACGCAGCGCGGCCTCGGCCCAGAGTTCAGTCGCTTCCGGCGACTCAAAGGGCGCAAGCGCCGCCTCGACGTCGGCCCAGCGATCGCTGTACATCGCCAGCTGGAGGCGTCGGTACGCGAGTTCCTCCTCGGCCTCGCGGCGATCGAACGCGCCCGCGGCCGCTGCGCGATCGAGCGACTCGAGCAGACGCGCGGCGACCGCGACTTCGCGCATCTCAGGCGCGAGCGTCACCTCGAGCGCCTGCCGAGCGATCGACGCGCTCGACGCGGGCAATCCGTTCGCCTCGTCCGATGGAAGTTCGGCGAGCACCGCGAGATAGCGGCGCCCCGTCTCGACCCGCGGCTCGGTTCCTCCGCGGAACATTCGGTAGAGCGCGGCAGCCGCCTGACGGCGCGACGCGAGCCACTGCGGGCTCTCGCGCTCGATCGCAAGGAGCGCGTCGACGTCGGTCGCCTCTGGCGCAGGGCGCGCAGCGACCATGCGCACGAGGAGTTCGGGCACGTATTCGCTCGAAGGGAATCGCGCGAGGAATGCCTCGATCCGCGCGACGAGCTGCGCATCGAGCTTCGAGCGCTCCTCGGTCTCCCGCGTCGCCGCTCGCGCCTCGTCGAGGCACGCGATCGCCATGCGCGCCGACTCCTCCGCGCGCGCGCCGACGGCGACCTTCGCGACTGCCTCGAAGAGTTCCGCGGCGGCAGCGAGATCCCCAGCGGCGCGCAGGCTCCACGCCTGCATCCAGCGACACGCGCTCGCAGCCTCCGGATACGCCGCGACGTCGGCAGCCGCCAGCGCGCTGCCCAGCGCATCGGCCGCGCGCCGTGCCGCATCGATCAGTTCTGCCGCAGCCAGCCGCTCCGAGTCGCCCTGCGCGGCCTCGACGCGCTGCTGCGATTCGTCGTAGAAGCGGACCGCGCGGATGTAGCGCGGCACGAAGCCCTCGGCATCCTCGCCGAGGATCATGTCGCCGTAGCGCGCGACCAGCGCCCGCACGGCGCCGAGGTCGCGCGCCGCGGCCAGTTGCGCCAGCGCCTCGCGCAGCAGCGCCCGGCCCTCCGCATCGCTGCCGCCGTCCTCGATCGAACGCGCGGCCGCCACCCGCGCCCAGTTCGCCGTGTCGTCGCGACCGACGAGCGCAGCCAAGGCCGTGCGCGCGTCCTTGAACGAGAGCGCGTCGAGCGCGGCGACCATGCGCCAGCCGCCGATGTTGTCGCGCACCGCAGCGAACGTGTTTGGCGTCTCGAGCAGCGCAAGCCAGCGCGTCGACTCGGCGAAGCCGCCGGTCCGCGCCTTCACCAGCGCAAGCCCGAGCACCGCGCTCGCGAAGGACTCGTCCGAGCGGAGATCCTCGGAAACCTCTCGCGGCGTCAGCACGCCGTCGCGTCCACCGAGCATGTCGATGAAGAGCCGCTCCGCCTGCCCGAGGTCGGCGCTACTTCGGGCGACGATTCCCCGGTAGAGCAGGCTCCATGCGGCGAGGTAGCGCGCCTGCCCGGCGACGCCCCGCTCCTCGTTCATCGATTGCACGAGAAGATCGCGCGACACGCCGTCGGCGCGCTCGAGGCGCCGGTCGATGTCCGTCGCGCGCTTGTCCGCGCGCTCGGCAACCGCGAGGAGGAGCGCAGCCTGCTCGGACAGCGTCTTCGCAGCGCCTTGCGCGTCGGCCTCGATTCCAGCGCGGATCGCCTCGACCGCCTGCGCCGCGCCGCGGTAGCGGGTGCGCGCGATCGACACCTGCAGACGGTCGGCGCGCGCCGCCGAGAGCGACGCATTGAGTTTCTCCGCGCGGACAAGCAGCCGCTCGGTGGCCTCTCCGCCAGGGGAAGCGTCGAGCATGCGCGAGAAGAGATCGGCGAGGCGATCGAGGAACTGCCCACGGTCGGCTGGCTCCGCCGCGCGGGCCAGCGCCTCGATGCGCTCGGCGGCCAGCGAGTCGAGCCCGCGGGCCTCGAGATACTCGAGCAGTTCGTCGCCACGAGCCGACGGCACGCCAAGCGCTGCGACGGCCAGCGCAACGCCGCGCGCGACGTTCCGGAGGATGAAGCGTCTTGCGTTACCTCGCGGGCACATAGGTCACCGCCTCGAATCCGACGTCTCGGGCACATTGAATCGCAAGCGCCGCCGAACCCACGTCGACGCCAGGCCCCACCCGCACGAAGAGCCCGGGCTCGCGCGGGAGAGGCTCGAGCGCATCCATGAGCGAGGCGCGATCGGTGTACTCGGCCGAACCGAGCCGGAAGACGACGCCGTCGCCGGAGCGCATGACCTCGAGCACCTGCGGGTCGAGGTCGTCCTTCGACTCGGTTCCCTGCTCGGCGCGGAGATTCGGCGACAGGCGCGACTCGTCGAGCCCTTGGCCCGTCGTGAAGATGAAGAAGGCAAGCAGCAGAAACGTGGCGTCGATCATCGACGCGAGGTTCAGCTCGGGCTTGCGGCCGACCGATCGTCGCGCGAACCGCATTCAGCGCCCCCTTTCGGTGGCGAGGCGGATCGCGGGAAGTCCGCGCGACGACAGGCGCGTGAACACCTCGTTCAGCCGGGCGGAATCGCAGTCGCGGTCGGCGCGGATCAGCGGCTTGAGCTTGTCCGCCCCGCCGGCGACGTCGATCGCCTCGTCGATCAGCGCGTCGAGTTCGTCAAGCGAAACGGCGGCATCGTTCACCACGATGGTGCCGTCGGCGAGCAGGTTGATGGTGAGGCCCGACTGCGCGCGCTCGGCCGAACGCTCGCCTTCCTCCTGCGGCAGCGAGAGCTTCGCCCGCGTCTGCTCGGCCATCTGCGCCGTCACCAGGAAGAAGATCAGCAACTGGAAAACGATGTCGATCATCGGCGTCATGTCGATGGCGACGGAGCGTTCGGAGGACCTGTTGCTGCGGAATTGCACGGTGCGGCTAGGGAGAAATGCTTTCGGCTCGGTCGCTGGGTTCGGACTCTCTTCGGCGGGCGCGCGACGCGCCGCGGGTGGTTCTCAGGAGCTCTTGCGCGCGCTGCGCTCGACGAGCGTGACGATCTCCTCGGCGTGGGTGGCACACTCGGACGCGAGCGCGTCCACGCGGTTCCGCAGGTATCCGTAGATCGAGACGCACGGGATCGCCACCACCAGGCCCTGGAAGGTCGTGATGAGCGCGATCGAGATGTTCGCCGCGAGCGCCTCGTAGTAGCTCGCCGAGCTCGATGCGCCGGAGGCGACCGTGTCGAACGCGCCGATCATGCCCTGCACGGTTCCGAGGAGACCGAGGAGCGGCGCGACCGAACCGATCGTCGCGATCACGTCCATCGTGCGGTAGAGCTTCGCGGTTTCCTCGGCTCCCGCCTCCTCCATCGCGCCCTTGATCTCGAAGGCGCCGAACGGCGAGCGCAGGAAGCGCTTCAGCCCCGAGCCGACCACGCGCAGGTAGTAGCAGTCGTTGGCCGGCAACGCGGAAAACTCCAGTGCGCCCTCGAGGTCGCCTCGCTCCACCATCTCGTTCACGGCCTTCACTCGCGCTGCGGGAAGCAGCACGGCGCGGCGGATCTGCACGAAGTGGATCACCACGAACGCAAGTGCCACCACCGAGAGCAGCACGATGATGTAGCCGATCACGCCGCCGCCGGTGATGAACTTCAGCATCGAGCCGCCTCCTGCATCGGCGTCGGCGGCCTGAAGGAGAATCGTGGATGGAGTCATTGGAATCATGGGCATTGCCTTTGTGGTGTCGAAGTGTCCGTCAGGTCCGACGCACGCCAGGCGAGTGACGCCCAGGCTTGTGTCGTGGTCGTGTGGTCGTGCTCGTGCTCGTGCTCGTGCTCGTGCTCGTGCGGTCGACGTCCGCCGCAGACGCGCGCGGCTTCACCGCCTCGGGAATCCGCACCCCCGCGGCACGCATGCGTTCATCGCGCAGATACTCGAGCGAGACCGCGGTGGCCACGTCGCCGGCCTCGCGCATGAGCGCCGCCGCCGACTCGAGCGCGAAGCTGTCGATGAGGCCGGTCGCATCGAGCCGCGACGCGGGAACCGCGAGAAGATCGAGCGCGGCTGAAGTCAGCAGCGCGCCGCGCACATCGGCGGGCGCGGCGCGGGCAATGCGCGCGCGCGCAGTGCCGATGGCGGCGAGGCGCCAACTCGCGAGAAACGCGGGCGGGTCCTGATTGGCGCGGTCGAACTCGGAGAGCGCCCGGTCGAGCGCGAGCGCATCGGTTGCGCGAACGATGGCGGCAAGGCCCTCGAGCGTGCGCGCCGCCGAAGTGACGCGCTGCGCGTCGGCCGCGCCTGCGACCGGCGGCTTCGAGGCCGCCGCAGGAGCCGACGGGTCGGGCGCAGCGAGCACGTCGGAGAGCCGGGCGATCTCGGCGAACCGCCGCAACGCGTTTCCGGCGACCGCCGCCTCGGGTGGCTCGTCCTTCGGCGTCGCGCGCGCAAGCGTCGCGTCGCATCGCGCGAGCAGCTCGGCGCGCACCGGGGCCGGCGCAAACGGAGGAATCGCCGGCAGCAGCCCCGTCGCCGGATCGAGCACCGGCGGAAGCTCGGGAAAGCGCGTGGCCATGCCGGCGGCCGCAAGCCGAAGACTGACGGTCCAGGCCTCGATCGCTGCGCCCGTGTCGGCGTCGACGATGGCGCAGCGAAGCAGACCCTCCGCGGCGAGCTGCGCCGTTGGACCCCCTGCATCGCGCAGCGTCTCCCAATGCTTCGCGAGAAGCGGCGCGGCCAGCGTCGTGTCGCCGCGGGCAATGCGAATGCGGGCGCGCCAGAGGTCCGTCGCCATCGCAAGGTAGTCGCGCGCCGGGTGGCGAACTCCGCTCGCAGAGACATCGCGCACCATGTCCCATGGCAGGAGTTCACGCACCTCCTGGCCACCACGCCCGGTGGTGATCACCTCGAGCCCCGCAGCCGACGCATCGGCGGCGCGGGCCTCGATGCGCGTCCGCTCCAGAGCGCCTGCGCGCGCACCGTCAGGCGCCTCGGCGCCGCGGCGCAATTCGATCACGACCTGCTGCGGCGCAGCCCATGCAGCAAGTGGCATCGCAAGTGGCGTCGCATGCAGCGCCAGCGCCGCCACCACATGCGCGAGCCGCGCGCGCGGCGACGCCCATCGTGCTCGCCGAAGATGCGGTGCGATGCCGGCGATCACTGCTGCTCTCCTCGAGGCCGCGGACGCGATGGCACGAAGCGAAACACGCCCCGGTGATTCTTCGCGATCTGAATCAGCGGTTCCCTGCCGGCTTCGCTCGAGAAACCAATCGTGTGCACCACGGTTTCGCTGCGCGCGCGGGCGATGCAGTCCTGGAAGGCCACGACGGCATTCCCGGGAATAAGGCCATCGGTGAGGAAGAACACCACGTCGGGCGGGATGGGCAGCCGGAACACGAGTTCGATCGCGCCCATCGGAACGGTACCGCCTCTGGTCCGCTGATCGTCGATCCAGCGCCGCATGCGCGCGACGTTGCCTCGGCTCGCGCGCTGCCAGCTCTCTTGCCACTCGGGAAGCACCGGGCCGTCGGAGTAGAGGATGACGAAGAACTCGGCGTAGTCGGGAAGCGCGCTGATCGAGCGCTTGAGTTCGGACATCGCCGTGACGATGCGGCCGTCCTCCTCCATCGAGCCGGAGATGTCCACGATGTACGCGAACCGCGTTCCGCGCCCGCCGACGCCGAAGAAACTGGTGCCGCCGCCCTTGCCGCTGCCGACGCCGATTCCGCTCCCCGCGCCACCCGGTCCCACGATCGCCCCGATGCCGGGCGCCTCGATGGTGCCGATGCTGTCCTGCGTGGGATCATTCGACGCGATCTCGGTCGAGAGATTGGGAAGTGGATCGACCTCGGTCGAAATCGGGCCGACCGCCGCCGGCGTCGGGTCCGGCAGGTCGACGTCGGGCGAGACTTCGATCTGCGGCGGAAGTTCCTGCAGCGAGACCGCGACTTCGGGACTCCCCGGCGACCCGCTCTCGGGGGCCTGCAGGACCGCAAGGCGCAGCATGATCGCGACGTGCACGATGACCGAGAGCGCGAAGCCGAGGAGCAACAGGTGCATCCATCGCTCGCGCACCATCCGACGCCGCTCGTCGCGAATCAACTGCTCGGCCGAGCGCAGGTCGCCCCCGGTGCCCGGCTCGGGCACGTCGGAGGCAGAGTTGTTCGCGTGTGGGCCCACGATTTTTATACGCGCCGCGTCGGGCACGATTCTACGGGTTGCCCGGCCAACGGGGCGGTTCTCGACCGGCCTACGACACAACTCCGGCAATCGGCGCGATCTCGCCGGCCAAAGCCGCGCCTCGATCCCTGCCTCGCCGCTTCGCTCGTCCAGCGTCGGGCGTCA
>JBIKXP010000128.1:0-9865 GCA_044355685.1 Phycisphaerales bacterium
TGATGGGCGTGGCGCTTTTCGGGAAGAACGACCCTGATCGCTTCGGCTCGCTCTGGGCCAGCATGCTGACGATGTTCGGGATCCTCACGCTCGAGGGCTGGGTCGACATCATGCGCGACCAGATGTCTGGGATTCCTCCCGGGGACGGAGGCGAGATCATGCACCGTTCGCCGGTGGCTGCGCCGGTCTTCTTCGTGAGTTTCATCCTTTCGGGAACGATGGTGTTCCTGAACCTGCTCGTCGGCGTCATCGTCAACAGCCTGAGCGAAGGCGCCGCCGAGGCCGCCGAGGCCGCCGAGGAGGCCGCTGAGGAGGCGGAGAAGGAGAAGCGCTCGCCGCTTCCGTCGATTCAGGGCATCGACGGGCCGCATGTGCCCACGATCGCGGAGCGGCTTGCTCGGCTCGAGGCGTCGCTCGATGCGACGCTTGCGGAGATTCGTTCTCTCCGCGAGAGCACGCGCGGCCCTGGCTGAGCGTTGCGACTTTTGAGGCGAGGTCGGGGAACCTTCCGCGTCGCCGCGACTCACTCTGCGCGCAACACTCTGCGCTCGAACTTCCAAAGGGGAAGCTCGACGGACGCGAAACGTCGCGTCCGCGGACGGTTTCGCGCACCACCTGCGCGGGCGATGCCCGCGCTCCACGGAGAGACGACATGTCGATTTCCATGCGTTCCACGCTCACCGCAGCGATCCTCGGATCCTGCATCCTGATGACGTTCGGCCTCGGCTGCCAGAGCACGCCGCCGGCCGATGAGCGCGCCGTTGCACGCGCCAACGAGCGCTACTTCCCGACCGGTGAGAAATCGACGAGTTCGGTGCTCCTGCGGCAGTACGCGCCGCGAGAGATCAAGGTCGGCCAGGAGTACGACAGCACGATCGAGGTGGAGAATCTCACGGGCGGAACGCTTCGCAACGTGTCGGTGAATCTCGAGAACCTCTCGAACGTCCAGATCGTGAGCTCGGCGCCGGCGGCGACGCGGTCGGAGCAGGGCGACATGGTGTGGCTCATCAACGAGCTGCCCATGCATGGCACAAAGACGATTAAGTTCCGCGCGCGACCGACGAGCCCCGGCATCGCCTCGAACTGCCTGAGCGTGAGCTTTGCGAACATCCTCTGCGCGTCGTCGACGGTCGTGCAGCCGTCGCTTGTACTCGAGAAGCGCGCGACGCCCGAGGCCTGCGGCACCTGCGAGGAGATCAAGCTGACGTACGTCGTGCGCAACGCCGGCACCGGAACGGCCGAGCGCGTCGTGATCAGGGACGCCTTGCCGGCCGGGCTCCTCGCCAACGACGGTCGTTCGACCATCGAGATCGACGCCGGCGACCTCGCCGCGGGCGTCGAGAAGACCTTCAACGTCTCGGCGAATGCCGAGAAGCGCGGACGGTACTCCTCGAGCGCGAGCGCGACGAGCGCGGCTGGCCTCTCGGCACGTTCGGCCGACCCCGCGACGATCGTGAAGCAGCCGGTGTTCGCGTTCAGCTGCGATGCGAACAACCGCGTGTTCCTCGGGCGGGACCTTGACTACCGCATCACCGTGCGCAACATCGGCGACTGCGCCGCGCACAACGCGATCATCCGGGCAGAGCTTCCCGGCGGCGCGAACTACCTCTCTGCCGACAACTCGGGTGTCCTCGAGGGGCGCAATGCGGTCTGGAACATCGCGAACCTTCCCGCTGGACAGGCGACGACGGTGACGATGCGCATTCGTCCTGCGGGCGTCGGAGTCGCGCGCGTCGAGGCGACCGCGATGAGCCCGTGCGCTGCGACGGTCTCGACGACCTGCGCCACGGAGGTCGTCGGCGTTCCGGCGATCCTGCTCGAGGTCGTCGACACGGTCGATCCGATCGAGGTTGGCGACGAAACGACCTTCGTTCTCATGGTGACGAATCAGGGCTCGAGCGACGACACCAACGTGAAGATCGTGGGCACGCTGCCGCCGACCTTCGAGTTCATCTCTGGCTCGGGCGCAACGCCGGTCACGGCAAGCGGCCAGACCGTCAGCATCTCGCCGGTCGGGAAGCTCGCGCCCGGGGCGAACGCGCAGTGGCGCATCGTCGTCAAGGCGAAGGGCGTTGCCGATGCGCGCAGCCGTTGGGAACTCACGAGCGATCAGTTCAAGTCGCCGATCATCGAGACGGAGTCGAGCAATCTCTACGCGCCGTGAGCGCGAAGGGCGGTGGGGGGACAGATGAGGCTCGGACGCGGGGATCGATGCGTTCGAGGGCCGCGGCGGGTGCGAGGATCGGCCTCGCCCCGCCGCGGTCGCGCTTTGTCCGCTGCGCAGCCGATCGCGTGAAGCGGCAGCGGAACGCCATCAAGGCACGGCGGGCGGCCTGCGCTCAACCATCGAACCCGGATCAACCCAGAAACTTGGGTTGCGCCACGGCCGCCGCGACTTCGCCATCGGCGCGTTGGGATCGGGATTCGGAAGCTCCGCGCCCGCGACACGCTCGGCATTCGCGTAGTCGAACAGCCAGCTGCGCATCCATCGGCCGTTGGCATGGGCGCGGCGATTGTCCGGCGTCGAGACGATGCCACGATCGCCGCTGAGTCCTCCGAAGGTGAGGCCGTCCTCGACGAACACCTCGCGCGCCTCCGAGGGGCGGCGGAACGCGGGGCGCTTGGACTGCTTGGCGAGAAGCGACTCGAGCTCGGCCAGTTCCGCGTCGCTCAGGAGTCCGGCCGCATGCGCGCGCCGGAGGTCGGTGCGCTCGCGATCGACAGGCGGATAGAGGCCCGGCCCGCGTCCGGCGTACTCCGCCACCGTGGTTGGGCGTTCTTCATGGCGGCCCTCCCAGAGCTCTGCGTACATCGATGGCGGATTGCCGAGCAGCCGCGCGCGGAGATCCTGGCACCAGTTCGGCAGACGCTCGCGCATCGACGTCAGCCGATCGGGTTCGTAGATGTCGAGTTCCCACCAGGGTTCGCCGCGCGCCGCCAGATCGATGGCGCGCAGTTTGTCGCCCGTGGTCAGGCTCTCCTGGGCGCGGGGCTCGTTGATCGAGATGCAGCCAGCGCCAAGCACGCCGAGCGTCCACGCCGCCAAGGTTCCGAGGTGCCTCATGGTGCGTCGTCCTCCTCGGGCACCTCGACCGTCGTGGTTCCGATCGCCTTCCATGTCTCGATCGTCTGCCCGCGGCGTGCGGCGAACTCCTCTTCGGTGAGGAGGCCGTCCCGGCGCGCGGCGTCGAGCGAGAGCAGTTCTTCGCCGAGGGTCGGCGGCCGCGTGACGACGGGGTGAAAGTGCTGGATGCAGGAAGGCGGCGCGAGCAAGAGAAGCGCAGCCGCAATCGCAGGCGACGCGCGATGGGAGTTCCAGTGCATCGCGAGGAGTCTACCGCGCGCAGCGCGGGGCTCGGGCTCGGTCGCGCGCTGGCGCCCGCGGTGCGTCGGTCTGCGCCGCCGATTCGTCCGCATCGCGGACAAACCGCAGGAACTGCTCGGCCGACGGCGACAGCGAGCGGTCCTCGAGCTCGATGATCGCGAAGGTCCGGCCGAGCCACGGCGCCTCGATGGGAAGCGCGACGAGCGAGCCTTCCGCGATCTCCCGCGCGATCAGCGACATCGGCATCAGCCCGATCGCGTCGCTCTCGGCCACGATCGCCTTCATCATGGCGGGCGAGTCGCAGGTGATCGCCGGAAGCGTCGCGGAGACGCGTCGCGATCCGCCCTTCCCGCCCTCGCCCTTCCCGCCCTCGCCCTTCCCGCCCTCGCCCTGCAGGAAGTTCGACAGCAGGTCGTGCGGCACGCGCGTCGTGAGCGTGAGCGGATAGCGAAGCACATCCTTCAGCTTGAAGGTCGATCCGCCGAGAAGCGGGTGCCCAGCGCGCACCACGAGATGGCCCTTGTGCCACGCAAGCGGCGTCACGCGAAGTCCCCGCTCGGTCTCGGCCGTCTTCTGGTCGCCGATCGCGAAGTCGATCTCGCGGCGGCGCAGCATCTGGAGAAGCGTATCGATGCTGTTCGAGACGGCGGTCAGCTTCACGGATGGGTGCGCCTTCGCCATGCGCGCCATCGCCCTCGCGACGAACATCTCGGATGGATAGACCCCGGCGCCAAACCGGAGCTCGCCGATCTCGAGGCCGCGGATCAGGTGCATCTCCCGCTCGAGGTCGCCCGACTGCACGATCACCGCGCGCGCCTTCGCGAGGTAGATCCGGCCGACATCGGTTGCCGCGACGCCGCCTCGCGCGCGGCTGAAGAGCGTGGCGCCCATGCGGCGCTCAAGTTCTTGAATACTTCTTGAAAGTGCGGGCTGCGAGATCTCGAGGGCGCGCGCCGCGCGCAGGAAGTTCCGATGCTCGGCCAAGGCGAGCGCGTGCCGATGATGCCGCAATTCGAGGTCCATGCGCTCAGCGTATCGAATCAACAACTTCGATGCATTGGACGCATCAAGCGAGCGGGCGTAGTTTGCCCTCGCCCCATTGTCTGGGGCGTTCCGCTCCGCACCAGAACCAAGAGATCCCATGCGCCAAGCCATGCCTCGACTGTTCGACCAAGTTCTCTCCGCCACCCGTCGTGCGATCCCCGCGATCGCCGCCTTCGCCGTCGCCGCGCTCGGCGCATCGGCCGCGCAGGCCGCCGACGCAGGCGCGGCGCAGGCGCAGAAGGCGCCCGCCCAAAAGGCGTCCGCACCGAAGAAGCCCAACATCATCGTCATCTGGGGCGACGACATCGGGCAGTTCAACATCAGCGCCTACAACATGGGCATGATGGGCTACAAGACGCCCAACATCGACCGCATCGGTCGCGAGGGCGCGATCTTCACCGACTGGTACGGCCAACAGAGCTGCACCGCGGGCCGCGCGGCCTTCATCACCGGCCAGTCGCCGATCCGCACCGGCCTCACCAAGGTCGGCCTGCCCGGCGCGCCCGAGGGCATGCGCAAGGAAGACCCGACGGTCGCGACGCTGCTGAAGGCGCAGGGCTACGCGACCGGCCAGTTCGGCAAGAACCACCTCGGCGATCGCGACGACATGCTGCCGACCGTGCACGGATTCGACGAGTTCTTCGGCAACCTCTACCACCTCAACGCCGAGGAGGAGCCGGAGAACCCCGATTACCCGAACGATCCCGCGTTCAAGAAGAACTTCGGGCCGCGCGGCGTGATCCACAGTTTCGCCGATGGCCGCGTCACGGACACCGGCCCGCTCACGAAGAAGCGCATGGAGACCTTCGACGACGAGGTCAACACCAAGGCGATGGACTTCATGGAGCGAACGGTGGGGGAAGGCAAGCCCTTCTTCCTCTGGTGGAACTCGACGAAGATGCACATCTTCACGCACCTCGCCGATGGAGTCGACGGCAAGACCGGCCTTGGCATTTACGCCGATGGCATGGTCGAGCATGACCGCCAGATCGGCGTGCTGCTTGCGAAGCTCGAGGCGCTCGGCGAACTCGACAACACCATCATCATGTACTCGACCGACAACGGCGCCGAGAGCTTCACCTGGCCCGACGGCGGCACCACGATGTTCAAGGGCGAGAAGAACACGCAGTGGGAGGGCGGCTACCGCGTTCCGACCATGATCCGCTGGCCCGGCACCATCAAGCCCGGCACGGTCATCAACGACATCGGCGCACACGAGGACATGCTGCCGACGCTGCTTGCCGCCGCGGGCAATGCGACCGTCATCGACGACCTGAAGAAGGGCAAGGCCGTGAACGGCCGCGACTACAAGGTGCATCTCGACGGCTACAACCTGATCCCCGCGCTCAAGGGCGAGTCGGCGTGGCCGCGCCAGGAGTTCATCTACTGGACCGACGATGGCAGCGTCGCGGCGCTTCGCTACGGCAACTGGAAGGTCACGTTCCTCGTGCAGGAGGCGGAAGGCCTCGAGGTTTGGCAGCAGCCGTTCGTCGAGTTGCGCGCACCGCTTCTCACGAACCTGCGCATGGATCCGTTCGAGCGCGCCCGCGAGGAGAACGCGATGGGCTACCAGCGCTGGTATCTCGAGCGCATGTTCATGATCGCACCGGCCGGCGCCTATGTCGGCAAGTGGCTGCAGAGCTTCCGCGAGTTCCCGCCGCGGCAGAAGCCCGGCAGCTTCAATCTCGAGCGCGTCATGGAGGCGGTGACGAAGCCGCAGGGACAGTGACGAGGCGCGCGCGTTTCGCCGCGGCGGCGTGCCTGCTGTGCGCCGCGACGATTCCAGTCTTGACGACCGGCTGTGCCACGGCGCGTGATTCGCGCGCCGTGGCACGGTCGTCTTCTCAGTCGTCTTCTCAGTCGTCTTCTGCAACGCTCGATTCGTGGCGCGAGGGCGCGACGCGCACCGCGATCGTGTCGTTCGTCGCGCGCACGACCGATCCAGCGAGCCTCGACTTCGTGCCCGAGGCCGAGCGCATCGCCGTGTTCGACAACGACGGCACGCTCTGGGCCGAGCAGCCGATGTATGTGCAGCTCGCGTTCATCATCGACCGTGTGAAGGCCTTGCGGGCCGCGCATCCCGAGTGGGAGACGACCGAGCCGTTCGCGTCGCTCCTCAAGGGCGACGCGAAGGCGGTGGCCGCGCAGGGCGAGCACGCGCTCGGGGCACTCGTCGCGGCGACGCACGGCGGCATGACCGATGATGAGTTCCGCGCCACGGTGCGCGCGTGGCTGGCGACCGCGCGCCACCCGACGACGGGGCTCCGCTACGACGCGATGGTGTACCGGCCCATGCTCGAGTTGCTCGAGTATCTGCGCGCGCATGGCTACCGCACCTTCATCGTGTCGGGCGGCGGCGTCGACTTCGTACGCGCGATCGCGAGCGAGGCCTACGGCATTCCGAGCGACCAGGTGATCGGCAGCACCGCGAAGTACCGCCACGAAGTGCGCGACGGCGTGGCGACGGTCATCAAGACCGGCGAGATCGACTTCGTCGATGACGGCAAGGGGAAGCCTGTGGGGATCGCGTCGCGCATCGGCATGCGGCCGCGCATGGCGTTCGGCAACTCCGACGGCGATTTTGAGATGCTCGCGTGGACGACGGCGGGCGAGGGCCCGCGTCTCGGCGTCCTGATTCACCACACCGATGCCGCGCGCGAGTGGGCGTACGACCGCGTGTCGCACATTGGGAAGCTTGCGCGAGGCCTCGACGAGGCGCCCGTGCGTGGCTGGGTGTTGGTCGACATGGCGCGCGACTGGTCGGAGATCTATCCCGAGACAAAGTGAGCCGCCAGAGCGGCGGATTTCAAGCGCTCGCAACCTGCTTCGCAACTTGCTCGCTCTGGCGTGACTCGCGCCAGAGGCCACCGCCAGAGCGGCGGAATTCAAGCGCTCGCAACCTGCTTCGCAACTTGCTCGCTCTGGCGTGACTCGCGCCAGAGGCCGCCGCCAGAGCGGCGGCCGCTCGAATCACGCGCCGCGCACCATCGACAGGACCTTGCGCGGGTCGAGCGTGCGGGCCGACTCCTCGATCTGCGGCTTGTGCTGCGCGTAGAGACCCTTCGCGCGCTCGACTTCGCGGCCAAACAGCGCGCGCAGATCGACCGACGAGAGCTTGCGGCCGCCCGCGTAGTACTGCTTGGCCACCTGTCCGAGTGCGTACGTCGTGGCGAAGCTCATGGCGGCGCCGGTCGCGACGCCGACGACCTTTCCCGCGGTCTTGCCGAGGTACTTCTTCGCAAGGCCACCGAGGAGATCGCGCGCGAAGTTCTCCACGACCTGCGAGGTCATGCCGACGCCAACGGTCGCGATGAGTTCCTTGATGTGCCCCTTGTCGAGCGAGAAGCCGTAGGCCTTGCCGACTCCGTAGACCATCTTCATCTGGAGCGGAACGATCGCGAGGGTGGCGAGCCCCTGCGGCAGCAGTTCAAGCGCACCGTTGAGGATCGAGTACTTGAGGATGCTCGAATCGACCTCCGTCGAGACGTTTCTGGCATCGGGCGGAAGCGCCGGCGGGATTGACGGGCGCGCGCCCGCGCCGACCGCAGCACCAGCTGCCGCCGCGGTCGCGGTGACAGCGACTGGAGTCGCGAGGTCGAGTTCAGCCAACTCGTCGGCTTCACGCAGCACCGACGCCGCATCGGAGCTCGAGACGCCGAGCGAACCACGGAGTCCATCGAGGAACTTGCCTTCGGCGTCGCTGTGCCGGCCGTCCGCGTCGCACACCGCGACCGCCATCTCGTAGGCATACGAGCGCGCCTCGGGCGAACCGAGAGCCTGGGTCTCGGCCTCGAGCGAGGTCTGCTTCATCATCACGCGGCGGTAGGCTGTGGCCAGCGCGCGCGCCTCGTCGCCGCCGTCGGCGAGTCCCTTGAAGATGCCTTCGATGCGCTCTCGCTCGGTGGGGCTCGTGGCTCCGTCTGCGAGTGCGGCCATCACGCAGATGGCGCCGATTGCTTCGATCTGGCGGTTGTCCATGGATTTGGGTCCTTCGGTGCGGGGCGGCGAAGCGTAGCCAGTTGCCGGGTTCCGCGACGGGATTGCGCGCGATCCTTGGCAATCGCCTGCGGCCGGTTACGGCGTCGCGCCCGCAGGAGCGGAAGGAGGCACCTTCGCGTCCTGCACGCATCGGAAGCCGATGTGCTCTGTCCCCGTGTCGGGTGGCATGCCGCGCCGCGCGGTGGCACGGTAGCTCTCGCAGTAGCTCGGGTTGCAGAGGTAGGACCCGCCCTTGGTCACACGCTCTTCCGATGGCGGCACGGGCCGCGCAGGGTCGTGGGAGGTCGCAGGTCCGCGTGGGTTGATGCAGCAGCCCTCGGGCGACTCCTTTGCAGTCTTCTGCCGCTCGGCGTGCGCGTCGGCTCGGTAGAGATCCGACGTCCAGTTCCACACGTTTCCGACCATCTCGTAGAGCCCGTAGCCGTTCGGCGGGAAGCTCTTCACCGGAGCGACGAGCGCGAAGCCGTCCTCCTTGGTGTTGCGGTGGGGGAACTCGCCTGTGAACGTGTTCGCCATGAACGCGCCGGCATGCGGGCCGTCCTTTGGAATGAAGTCGTCTCCCCACGGGTAGCGCGCGGAGCGACCGCCGCGCGCGGCGAACTCCCACTCGGCTTCGGAGGGCAGCCGCTTGCCCGCCCACTTCGCGTAGGCGTTGGCATCTTCCCACGCCACGTGCACGACGGGAAGCTTGTCCTTGCCGGCGATCGACGAACCCGGCCCCTGTGGCTGCCGCCAGTTCGCGCCCGTCGTCCACGTCCACCAGTTCCGCATCTCGCGAAGGTCGACCGCGTGGGACGGCGGCGTAAAGACAAGCGAGCCGGGCTGCAGCATCTCGTCGGGAGGCTTCGGCGTGCCGGGCGGGACCTGCTTCTTGAGTTCTTCCCAGTCGATCGCGCGCTCGGCAATGGTGACGTAGCCGGTCGCCTCGACGAACGCCCGGAACTGCGCATTGGTGACGGCGGTCTCGTCCATCCAGAAGGCGTCGACGCGCACGCGATGCGCCGGTCGCTCATTCGGAAACGAGCGCTCGTCGTCGGTCCCCATCGTGAACTCACCGCCCGGAATCCACACCATCCCCGGAGGACTCACCGGCTTCTCCGGGGCCGCTGCGGGAGGCGCGGGCTGCTGCATCGCTGCGACGGCGAGGAAAACGAGCGACGCGCAGGGGGACATGATTCCCCATGGTACGGCGGCAGTTCCGCACCCGCTCGAACGCGATCCCGTACCCTGCGGCGTCATGGTCAAGCTGGGTCACGTCAACACGCTCGCCGCCCTCCGCGAGACGCAGTCGGGCTTCTACCTCGACGGCGAGGAGCTCGGAGAGATCCTGCTGCCCGGTCGGCTGATTCCGCGCGGCATGAAGGCCGGCGACACCGTCGAGGTGTTTCTGTACCGAGACTCCGAGGATCGCCCGGTTGCGACGACCGAGCGGCCGCTTGCGTGCGTGGGCGAATTCGCCTGCATGCGCGTGAAGGACATCCACGAGCGCGCGGGCGC
>JBIKXP010000129.1:0-9724 GCA_044355685.1 Phycisphaerales bacterium
TCGTTTCCCCTCCTTGCCAACCGGGCGCCGATGCGGATTCCAAGGAGCATCAGTCCGGGCCTTCGGCGATCCGTCAGACAGAACCTAACGCGGCTCATGGACCTTCAGGCCTGAGGGACCTTCAGGCCTGAGGGATGTTCAGGCCTAACGGATGCCCAGGCCTAACGGATGCCCAGGCCTGAAAGGGCCACAGACAGTTCCGATCCTCTCGGTTCCTCGCCCAGTTTGTTCTCCACGGCCGCTGCACCACTGTGCTTCTGTGCCACTGTGCCTCCGTGCCTCCGTGAGAGACCTCGAGACCGTCAGCCGCACGCCGCCCGCCGAGGGCCGATGGTGACATAGCCCACACGAAAGCCTGAAGACCCCAAACAGTGACGCGCTGCGTGCATGGGCAATTGGCACCCACACGTCCGATCGGCTGGCCGCCGATGGGATCGCGCAGAACGCTCAACCAAGCGCACGAGCAAGACGCACGAGCGTCGCAACCGGAAGGTCGGGCAGCACGCGGCCACCGCCCGTGCACGCCGCCGCCGCCGCGAAGCCCGAGCGCGCGGCGCCCTCCATCGTGCTCGGCCAGCCGGTGTCGGTCCACTCGCCTGCGAGGAAGAGATTCGCGACGCCTCCCTTGAGGTCGCCTGCTTCGGCCGTCGCGCGTGGACGAATCGCATCGACACCGGGCGCGCTGGCGAAGGTCGCATGACGCTCGAGCACCGGGCGCGACCAGGCGAGGCTGCGCGCGAGCGCGTCCGCGGAGACGCCGAGCGCCCACGACATGTCCGCGAGGACACGGCCGGTCGTCTCGCTCTCCGAGAGTCCGTCCCACGCACCCGCGTCGCTCACGACCGCCTCGATGCGCTGCGCGAACGCGGCGCCCGCCGGCGGCTCGTGCGCGAAGAGCCAGTGCGTGCCGCGGCCGGGAAGCGAGAGATTGGGAACATCGAGCACGCGGCGTGTAAACGCGAGATGGATGCCGAGGATCGGCGAGAAGGAGAATGCGTCGAGTTGGGCAAGCCGCCTGTCGGTCGCCCGCAGCGTTCCCGAAGAGAGCCTCGCCAGACGGTCGGGCGGCACGGCCGCGATGAACGCCTGCCCCGACACCACGCCGTCGTCACAGACCACTCCGGTGATGCGGGTCCCGTCGAATGCAAGCGCCTTGGCGCTCGTCCGAAGCCGCACCGCACCACGCGAGGCAGCGACGATCGCCTCGGTCTGGTCGTACAGATGCCGGAGCGGCACCTGCGCGACGCCGACCGCACCCGCGAAGCGATGCGCGAGCATGCCCTCGTCGAACACCTTCAGCGCGTGCGTCGCCTCGCAGCGCGCGCTCGGGAGGTTGCACGCGGAAAGCACGACCGGATCCCAGAAGAGCTCGATCACGCGGGCGGGCTGCGTGGTCGAGGCCAGGAACTCGACGAACGCGCGGCCGGTCCAGCGCATGCGGCCCTTCGGCCCCATGCGAAGTATGGCGAGGAATGCCCGGGCAATCGCGCGCTTCTCGGCAAGCGAGAAGAGCTTCATCCGCGCGAAGCTCGGCGCGTAGTGAAGCGGCGCAGGCAAAATGGGCGCGATCGAAAGCGCGTCGCGCGCCCCCCCGCCGCGCGCAAACCACAGCGTCTCGTGCCACTCGATCTCGCCAAGAACACCGAGCCTGTCGTAGAGCTCGAGGATGTTCGTGCAGCAGCCCATCACGACGTGCTGGCAGTTGTCGAGTTCGATGCCGGTGCGGACATCGTCGAAACTCGTCGCGCGTCCGCCGAGCTTCGTGCGCGTCTCGATCAGCTCGACGCGCCAGCCTGCATCGGCCGCAGCCACAGCGGCCGCGATTCCGGCGACGCCGCCGCCGATGACGACGACCGTGCGCTCGACGGCGGCATCGCTCATCGCGCGCCTCCGGCGGAGAAGAGGCCGAGGCGCGCCCGCAGCGCGATCCACGACTTCGCGACTCCCGAGAGCCTGGCGCGCTCGCGCATGGCCCGCGCGGGGTCGCGCGCGACCACGCCGAGGATGCCGCGGTAGATGGCGTTCATGGCCGCGATCGTCGCGTGCGCCTCGCGCGACACCATCGCGTCGAGCGCCGCGCTCTCGTCGAAGCAGCGCTCCGCGCGCGCGCACTGCATCGCCATGAAGCGCGCGCACTTCGCGGGTTCGCGCCACGCGGCCAGCGCCTCGATGTCGAGGCCGTGCGCGGCAAGTTCATCGGCCGGGAGATAGCAGCGCCCGCGCGCGTGGTCCTCGCGGATGTCGCGCAGGATGTTCGTCAGCTGGAACGCGACGCCGCGCGTGGTCGACAGCGCGCGCGCGAGGCTCGCGTCGGCGCCGGGACGGACGCCCCAGACGTCGAGACAGATGCGCCCCACGCTCGATGCGACGCGGTCGCAGTAGAACTCCGTCTCGGCGAAGGTCGTGTAGACGCGCGGCTCGAGATCCATGCGCTGCCCTTCGAGCGCAGCCTCGAAGTCGCCGGCGGGAAGCCCGAACCGCCGCGCCACGTCGGCAAGCGCCACGAGGACGGGCGCGCCGTCGGGAGCGACGCCGCGCAAGGCGTCCCGCGTGTCGGACTCGAGTTCGTCGAGACGGCCGCGCCGCAGCTCGACCGCGACGCCGCCCTCGTCGGCGATGTCGTCGGCGAGACGCATCCATGCGTAGACGGCGTAGAGTGCCTCGCGCTTCTCAGGGGGAAGGAGGCGCAATCCGTAGTAGAAGTTTCGGGCCTCTGTCCGCGTGATCTCGGCGCACGTCCGATGCGCGGCGGCGACGCGCGCATCGCTCATGACGGTCGCCCCGAAGCTTCAACCGGGGTCGGCGCCGCGGTAGCCGCGAGTTCCGTGGCGGACGTGGCGGACGTGGCGGACGTGGCGGCCGCGGCGGCCGCGGCACGCGGGAAACTCTCGGCATCGGGGTCTGGCTCGGGATCGATGATCCACTCGCTCGGACCGGGAAGCGCAGGCAACCGAAGGCCGAGCCGCAGGCTCGCAACTGCGCCGAGCACCAGCGTCAGCTTGCGGAACTTCGTGAGCCGCGGGCGCTCGAGCACCGTCTCGCAGTTCCAGCGCTCGATCTCGCGCAGCACGCTTCGCCCACCCGCCGCGAAGAGCCAGATGAGCGGACGCGACTCGGGCCGGACGCTCGCGACCAGCGGCTCGCCCGCCTCCCAGAGGTCCCACGTCTTTGCGACCAACCGCCGCACGAGCCGACGCGAATCGCTGAAGAACGTCGCGTCGCAGGAGAACCCCTGCGCGATCGTCCGCTCGAGCCGGGCATCGAAATCGGCGATTTCGTGCATGTCGGCCGGCACGTAGACGCGGCGACGCTCGACCCAGTCGCGGCGGATGTCCTGCCAGTGATTCGTCAATTGAAGCGCCGTGCAGGTGGCGTCGCTTGCGGCAAGCATGGCGTCGTCGCAGCGCTCGCCGAGCGTGGCGAGCACGAGCCGACCGACCGGATTCGCGCTCAGTTTGCAGTAGCCGAGCACTTCATCCCACGTCGCGTAGCGGTCCTTCACCTGATCGAGTTCGAACGCGGCCACCAGGTCGCGGAAGAGACCGAGATCGAGCCCTCGCCGCGCCACCGTCGGCGCGAGCGCCACAAACACGGGATGACGCGCTTCGCCGGCCGCCATCTTCTCGAGTTCGCCCCGCCACCATGCCAAGAGCTCGACCGCGCGCTCGCGCGAACCGGCCTCGTCGCCGAGGTCGTCGGCCCAGCGCGCGAAGGCGTAGATCGCCGCAAAGTCGTCGCGCCGGTCCTCCGGGACGAGCGGGCTCAAGACGGAGAAGTTCTCGTATCGGCCGAGCGCAAGGCGACGGCAGTACGCGCGTGCGGCCTCGAGCGACACGGATTCCGTCTGTGCGGGACCGAAGCGGGAGATGTCGGCGGCGAAGACGGACACAGGCAATCCGAGGCAAACCACGCCAAACCCCGGTGGGCGGCGTCCGGCGGAAAAGGTACCGCGCCTTCGGCCCCCGGTGGGCGTATCATTTCCCCTCGCATGAAGATCCTTCTCGCCAATCCCCGCGGTTTCTGCGCCGGCGTCTACATGGCGATCGACGTGGTCGACCAGCTGCTCGACATCTGCGGCGACGAGAAGATCTACGTCTACCACGAGATCGTCCACAACCGCCACGTCGTGCAGCGGTTCCGCGACCGCGGCGCGGTCTTCGTCGAGTCGATGTCCGAGGTCCCGGACGGCGCCACGGTCGTCTTCTCGGCGCACGGCGTCAGCCCGGCGGTGCGGGCCGAGGCGCGGGCGAAGAAGCTGACCGCGATCGACGCGACCTGCCCGCTCGTGATGAAGGTGCACGCGGAAGCGATTCGCTACGCCAAGCGCGGCTGGCAGATCCTCCTCGTCGGCCACGAGGACCACCAGGAAGTCATCGGCACGCGCGGCGAAGCGCCCGACGCGATCCAGGTGGTCGAGAGCCCCGACGACATTCCGAACCTCGCCATCCGCGACCCGGAGAAGCTCGTCTACTTGACGCAGACGACGCTCTCGCTCGACGACGCCAACGTCATCATCAACGCGCTCAAGAGGGCGTTTCCGAAGATCAATGAGCCGCCGTCGAGCGACATCTGCTACGCCACCACCAACCGCCAGACCGCGGTGCGCGCGATCGCGCCCGAGGCCGAATTCGTGCTGGTGGTCGGAAGCAAGAACAGCTCGAACTCGGTGCGGCTGACGGAGATCGCGAAGAACGACGGCACGCCGTCGCGGCTCATCGACGATGCGAGCGAGCTTGACCCTGCGTGGTTCGACGGCGTCAAAACCGTGCTCGTGACCTCGGGCGCGAGCGTGCCCGAGGATCTCGTCCACGGCGTGATCGAGGCGCTCATCGAGCGCTTCGGCGGCGAGGTCGAGCAGCGCGACGTCCACGACGAGCGCGTCGAGTTCGGCCTTCCGTCGACGCTGAAGGACCTGATGAGGAAGCGCGGCATCGACCCTGAGACACGGCGAATTCGCATCGACCGCGAGGCGGACACGACCGCGTGGCTCGAGCGCAAGCACATTCCCACCCGGACGGTGCAGGTCTCCATTCGGGAGACGGAATCGTGAGCGAGCTGCCGCGCGGAGGCGCGCTTCCAGATGCAGCCGACCGGACCTCGCTGTTCGAGTTCGACCTTGAGTCGCTCGGCGCCGAGGTGACCGCCATGGGCCTGCCCCGCCGCACGGCCGGACAGCTGCTCAAGTGGATCTACGAGAAGGGCGTGACCGACTTCGAGAGGATGACCGATCTCTCGAAGGACGCGCGCGCGCAGATCGCAGCGCGGTTCTCGACGCTGCAAGGGACGGTCGTGCGCCACCAGGTCGCAAGCGACGACACCCAGAAGCTTCTGATCGAGTGGGCGGAGCTCGGCGCGGAGGCAACGCCTGCGGGCACCGCGCTCCGCATCGCCGGCACCGCCACCGAGCGGCAGACCGAGACGGTGTTGATCCCGACCGACGACCGCAAGACCGCGTGCGTCTCGAGTCAGGTCGGCTGCCCCGTCGGCTGCAAGTTCTGCGCAAGCGGCATCGGCGGCCTCGACGGCAATCTGACGGCCGGCCGCATCGTCGAGCAGGTGTGGCGGCTTGGGCGACTCGAGGGCGTCGGCCGGGTGTCGAATGTCGTCTTCATGGGCATGGGCGAGCCGCTTGCGAACTTCAACAACGTGACGCAGGCGATCCGCATCATGAACGCGGAATGGGGTCTCGGGATCGGCGCGCGCAAGATCACGGTGTCGACCGTTGGCCTGCCGCCTGCGATCCGCAAGCTCTGCGCGTTCGAGATCCCCGTGACGCTCGCGCTGTCGCTGCATGCGCCGTTCGACGAGCTGCGCCGGAAGATCATCCCGTGGGCGGAGTACTCGACCATCGAGGAGTTGCTCGACGCGTGCCAGGAGTGGTTCGTGAAGACCGGCCGTGAGATCACGCTCGAGTACATCCTCTTGGGCGGCGTGAACGATCGCCGCGAGCACGCGGAGGAACTCGCGCGGTTGGCGCGCTCGATGCGCGCGAACGTGAATCTCATTCGATACAACGAGGTCGAGGGCGTGCCGTTTGCGCGCCCGACCTCGGGCGACGTGCACGCGTTCCAGGAAGTGCTGCGCGCGAAGCATGTGAACGTGCACATCCGCGCAAGCCGCGGCCGCGACATCGCCGCCGCGTGCGGACAGTTGCGGCATGAAGCGCGTGTTTGAGCGCTCGCGAGCCGCGGCGGCTACAACCCCTCGACGCTCGCGCGCAGCTCCGTGACGCCGAGCGTCCGCAGGCCGCCGTCCGAGGCGAGCATCGCGAAGCGGCGCATGCACATCGCCCAGTGCGTCGGGTCTTCTGCGAAACCCCTCGCTGCGCGCTCGGCAAGCGAGATCGCGTACGCCCGCACTTCCTGACCCCGCGCGTCGCCGCGCAGCGTCCACGGCACGATCGGGCGCACGAGCCGCACGACTTCCGCGGGCCAGTCGCTCGAGCGGACGTCGAGGCGATAGCGCTTGTTTCCAGCGAGCAGTTCGAACCGACTGAGGAACCGCCGCTCGAGTGCATCGCCATGCGACGCGCGCACGCCGAGCCGCTCGCGAATGCGCCGCCGCTGCTCGAGGCTCGTCGACATCGCGAGGACATACAGGATGTCGCGCACCAGAATCGCGTCGGCAAGCGGCTCGGCGGCGATCACGGCAAGGTCGCCCGACGGATCGGCCTTGAACAGCCCGGTCAGGAGCCGCTCGTAGACGTACATCATGCGCGTACCGCCCCAGACGATCGTCCGATGCAGCGCCGTCACGACCGCGCGCGTCGCGATGTCGACCGCCTCGCCGTCGCCAAGCCGAGAGAACGCGGCAACCATCGTCGCGGCGCTGACCGCGTAGCGTTCCGCGCGTCGCGTGCCGCCGAATCGCTCGCGCACGAGTTCGAGCGCGAGGCGCCGAACGAGCCGCTCGACCGGCTCGCGCTCCTCGAGCGCCCGTCGCACGACCGCGCCCGCCTCGACGCGGCGGCCAAAGGTAAACGCCTCGAAACTCCGGCCAAATCCCCGCGATTCCGCCGCCCGCAGCGCACCCTCGATCGCCTCGAGCGACACGGGGACAAGCCCGCGTTGGAACGCAAACCCGAGCAGCGCCACGTCGACCAAGCGCTCGGACAGGAGATTGGTGCGCGAAAGCGAGGCGAAGTCGTCCACCTGCGAGTTCGCGGCGAGCGCCACGCGCTCGACGGCGCCCGCGAGCGCGGAGCACGCAGCGAGGCGCGATTCGTCGAACTGGTCCTCGAGCGGACCATCGTTCGCGACGACGGCGGTGCGCACGTTGCTTGCGACACGAAGCGAGGGGTCGGGCCCGAGCGCGCGCAGCGTCTCGACCGCGTCGACCCCGAGCACCAGATCAGCCTCGCCGTAGGGAATCGACGCAGTCCGCGGCGCGCGCGCGTCGTTGCCGCGCAACCGGACGAAGAGCACCTGCGACCACGCGCGGCGGCCCCTCCCGCACGGCTCGTCGCTCAAGGCGATCTCGACGCGATAGCCCATGCTGCGGCCGGCGTCCGCGAGGATCGACGCGACAAGGCCCGGCATCGGCCCGCGAAGGCCGGCGACGTGCGCGCGATAGACGCCCTGCTCGGCGTGGATCGGCCTCGGCGGCGCGAGCCCGGATGCGCCGCGCGAATAGGCCGTGATCGGCGGCTTCGTCCGCACCACCTCGACCTGCTCCGAGATCGCGAGCGCGCGGAACTGGACGCCATCGACGCGAAGGCCGAGATCCTCCGCCGTGAAGCTGCCCTGGATCGGCGTCGCGCCCTGCTCCTCGGCGTCGTCGAGGAGGCCGGCGACGGCCGGCGGCCTGATTTCGCAGGCAATCTCGGCGCTCCAGACGAGACGCTGCTGCGGCTGGTAGCCGAGGCGATCGCGCGCGATGAAGGTCCGGTCGATCGCATCGGCGTCGAGTCGCGGCGGCGGCCCGTCCGACGCCACGAGGATCGTCACGCCGTGGCCCTCGAAGGCCTCGAGCATGCGCTCGCGCAGCGCGGCGCGGTCGAGGATGTCGGCGCGCACCACGCGCGCCCGCGCGCTGGCGTCGCCGGGAATCGAGCCGTCGGCAAGACGCGCGAGATCGATGTCGCCGGCGCCGCCGACATCGACGACGACGATCAGCCGGTCGATGCCGTCGTAGGCGGCCTGCCGCACCGCCTGCGGCCCCTCGCGAAGGAATCGCCTGCGCGAGTAGGTCTCGACGACGAGACGGTCGGGCGCATCGCCGCGGGTCGGCAGTGCGTCGAGCGCGACGAGCCGCGGTGCCGTCGCGCCGTCGCTCGAACCGGTCGTCGAGCGCGAGCGAATCTCCTGGTCGAACTCGAGGATCGCCTGCTGGACAAGCCGCATCGCGCCCGATGCGCCGAATCCCGCGTCGCGCGCCGGCATCGAGATCGACTCGAGCTCGGCGTCGCGCGCCTCGAGCTTCGCGGCGACGTCGAGCGACGGTCGCACCGCATGCAGCATGTGGATGATCCGACGGACGAGAAGCGACGGCCTCGATGCCTCGCCAGGCTGGAGCGTCGGCACTTCGCCGTTCGCAAGCGGCGGCAGTTCGCGCGAGGCGATCGGCGGCACGCGCGCGCCGCGGCGGCGCAGGAGGTCGGCCGCCTCGATGATGAACGACGAGACGGATCCGGGCCGCGGCTCGAGCACCACCACCTGCTGCACGCGGTCGAGCAGTCGCTGCAGGATCGAGTCGTCGATCGGATAGACGAGTCCGAGCCGAAGCACGGGGACGCGGCCCGCGAGGCCGAGTTCCTCGAGTACGTGCGCAAGCGCGCGCTCGCAGGTGCCGACCGCGATGAAGCCGACGACTTCGCGCTCGCCGGGGCTCGGCAGGCTCGCCGCGACATTCAGCTCGAAGCGACGCGCGACCCGCATGAGGTCGCCCGTGTCGAGCGGCCGGAGCGTCGGCCGCGCCTTGCGCTGGAGAATGAGCTCGTCGACGTTGCTCACCACGCGGTTCGGACGCGCGAGGATCGTCTCGCACGACTCGAGCAGAAGGCTCGAGACGATGATCGCGACCGGAAGCACGCCCGCGCGCGACAGGCGCAGCGCCTGCTCGATCGAATCGCGCAGCGACGAGAGGTCGCCCGGCTCGACGATCGCGAGGCCGGCGTCGCGGGCGATGCGTCGTGGGCAGAGCGAAGGTTCGCCCGCCGGGTCGTCCTCGATGACGATCGCAAGCCCCTGCGTCGGCGTCGCGAAGGCGGCGCGCGCATCGCGAAGCGCGTCGACCGCCACCACGAGGTCGGACGCCGGCACCAGCGCCACGGCGCTGCGCCCCGCTCGGACTGCGCCGAGCGCGAGCGTCACCGCGCGCGCACCGTCGCCGCCGACGAGGATCTCGGTCTGATGACGCGCGAGGAGCCGCGCGGTCACCTCCTGCTGGGCGATGGAGGTCAGCCCGGTCCACCGCGGGCTCGTGGCGGCGGCGATGAGGCCGACATCGACCTGCGATTCGAGCGCGCCCTTGAGGATCGCCTCGACCGGGCGCATGAACACCGGGCCGTCCGCGACGTGAAGCGGAGAGAGAGGCGCGTTTGCTGCTCCGGAGGCCTGCACCTTCGGGAAGATAGTGGAAACCTCGCCCGGCAATCGCGGGAAACCCGCCGCACCCGGCCGGGACGAAACTTCCCCCGCTACGATCGACGTTCCGATGCGCTACCGCCTCGTCATCACCGATCTCGACGGAACGCTGCTCGACCGGAGGGGGCGCGTCAGCGAAC
>JBIKXP010000314.1:0-2871 GCA_044355685.1 Phycisphaerales bacterium
AGAGGCGGCCTCGGCGAAGAGGAGGGATGACTTCTCGCGTCTTCTCGCGTCTTTCCGCCTCCTCGCATCGCTCGCAGTCTTCGGGTTCTCGTCCTTCCTCCGTGCCTCCGTGCCTCCGTGAGAAAACCGGAGCCCGATCGGCGCCTCCATCGCAGTTCACCCACACGATTTCCTGATGCGCCTCAAAATGGAACCCGGCACGCGCCTGGGGTTGCCTGGCACGTGCCGGGTGTGACGTCGACGGAAGCGCGGACCACCGCTCAGCGGCGGCGGCGGTGCGCCGTGAACAGTCCGAGTCCAAGGAGCGCGATGGCGCCTGGCGTTGGGACGGCGGTGAACGAAACGTCGTCGATGCCGAAACCGTGGTCGTTTCCGGAGTGGTTGTCATCCCAGAAGCGGATCACGAGCACCGTGTTGTTCGCCCAGTTGATTCCCGAGACGGTGTCGGTCAGCGACACTCGGTTCGCGGCCGCGTTCCCGTCGAGCGCTCCCGCGACGGCGGTGAACGTCGGGCTCGCAACGGTGCGAAGCGTGGTGAAGCCGGTGACGTAGGCGGCGTCGGTCAGGAAGCTGATGCCCTCGGAGAGGCTGTTCGTCGAGGTGACGTTCGTCACCTTGTAGTCGACCACGAGGTTCTGCGCGACGGGTGTCGCGTTGCCGCCATCGCGCCACTGCTCGAGGATCCACGAGAAGGTGAACGACGTGAGCGTCGCACCGGTCGTGTTCTGGATGGCGAAGGTGACGGCCGTGTCGCCGTTGCTGCCGTTCAGCGTGCCGAGCGCGCGGTCGGTCGAGCCGGCCGAGCCGAATGAGTAGAGGCCGCCGGTGTTGCCCGCGCCTGCACCGATCTGAAGGGCGCTGACGCCCGTCCCTGTCGTATCGCGGATGTTCGCAGTGCCGGCAAGGCCGCGCTGGTAGGCGTTCCAGCCCTGAACCGTCGGGAAGCCCGAACTGTTCGACCAAGTGGCGCTCGTTCCCGTGTTCGGAAGTCCGTTGAAGAGTTGCGTGTAGGCCGAACCCGCGGAGGAGTAGCCGACGACGGTGTCTGCGCTGGCGGCGGAGACGACCACGACCAGCGAAAGAGCAGAGAGAAGTGTGTTGATGCGCATATGTCACCCAATTGTGAACGCGACGCCACCGTGGCGCCGTTTCCTCAGGAGGCGCATGTTTCGGGCGCACCATGTCACTCGAGCTTGGATATTCCTGGCAAATGCGGCGCGATCGCGAGGACGCAAGCCGATTGGCTCCCCAATCGGGTGCCTCTGCGGGCGGGGTGGCGGCGCGGGTGGCGTGGCGGCGCGGGGACGCAGCGCCGGGTGATGCCGGAAGACGCCGGGTGATGCCGGGCGCGCCTTGCTGGGTCGAGGTTGGGACACGTGGGCGCGCGCGGATCTTGCGAACGGTACATGCCTCTGCGTCCGAGTGCGCCCCGGGAGCTTGCGTACGTCCTCGCGGGGTACCGGTGGCGTCTCCGTCTGCACCGATCCCTTCCACCGTGTCCGTCCGCTGTGAGTCATCGCATGAACCGCTTCAGGCTACCAACGAACGCAAAGGTCGCGCCGTCACGCACCGCACCCCGATCAATCGCCGCGCGTGCGACAGGACTTGCACTCGCATGTGCGGCCACGCTGTCTGCATCCGCCCAGTCGACGTGCGCTCCTGATGTGAACAGCGATGGCACGGTGGACTCCGCCGATCTGGGCGCGCTGCTCGCCGCTTGGGGCCCATGCGCAGCATGCTCCGCCGATTTCAACGCCGACGGACAGGTGGACTCCGCCGATCTGGGCGAGTTGCTCGCGCAGTGGGGTGTCGATTGTCCGCAGCTCCCGTGGGCGACGGTGGTCGAGTTCGCGCCGGATCCCCTGTTCGTCACGGACGACGCGATGCGAGACGCGATCGTGGCCGCGAACCTGCCGTGGCGTGTCATCGACAAGGCGACGCAGATCGAGCTACTCCTCGTCCCCCCTGGCACGTTCAACATGGGGTGCTCGCCCTCGCACAACTCTCCATGCGCGCAGCACGAGTTCCCCATCCACTCCGTCACCATCACGAACGCCTTCTATCTCGGGCGCTACGAAGTCACGCAGGCGCAATGGCTCGCGCGGCTTGGCTCGAACCCGGCCTACTTCGTCGCAAGCAACAAGTTCCCCGGGTCCGACGCGCGGCCAGTCGAGAGCGTGTCGTGGATCGAGGCGCGAGACTTCCTGTCGGGAGCAGGACTTCGGCTTCCAACCGAGGCGGAATGGGAGTACGCGTATCGAGCCGGTACAAGGACGGCGTTCCACTCGTTGACGGGATTCCCGCACGGGACGAACAGCATGTATGTGGTCGGGTACATGGCGTGGTGGCGTGCTTGCAGCGATGGCTGCTCCGGGCACGCTGGCGATCAAACCCACCCTGTCGGCATGAAGGCGCCCAACGGACTTGGTTTCCACGACATGTCGGGCAATGTCTCGGAGTGGGTGAACGACTGGTACTCGAGCAACTACTACGCGTCGAGCCCCGCGATGGATCCGACCGGCCCGACGTCGGGGACACTTCGCGTGATGCGCGGCGGTTCTTGGTTCAGCCTTGAGGACCAGCTTCGATCCTCGAATCGCAGGAGCGGCGCGCCAGTGAGCGAGAATGCGAGCATCGGGTTCCGCGCGGCACGATTCCCGTGAATGCAAGCGATGGGATGGCGCGCGGAGGTTGACGGCGGGCGCGAGGTTCTGTCTGGAATCTCGCCGCCGCGCGCGAGACACAAGTCAGGGTCTTCAGGCTTTCGTGTGGGCGATGGCACCGTCGGCCCTCGCCGGGCGGCGTGCGGCTGACGGTCTCGAGGTCTCTCACGGAGGCACAGAGGCACAGAGGCGGCCTCGGCGAAGAGGA
>JBIKXP010000130.1:0-9638 GCA_044355685.1 Phycisphaerales bacterium
TCGAAGTCTGACATCATCCGTTCCTTGGACTTCGTCCAAGGACACCCAGCCACAAAAACGACCGCGCGCACCGTCGGAGTGAGTGCGCGCAGTCGGGGGAGAGAGTCTGGTTCCGTTCCGTGGCTATGCGCCGTCGGGCTTGTCGTCCTCATCGTCGATCGGTTCCTTCGGTTCGCCGAAGATGGCGCTGCCGACACGCACGAGGTTCGAGCCACATTCGATCGCCACCTCGAAGTCGCCGCTCATGCCCATCGAGAGGATGTCGAAGCGCTCGCCGCCCACGCCAAGCGCGCGGATCTCGTCGAAGATCTCCTTGCAGCGCGTGAACGTGCGGCGCGCATCGTCGATGCTGCCCGTGTTCGGCGCCATGCACATCAGCCCGCGCGGACGCAGCGCCACCATCGTGTCGATCATGTCGACGAGATGCCGCGCCGCGGCCGGCGCCACGCCGTGCTTCGAGGCCTCGCCGGAGACGTTCACTTCAACGAGCACATCGACGGGACCGAACGCGGCACCGTGAGGGCCGGCCGCCGCTGCCTCGGCGCACTCCTGCAGTTCCTCGGCAAGCCGAAGCGAATCGACCGAGTGGATGAGCCGAGCGACTTGGATCGCCTGCTTCACCTTGTTCCGCTGGAGCGAACCGATCATGTGCCAGCGCACAGGCGTCGTCGCTCCGCCGCGCTCGGCGCGGCGTGCGTTGAACTCATCGATGATGGCGGCGCGCTGCACGAGCTGCTGCACGCGGTTCTCGCCAAGATCGGTGTGACCGAAGGAGACGAGCTCGCGGATGTCCTCGATCGACGCGTACTTGGTCACCGCCACAAGCATCACGTCGCTCGCGCGGCGTCCGCTCTTCTCGGCGGCGCGCGCGACGCGGGCCTTCACATCGTCGTAGCGCTCTCGCAGCGTGCGCGTGTCCGGCATGGCAACTCCCACCGCGGGGGCCGCGGCCTTCATCTTCATCGACGTTGCTTTGGAGGCGCCGGGCATCGAGATGCCGGAAGAGTATCCACGCTTCCCGCAGCGCACAAGCGGAGAAGCGCATAGGCTCCTTGCATGACGACCGCGTCCACCGCGCTGAGACTTCGAAACACGCCGTGCGTCCTGATTGTTCGCGACGGCTGGGGGCAGTCGCCCCACCCTGAGCGCGATGCGACGAATGCGGTGAAGCGCGCGAAGACCCCAGTCGACGCGCGACTCGCCAGCGACTTCCCGCGCACCTTGATCGCGACGAGCGGCGAGGATGTCGGCCTTCCGGTCGGCCCCGACGGCCCCGTGATGGGCAATTCCGAGGTCGGCCACCAGAACATCGGGGCGGGCCGCATCGTCGATCAGGAGCTCATGCGGATCACGAACGCGATCCGCCGCGGCGAACTGGCCACCCACCCGACGCTCCTCGCAGCGGTCGCGCACATCACGCGCACGGGCGGCAGCCTTCATTACCTCGGACTTGTCTCGGATGGCCAGGTCCACAGCGATCTCGCGCATCTGCTGGCGTTGGTCGACTTCGCGCGCGGCGCCGGCATCGCACCCGGGCGGCTCTTCATCCATGCGATCACCGATGGCCGCGACACCGCGCCGACGTCGGCGCCCGGCTACATCCGTTCGCTCGAGGAACATCTTGCAGCAACGGGCCTCGGGTCGATCGCAACGGTCGTGGGTCGTTTCTACGCGATGGATCGCGACCACCGCTGGGAGCGGATCGAGGCGGCCTACCGCGCGCTGACGACGCCGATCGCCCGCACCGCCCCGACCGCGCTCGAAGCGCTCGAGTCGTACTACAAGGCGCCGTCGGACGCCTCGCGCGGCGGTGACGAGTTCGTCCTCCCGACGGCGGTCGGGCGCGACGCCGCAGTGATCGCGGCGGGGCGCATCAAGCCTGGCGACGCCGTCCTCTTCTTCAACTTCCGCGGCGACCGCCCGCGCGAACTCACGAAGGCGTTCGTCCTCGACGATGCCTCGTGGCATGCGGTCGAGGGCGCGAAGCCGGGGTCCGAAGGCCGGCCGATCGGCGGATTCGACCGCGGCACGCGTCTCGCCGACCTCTTCTTCGCGACGCTCGCCGAGTACGAGAAGGGCCTCCCCGTCGAGCTCGTCTTCCGCCGCCCGCCCAAGATAAAGAACATCCTCGGCGAGTGGCTGGCGAACCACGGCATTCGCCAGTTCCGCTGCGCTGAGACGGAGAAGTTCCCCCACGTCACCTTCTTCTTCAACGACTACCGAGAGGAACCGTTCGCGGGCGAATCGCGGGTGATCGTGCCGAGCCCGAAGGATGTCGCGACCTACGACCTCAAGCCCGAGATGAGCGCCTTCGGCGTGCGCGATGCCGTGCTCGCGCGCATCGCAGCCGGCGACTGCGAGCCCGTCATCATCGTGAACTTCGCCAACGGCGACATGGTCGGGCACACCGGAAGCCTCGAGGCCGCCACCAAGGCGGTCGAGGTCGTCGACCAGTGCGTCGGCGAGATCGTCGACGCCGCGCTCGCCCGCGGCGGCAGCGCGATCGTGACCGCGGACCACGGCAATGCGGAGGAGATGTGGGACGTGCGCGCAAACTGCCCACATACCGCGCACACCAACTACACCGTGCCCTGCTCGGTCGTAGGCGCGGAATTCCGCGGACGGTCGCTCCGCGGCGATGGCCGCCTCGGCGACCTCGCGCCGACCTTGCTCGACATGATCGGTCTTGCGAAGCCCGCGGAAATGACGGGGAAATCGCTTCTCATGTAAGATGCGGGGTTCCATGTCGCTCCCGCAGATCGCGATCGTCGGACGGCCGAACGTCGGCAAGTCGAGCCTCTTCAACCGGCTCGTCGGACGCCGCGTGTCCATCGTCGATCCGACGCCGGGCACGACGCGCGACCGCGTCTCGCAGCTGGTCGAGATCCTTCCCCCGACCGATCTCCCGTACGACCGCTCGCGCGACGCTGCGCCGAAGCTTGCGGAGCTCGTCGACACCGGCGGCTACGGCGTCTACATGGCCGAAGGCGGCCGTTTTGACGACGCCGGGGAGGACCTCACGCGCCTGACGCCCGAGATCGAGGCGCAGATCAAGGCGGGAATCGAGCGCGCCACGCTCATCCTCTTCGTGGTCGATGCGCAGACGGGCGTCACGGGGCTCGACGAGCGCATCGCGCGGCTTGTCCGCGAAACCGGCCGCGCCGACCGCGTGCTGCTGGTCGCGAACAAGGTCGACGACGACAGCTGGATCGCGGCCGCGCAGGACGCGTCGCGCCTGGGCTTCGGCGAACCCGCGATGACGAGCGCGTCGAGCGCGTTTGGGAAGCGCGCGTTTCTCGAGGCGATCTGGAGCCGCCTGCCCGAGTGGGTCGAGCCGGTGGCGCCGCCGGAGATGAAAATCGCGATCGTCGGCCGCCGAAACGCGGGCAAGTCGACGCTCATCAATGCGCTCGCGGGCGAGCCGCGCGTGATCGTCAGCGAGATCGCGGGCACCACGCGCGACTCGATCGACGTCCGCTTCGAGATGGATGGCCACGCATTCGTCGCCATTGACACCGCGGGCGTGCGCAAGCGCAAGAGCTGGGTCGACGACATCGAGTACTACTCGCACCAGCGCGCGAAGGCCGCGATCGAGCGCGCCGACGTCTGCGTGCTTCTCCTCGACGCGCGCGAGCCCGTCACGCAGGTCGAGAAGCGCCTCGCGCTCGAGCTCATCAACCAGCACAAGCCCACGGTCATCGCCGTGAACAAGTGGGACCTCGTCGAGAAGAAGCTCAAGACGAGCGACTACATCGACTATCTCACGCAGGAGCTCTTCGCGCTCGAGTTCGCGCCGCTCGTCTTCCTGTCGGCCGCGAAAGGCGAGGGCATCGGCCCGCTCGTGAAGGTCTCCCGCAACCTGTTCGGCCAGGCGCACCACCGTGAGACGACCGGCCGCCTGAACGCGGTGATCAAGGGCATTCTCGGCGAGCGCGGCCCGAGTTCGAAGCTTGGCTCGAAGGCGAAGATCTACTACGTCTCGCAGATCGCGACGAACCCGCCGACCATCGCGATCGTCGTCAACAAGCCCGAACTCTTCGAGGGGGCGTACGAGCGCTATCTGATGAACCAGCTGCACGACCAGCTTCCGTTCTCGGAAGTCCCGATCAAGCTCGTCTTCTCGGCGCGCAAGCGCCTGACTCCCGAGGAACTCGCCTCGCGCAAGCGGGCGGGCCGCGAAAGCCGCGAAGGCGAAGACGGCGAGGCGGGGGACTCGTACGGCGACTGATCGCCGCTACACTCCGCGTCGATGTCGATCGTTCCACTTCCAATCTTCGAACGCGATGCGGATCCGAAGTTCCGCGACGGGCTGACGGACGAGGAGATCTACGCGCGGCTCAAGCCGCCGACGTCGATCGTGGTCAAGTTCGGCCGCATGAAGCTGATCGGCGAGTATCCGTATCGCGGCGACGCCAAGCCTGGCTGCGGCTCGAAGCTCGTGGTGCGCACCTTCCGCGCCGTCGAGATCGCCGAGATGCTGACGACGACCTGCTCGAACTCGGGCTGCGGCAAGAGCGTCTCGCGCGCGGAGATGCTCAACTACATCGACAACTCCGGCGGACGCGACTATCCGTTCCAGACGAATGGCGAAGTGCTGCGCGTGGCGAGCGTCGAGGACCTCAATCGCGCGACCGCCTGCGCCGACAAGGCGCGCGCTGCGCTCGGCCGCGTGCGCGAGATCGCCGCATCGCACAAGTTCCCCGCGAAGATCGTCGACCTCGAGCTCACGCTCGACGAGTCGCTGCTTCTCGTCTACTACCTGTCCGACGAGCGCATCGACTTCCGCGACGTCGCACAGGCGCTCGCGCGCGAGTACGGCTGCCGCATCGAGATGCGCCAGGTGGGCGCGCGCGACGAGGCGCGACTCGTGGCCGACTACGAGCGCTGCGGCCAGCACTGCTGCTGCAAGAACTTCCTCAAGGTGCTCAAGCCGATCTCGATGAAGTCGGCGAAGATTCAGAAGGCGACGCTCGACCCGCTGAAGATTTCGGGCCGCTGCGGCCGCCTCATGTGCTGCCTGCGCTACGAGGACGCGACGTACGATGAGCTCCGCAAGCGTCTTCCCAAGAACAAGACGCGTGTCGGCACGCCGGAAGGCCCGGGCATCGTTATCGACTCGAAGATCCTCGTGCAGCTGGTGCTGGTCCAGCTCGACGCGCCCGATGGCGGATTTGGCCGCGAAATCGCGGTGCCCGTCGAGGATCTCATGGATCCGAACGAGTGCCCGAAGCCCGGCGAGGTCGCTGCGAGCGATCCGCTCCGCGGCATGAGCGCGCGAAGCGTGCAGCAGAAGCTCGCGGGTGCGCGCGGCGACAAGCTTGCGAAGCAGGATCGCTACCGCGAGAAGACCGAGGGAACCAAGCCCGCGGCGCAGGCGCCGGGCGCGTCCGCCGCGTCGAGCGCCAGAGCGGAGCCAGCCGCGCCCTCGGTCGACGGCGCGACCGATGCCGCCGGCGATGCTGCTCCCAAGAAGAAGCGCCGCCGCCGCAAGAAGAGGAAGGGCGGTCAGCCCGGCAACCCGAACGATCCCGATGCGCCGATGGCCTCGGGCGCATCGCAGTCGCCCGCGTCCGCCGCGGGTGCTGAAGACGATGGCGACACCGATGGCGACACCGACGGCGACGCGGACGGCGTTACCGATGGCGAGGGCGATGACTCGGCGCGGGGCGATGGCTCGGCGCGGGGCGATGGCTCGGCGCGGGGCGATGGCTCGGCGCAGGGCGATGGCTCGGCGCGGGGCGATGGCTCGGCGCAGGGCGGGGACGGAGAACGTCGCAAGCGCCGTCGCCGGCGTCGTCGGCGCGGCGGCGGCGGTGGAGCCGCCGGCGGCCCACCCCCACCGACGCAAGGTTGAACAGAAGCGCCGGTGACGCGAAAGCCGGAGGGGTGCGCAGACCGAAAGAAGGGATCCGATGAGCAACGAGCAGTCCCAGCAGAAGCCGGAAACCAGTATTCCCGAGACGCTGCAGTCGCTCATCATCGCCTTCGCGCTTGCGATGTCCGCGCGCAGTTTCGTGACCGAGGGATTCGTCATTCCGACCGGCTCGATGGCGCCCACGCTGATGGGTCAGCACGCGCGCTTCACCAGCCCGATCACCGGATACAGCTACCCGTTCGACGCGCAGCCCGCGTTCGAGCCAACGCTCCAGAACCGCGAGTGGCGGCTCTTCGACCCGATGATCTCGACCGAGACGCCGGTCGTGTCGATGTCGGGCAACGCGGTTCGCGAGGCGTCGCGCACGGGCGATCGCGTGCTGGTGCTGAAGTACCTGTATGCGTTCCAGGAGCCGAAGCGCTGGGACGTGATCGTCTTCAAGAACCCGACCGATCCGACCGGCGACGCCGCGAACTTCATCAAGCGCCTTGTCGGCTTGCCGAACGAGCAGTTCCTCTTCCTCGACGGCGACGTCTTCACAGCGCCGCTCGGTGCCGATCGCTCGCAGTTCACGATCGCACGCAAGCCCGAGTACGTCCAGCGCGCCGTGTGGCAGGAGGTCTACGATTCCGACTTCGAGCCCATCGATCCGATGGCGCTTGCGAAGCGGATGAACGCGCCGTGGCAGGGCCCGCCGTTCGACCAGGTCGGCTTCGACTTCGGCAAGAACGATGCGCGGCGCGTGTGGACCTTCGCTGGCGACGGCGTCGGCAACCTCTCGTGGCGCTGGGACCGTCTGCCGATCACGGACTGGGGCAGCTACAACATGCTGCGCTCGGACCTGCAGCAGTCGGCGCGGCGGTACTCGGTCAGCGACATCCGCTTCTCGGCGGCGATCGACGCCGCGACGCCTGAGTCGCTGGTCGCGGAGTACGCACTGACGACGCGGCGGCGCACGATGCGGTTCGTCCTCGGCGAAGGCAAGGCGACGCTGCGCATCGAGTCCCAGCCTGAGGGGCCCGCCGACGTGGCGCAGGTCATCGGCGAGAAGTCGGTGCCGTTCACCATGCCTGGCGCTGGCCAGCCGCTCGCGATCGAGTGCTGGCACGTCGACCAGCGGCTCTCGCTCTTCGTGAACGGCAGCGAGATCGTCCAGCTCGACGACACGTTCGATTCGCTCGAGGCGCGCGTCCGCTCGTCGTACTTCGGGCGCACCGTGCAGGACTACATCGCGCAGCCAGTGCTCCAGCAGCCGACTCCGCCGCAGTTCTCGTTCTCGGTGCGGGGATCGCCGCTCGAACTCCACCGCGTGCGCGTCGACCGCGATCTCTACTACCGCCCCGAGTTCCTCAACACGAATCCGCTGGCGCAGCCGCCGCAGAACGGGCCGGCGCTCACTGGCTTCTCGTTCGGACTCGACTTCGAGCGACCGGCGCAACTCGCGGCCGATCAGTTCCTGATGTGCGGCGACAACAGCGCCTACAGCCGCGACGGCCGTCTCTGGGGCCGACCGAGCCCGCTGGTGACGGCATCCTTCGGCGCCGATGCGCCGTTCATCGTGCCAAGGCCGATGCTTCTCGGAAAGGCATGGTGCGTCTACTTCCCCGCGCCGGTCCCGCCGACGAAGAGCACGCCGGCGCTGCTGCCCGACTTCGGGCAACTGCGCTTCATTCGATAGCGGTCACCCGCGCGATAGCGGTCACCCGCGCGATAGCGGTCACCCGCGGCGCTTGACGCCGCCGCCTGGCTTCTGGTCCTTCGACACCGGCGTGCTGCGGAGCGTGCCGCGCATCTGCTTGGAGTCGTGGCGCGTGGCCTTCATCTTGCGCTTTCGCGCGGCTTCCTTCAGCCGCTTCGCCTTCTCCTTCTCGGCGCGCGCCTTCGCCTCGAACTCCGCGATCACGCGCGCCTCTTCGTCCTTCGCACGCTCATGCTTCGAGCGGTCGCGGTCGCGCATGAAGGTGGCGACATCGTCGGGGACCTCCATCGCTTCCCACTCGGGGCGCGCAAGCGAGACGACGGCCTCCCAACGCGCGCGTTCCTCCTGCGAGACGAATGTAATGCTCGAGCCCTCGCCGCCGCCGTGTCCGGCGCGGCCGACGCGGTGGATCCACTCCTCGGGCGAGACGGGCACATCGTAATTGACGACGAGCTTGATGCCGGGCACGTGCAGTCCGCGCGCCGCCACGTCGGTCGCGACGAGCACGCGACAGCGACCGTGCGCGAAGCTCTCGAGCGCCTTCTCGCGCTGGAGCTGCGACCGGTCGCCGTGGACGACGGCCGCGGACACCTCGTGCTTGCGCAGCGCGCCCGCAACCCAGCCGGTCCGTCGCTTGCTGGCGCAGTAGACGACGATGCCGCGCCGCAGCGACTCGTGGCTGAGAAGCGACAGAAGCGCCGGGGTCTTCAGCGTCTCGTCGACGAGCAGCCGCCGGTGCGCGAGGTGCACCGCGGCGCGGTTGCGCTCGCCGGTCTCGATCTTCCCTGGCTTTGCCAGCAGCTTGTGGACGAGATCCTCGACCGGCTTCGGCAAGGTCGCCGACAAGAGCCACTTGATGCGGCCCTCGGGCGCGCGCGCCAGCACCCACTCGACCTGCGGCAGGAAGCCCATGTCGAGCATGCGGTCCGCCTCGTCGCACACCACGCGCTCGAGGTGCGCAAGGGTCATCGCGTCGGCCTCGATCAGTTCCCGCGCGCGTCCCGGCGTCGCCACCACGATGTCGACGCCCTTCACCAGCGCCTCGCGCTGCGGCAGGATCGAAACCTTGCCGTACGCGGCCAGCACGCGCAGGAGCGATCCGCGCGTCAGGAGCCGCAGTTCTTCGGCGACCTGCTGCGCGAGCTCGCGCGTGGGCACGAGCACGAGTCCGCGGAGGCGCGTGCGGGGGTCGCGCCTGCGGCCGCCGGTCTCGACCGGCTTATGCCGGAGCAGATGGTCGGCCAGCGGCATGCCATAGGCGAGCGTCTTGCCTGTGCCCGTGGGCGCAAGCCCGACGAGATCGCGTTCGCCCTTCGCTGCCTCCGGCACGAATGCCGCTTGAATCGGCGTCGGAGCGGTGAAGCCCATATCGGCGATGCCGCGCAGGACGAGTCGATGCAGCGTGTCGGGGAATGCAGTCACGCCCGAAGTATTGCAGAATGCGCGCCATGACGAATCGCGCCGTGCAGACAGCCGTGCTGCGGGTCGCCCTCGCCGTGGCCACGGGGGCGGCGGCGACCGCCGCCATGACGCTGATTCCGCTGCTTCTTGTCGAGCGCGGCAGGGGCTGCACCATCGGCAACGTCTTCCGCGGCGTCACGGGATGGTTCGTCGCCCGCGACGAAGTGTTCGGCGTGCGCTGGGTGAACCTCCAGTTGATGTCGGAGCGGCTCATCAATCCGGTGCAAGTCGGGGAACTCCCCGCATGGGCGGAACCGCCCTCCGCGCCCTATCCGGTCGACGATCTCTATCGCGTGGCGACGCTCGCAGCCGGCTGGCCGCTGCCGAGCTGCAGCTTCCGTTGGATCGTCGTCGGAAAGGCACAGGCCTTTCCGATGGTGGCCGAGGCCGACGACCAGGACACGAGCATCAGCTACGCCACGGAGGATGTCTTCCGCGGCAACCGGGGCGGTGGACCCACGGAGACAACGGTGCTCTGGCGCGGTGCGCTTGCGAACCTGATGCTCTACGCGGGCCTCGCCTACCTCTTCCTCGCGTGGCGCGGAAGAGCGGTCGTGCGGCGGCTCGATTCCGTCTGACGGAACGCCCGATCGCGCGCGCGTT
>JBIKXP010000315.1:0-2849 GCA_044355685.1 Phycisphaerales bacterium
TTTGCGTCGCTCCTCGTGGTCCAGCAGGCCTCGATCTTCACCGGCTACTCCGATCGCACGGGCTCGTGGATCTACGACAGCAACGGCCACGACCTCTGGGTGATGGACGAGCAGGTCGAGATGAGCGAGGACAGCAAGCCGCTTCTCCAGACGGCGCTGTCGCGCGTCCGTGGCGTCGATGGCGTCGCGTGGGCGGTGCCGCTGTACAAGAACTACCTGAAGGCGCGCCTGCCGGACGGAAAGCTCATCACCGTGCGCGTCGTCGGCATCGACGACGCGAGCCTCGCAGGCGGTCCGCTCGGCGCGTCGCGTGAGTCTCTGGCCACGCTTCGGCGCGACCAGGCCATCCTCGTCAACGAGGCCCAGCTCGCCACCGTTCTCTCGGTGCGAGAGGCTGACGGCAGTGTTCGCCCGCTCGCGATCGGCGACGCCATCTCGGTCAACGAGCATCAGGCGATCGTGGCGGGAACCTTTTCGGCGACACCCGACTTCTTCTGGGATCCCATCCTCTACACGACCTATTCCCGCGCGCTGACGATCGCGCCTCCCGAGCGGCGCAGCACGACCTATGTCCTCGTGAAGGCACGGCCGGGCGTCGACATTGCGGCGCTCGCCGCTCGGATCCGCGAGACGACGGGTTTCGCCGCCCTCACCACCGAGGAGTTCGCGGCGCGCACCCGCACCTATGTCCTCGCGCAGACGGGCATCCTCATCAACTTCGGCATCACCATCGTTCTCGGCTTCATCATCGGAACCCTCGTCGCGGCGCAGACGCTCTACAGCTTCATCCTCGAAAACCAGCGTGCCTTGGCCGCGCTCAAGGCGATGGGGGTGCGGAACGCCCGCATCGCGCGCATGGTGGTCGTGCAGGTGCTCGTCGTCGGTGTGCTTGGCTACGGAGTCGGCGCAGGCCTTGCCGCGCTCAGCGGGTCGATCCTCGACAGCGCGGGGCTCGCCTTCCGAGTCACGTGGATGACCCTCTTCCTCGGTTTTCTCGCGATTCTCACAAGCTGCCTCCTCGCGGGGCTCCTGGGCGTTCGCCGCGTCATGCGGCTCGATCCCGCATCGGTGTTCAAGACATGACTGCAGCACCCGCCGCCAGTCCGCCTGCCGTCGCGATCCGCTGCGAGGCCCTCACCAAGCACTACGGCTCGGGCGAGACGCACATCGCCGCGCTCCGCGGCGTCGATCTCGCCGTCCAAGAGGGCGGCCTCACCATGCTCGTCGGACCATCGGGTTGCGGCAAGACCACGCTCATCTCGATCCTCTCCGGCATCCTCTCGCCGAGCTCGGGCGAGCTCAGCGTCTTCGGCACCGATCCGTCCCGCCTCGCGGACGGCGACCGTGCAGAGTGGCGCGCAAGCACGGTTGGCTTCGTGTTCCAGCAGTTCAATCTGCTGCCGGCGCTGACCGCTGCCGAGAACGCGGCCGTCCCACTTCTCATCCGAGGTGTCCCATGGAAGCAGGCGGTCGAGGTGGCGCGCGGCCATCTTGCCGAACTCGGCTTGGGCGAGCGCTGCGCGAGCCTGCCGCGCGAACTCTCCGGTGGCCAGCAGCAGCGCGTCGCCATCGCTCGGGCGCTCGTCCATGATCCGCGGCTCCTTGTCTGCGACGAACCGACCAGCGCGCTCGACCATGAGACGGGCGAGCGCGTGATCGATGTCCTCCGCGCTACCGCGCTCCGATCGGGCCGCGTCGTGATCGTCGTCACCCACGACCAGCGCATCCTTCGCTACGCCGACGCGCTCCTTCGCATGGACGATGGCCGCATTGTCGGCAACCGATCGAGCACATCCGTTTCGCCCGCAGAGGGCGCCTGAGCCCGAATGATCGCCTGAGTCTGGAAGTCCTTCATGCCGCGCAACGCCCTCCCCAACGTCATCCTGCCGATCCTCGCCCTCGCAGGCACCGGCCTCGCGGTCGTCACGGTGTTCGCAGGAACGCGCGCGCCCCAGTCACCCGTTGTGGTCGATCAACCGGCGCAATCGGCGTTTGCCTATGCCGTGTCTGGCACGGGTCTCGTCGAGCCTGGAACAGAGTTCATCGAGGTCGGCACCGAGGTCTCGGGCATCGTCGCGCGCGTGGCGGTGGTCGCTGGACAGGTCGTCGAGGCAGGGGAGGTGCTCTTCACCCTCGACAGCCGCGCCGCCGCGGCCGACCGCGCGGTGCGCGCATCCGAACTCGCGCTCGCCGAAGCGACCATCGCTCGGCTTCGCTCGGCTCCGCGCAGCGAGGACCTTCCGCCGCTTAAGGCCCGCGTCGCGGCGGCGGAGGCGCTCCTTCGCGAGGCGCAGAGCCTGCTCTCGCTCGTCGAGCGCGTCGGCGAAGGCGACGCCAGCAGCCCGAACGAGGTTGCGCGGCGACGCTATCTCGTCGAGGAACGCGAGGCCGCGGTCCGTGAAGCGAAGGCGTTGCTCGCCCACGCCGAGGCGGGAAGCTGGGCCGAGGACATTCGGGTGGCCGAGGCCGAGCGCGATGCGGCGGCCGCGCGGCTCGGGGCAGCGGATGTCGCGCTCGAGCTCCGCACGATACGCGCGCCCGTCGCCGGCACCGTCCTGCGGGTCGAAGTCCGCCCGGGCGAGCATGTCGTTGCGGGCGGAACTCCCGCCATCGTGCTTGGATCGCTCGATGAACTCCTCGTCCGCATCGACATCGACGAGAACGAGGCATGGCGCGTCGAGAAGGGCGCCCGGGCCACGGCGTCGTTGCGCGGCAACAGCAGCCGCCGTGCAGACCTCGTCTTCGTGCGGATCGAGCCCTATGTCATCCCCAAGCGATCGCTCACGGGCCTCTCGACCGAGCGCGTCGACACCCGCGTCCTGCAGGTGATCTACTCGATGCGCGCCGAC
>JBIKXP010000131.1:0-9569 GCA_044355685.1 Phycisphaerales bacterium
CGCGGCGCGCGCGACTTGCGCCGGAAGCCGTAGGCGATGAACAGCACCGCGAGAATCGCAAGCCACACGCTGAGCGCCGACTGCTGGATCGTGGTCGAGGTCGGAAAGGGTGCCCCGACGCGTGGATCGAAGAACCGGCACACGAGCGCCGTCGGGCTGATGAGCGCGACCGCGCCAGCCGCGCAGGCGATTCCGGCGGTCACCGTCGCGTTCCCTGCGAACGTTCCGCGCAGCGCAAGCCCGCAGAGAATCAAGACGACGACTGCAAGATTCGCGGGCGACAGCAACCAATGGAAGACCCAGTCGACGCCGCTCGCCGGACGCACAGCATCGATGACCGTCATGAAGAGCGTCACCGCCGTCGCGAGGGCCACGACGATCAGCCCAAGACCTTCGCTGAGTTCGAGTTTCGACCGCTTCGCAGCGATCGCGCCGATGGTGGCGACGACACCTACCGCAAGCGATGCCCAGATGGTGGCGGTTGTCACGGTGCGGTCGGTTGGCCCGGCGAGTTGCTCGACGAGGAGCAGCGTCGCGAGCGCCGCGAGTCCGAAGCCGAAACCGACGGCGGTGGGAATCTCGCTGAACTTGTCGCCCCGGAATCGGCGGCCGAGGACGACATAGGCGCCCACGACGAGCGCTGCGGCGATTGCGCCGCCGGTCGGGCGCGCGGCGTCGGTGCCGAGGTTCTCGAACACGTGGAGCAATGTCGCCGCGAACCATGCGAGCGCCGCGATCGTCGATCCGAGGAGCGCGATCAACTTGATGAGCGAGAGCGTGCGGCCTGCCAGCAGCGCCGCGATCGGAATGGCCAGGAGGATCAGCACCGACGCATAGCTGAAGCCCATCGCAAGCGAGAGGCCGATCCAGATGAGTGCGGCGCACGCTGCGAGAAAGCCTGAGACAAGCGGAGCCCGCCGCGTCGGGTCGCTGCCGATCGACCAGAAGCGCGCGGAGAAGAGAAGTCCGAACGCGACGAGAAGCGGCGCCCAGTGCACGTCGGCGAATCGGAACGACCATGCCGAGGCGGACTTCAGCGTTGGGTCGGATGGATAGGAGAAGAGCGTGGTCGATCCGAACGCCGAGATGAGGGCGTGGATCGCCGTCGCGATGATTCCAAGGAAGATGGACACGAGTCCGAGGCCGGCCGTGCGCGCGGTGTCCATGCGTCGCCCGATCAGGATCGCCGCCGCGCCCATGACAGTCCACGTGACGGGCAGCGCGCCGCCCCGCGCGACGACGCCGACCTGCGCGACGGCGAGTGCGCCCGCGAGGATGAGGAGGATCGAGGACTGGCTCGAGCACGCATGTGCGATCGCGAATCCGTCGGGGTTTTCCTCGTAGTCGCGCTCGTCTTCGCCGCCTGCGGGAGTGAGCGAGCGGAGGTAGAGGGCCGCTGCGAGCGCGAGGCCGCCCATCGCAAGCGGAAGCCACGAGTGCGGATCGGCCCACGGATTGGTGGCAAATGCGCCGCGCAGCGCGAGCGTGGCGGCGATCGAGGTGGCGGCCACCGTGCACGCCGTGTTGAAGCGCGGCTCATGGCCGCGCATGGCCGCGATTGAGCATTCGCCGACCGCCATGGCCCACCAGAGGCCGGTGAACGCGAGGCTGATCGCCGGGGAGTCTCCGCCCACGGCGAGAAGTAAGAGGAGGCCGGAGATCGCCTGCGGGATTCCCGCGAGTCGAAGCCAGGTGAACTCCGAGGGACCGAGGCGCGCGAGCGTGAGCGCGACGGCGTAGATACCGGTCAGGTAGAGAGCGCCGGTGATGGCCGCGCCGTCATCGCCGCCAGATCCGAAGAGATAGATGTTCGCGAAGATGGGGACGACGTAGGCGCCGATCAGGCTGACTGCGCCGACGGCGAGTTCGCGCGAGCGAAGCGTGAGCGCACCACCGACGATCGCGGCGCCGACGCCTGCGAGCAGAGCGACTTCTGGCCCGAACACATTGAGCGGTGCGACGCCCGCACATGTCGAGACGAAGAGACCGCCGATACCTCCGGCGAGCAGCGCGCCGCTCGGGAGGCGGCCGAGACGCTCGCGAAGCAGGAGGCCCGCGACGATGCACGCGCCAGAGACCGCGTACGCAAGCGCAAGCTTGACCGCCGGCGGCGTACGCTCGAACCAGCCTTGGTCAATGGCGAACTTCGCGAAGATTCCGATTGCCGCGATGACGACGAGTGCGCCGATCCAGGCGGTGACCTGTCCGCCGAGGAATCGCTCGAGACTTGCAGGGCTGAATCCGTCTGCGCGACCAGCGTCTGCGGAGGACGCGCGATCGCTCGCTGGGGCATTCGGGCCGATGAACGGCGTCAATCTCGATGACAACGTTGGCGGACTCGCCGGAGCGGCGGGCGCGGGCGGCGGCGCGAGCGGCGGGGGCACTTCCTTCGCAGACACGGTCTGCGATGGCGGCGGCGGTGGTGGCGGTGGTAACGCCGGCGCGGCGACGGGCACGGAGTGCGCGCGCTCGAGGGCGGACAGACGGTCCTCGATGGCCGCGAGGCGAGCCATCAGATTGGGGTCGGTCATGGGGGGAAGGTAGCAGGACCACTCTGCTCAAGTTGGTGCGCTCGAGCCGGTGCCTGGCACGTGCCGTGCACCGCTCCCGTGCACCGCTCCCATGCACCGCTACCATGCACCGCTCCCATGCGCCGCTCCCATGCACCGCTACCAGTTGCGGACGACCGCAGCGCCGGCGACGACCCCGCCGACGATCTTCGCGGTGAGAAGATGCCCCCCGAGATCGAGGGGGTAGAGCGGGTTCAACACCACGGCGAGGGCTGCGCAGAGGCCACACCACACGGCTGATCCGTCGCGGCCAAAGACGATCGCGGCCAGCAGGAATGCGCTGGAACTGACCCAGCGCACGATGTCGTCGTTGACGGCGGTGGGGAGCAGGGAGAACGACTGGAAGAACAGGAACGCCGACAGGAGTGCGAGAGGGATCAGCACCATCTTGCCGCTGCCGGAACCGCCGCCTTTGCTTGCCATGGCACGAGTATCGACCACCGCGGCGGATCGGCAATAGCGGGTGTCAGGCACGTGCCAGGCACCGCACCGCACGTGCCGGGCACCAGACGGGTGGAGGCACCAGACGGGTGGAGGCACCAGACGGGTGGAGGCACCAGACGGGTGGAGGCACCAAACGGGTTTGTTGGGCCAGAGGCTGCTGCCGCAGCAGCAGCCGCTCAGTCAAGCCTGCTGCCGCAGCAGCAGCCGCTCAGTCACGCCTGCTGCCGCAGCAGCAGCAGTTCGTCACTTATCCGCGTCCGGCAAACCCATGCCCTTGCGGTTCGGGCCCTTTGGCTTGGGAACCGGCTTGTAGGCGTTCGTCTCGAGCTCCTTCAGGAGCACCTCAACCGCCTTCTCAAGCTGCGGGTCGCCGCCGTCCTTCATCTTCGCCGGATCATCGATGACCTCGATGTCCGGATCGATGCCGTGGCCCTCGACTCCCCAAGTACCGTCGGTCTCGTAGAAGCCGAAGGTGGGGACCGCGATCGTGCCGCCGTCGATCAGGCTAGGGTTCCCGGAGATGCCGACAAGGCCACCCCACGTGCGCGTGCCGATGACGGGCCCAAGCTTGTTGTGCTTGAACAGCCACGGGAACATGTCGCCGCCCGATCCGGCGAGGCCATTGATCAGCATGGCCATCGGTCCGCGGTGTCCATCCGGCGGCCACGCGTAGTCCCGCGCGTCGCGGCGCGCCCAGTAGTTCGTGACCGGCCGGTTCAGCAGTTCGATGAAGCGGGTCGGGATCTGTCCGCCGCCGTTCCAGCGGTCGTCGATGATGAGCGACGGCTTCATGCGCTGACCGAAGAACTGGCGCACCAGTTCGGTCTGGCCATCGACGCCCGTGTTCGGCACATAGATGTAGCCGATCTTGCCGCCCGAGAGTTCCTCGACGCGACGACGCTTCGACTCGACCCACGCGCGATAGTGAAGATCAGACTCGCTGCCGAGCGCGGTCACCACCACGTCCTTCGCATCCTTGTCGTGCGTGGGCTTCTTCGACACGGTCAGCACCACGGGCTTGCCTGCGAGTCCAAGGAACTGCGCCCACGGATCGCGCGACGGATCAACCGGCTCGCCATTGACCGCGAGCAGGAAGTCGCCCTCGTTGACGCCGAGGCCCTGCGCCGAGAGCGGACTGCGCGCCTCGTTGTCGAACGTGGCGCCGTTCACGAACTTCTCGAGCTTCCACGCCTTTGCAGGCGTTCCGTCCTCGTTCGTCGCCGGTGCGAACACGACGCCGAGCATGCCGATGGCCCGGCTGGACGTCTCCTCGACATCGCCCGGGCCCTGCAGGTACGCGTGGCCGACGTTGAGCTCGGAGATCATCTCGGCGATGAGGTAGTTGAGATCCTCGCGGGTGACGACGGCGGGGAGCATCGCCTCGTACTTCGCACGGATGGCGTTCCAGTCGACGCCGTGCATGCCTTCCTCGTAGAAGTAGTCGCGGAAGATGCGCCATGCATCGACGAGGATCTGCGCGCGCTCGTGCCGCGGGTGGATCTCGACGAGCATCGGGCTCGTCACAACCGGCTTTGCGCTCGCGCCTGCAGATGCGCCCGCGATGGTCGCGCCGCCACGACCGCCCATGAGGAGCTTCTTGCCGTCGGCCGACACGTCGAAGCGCACGCCACTCGGGCCGTTCGACTCGGAGGGAGTCTTCGACGTGAGGTCCATGATGCGCACGGAGCCATCGCGGCCATAAAGCAGTTCGTTGCGATCGTTGAAGCCGAGCGAGCCGAACGAGCCGGCTGCGGCAGGCAACTGCACCGCACGCGCCTCGAACCCATCGAGATCGATGAGGACTTCCTTCTTCTCTTCCTTCTTCTCTTCCTTCTTGCCATCCTTCGGCTCGCCGCCGTCGTCCTTCTTCTCGACGACGCGGTTGCCGGTCATCTCGATCTGCATCGCGACGCCGTCCTCGCCGGGGCCAGATGCGGTGCCGGAGAGCGAGTCGCCTTCGATCTTGAGATCAAGGTCGAACATCATTCCGTTGAAGCTGCCGCTGAGCCGAAGTGCGCCGGTCGCGGCGTCGTAGGTTCCCGTCAGTTCCGCAGAGCCCATGATCGAGCTCGCGGTGCCCTTGACGCTGCCATCGCTCTCGGTGAGGACGAGCTTCACAAGCACGGGAGCGTTGTCGATCCGAATCGTGCAGTTCCAGGTGCCCGCTGCGCCGCTGGCGGCGGGGGCCTCCTCCTTCTTCTCCTGCACGGCGTCAGCCGCGGCGAAGACGCTCATCGCGCCCGTGTCGGCCTCTGCGCCGCGACGTCGGCGTCCGCCAGCCGGAGGTCCACCGGCGGGAGGGCCGCCTGCGCCGGCCGCAGGTGCGCCGCCACCGCCGCCCGACTGCTTTCCGTCGTCCTTCTGGCCCTCTTCATCGCTCGTCGGCAGCCACGGCAGCTTGAAGTCCTTCCGAAGGGGAACCGCCATGAGGACCTGCGAGTTGTTGTAGATCCACGTGGTGTCGAACTCGCTGTAGGTCGGCGAGAAGTTGCGCGAACTCGTGAACACAAGCCAATCGCCCTTGCGGTCGAAGGTCGGATCGCCGTCGGAGTAGAAGCCGCTCGTCACTTGCGTGCGGGCCTTCGCAGGATCGGACTCCTTGGTGTCGTAGAGGTAGATCGCCTCGAGCACGGTCTCGTCGTTCGAGCGCGACCAGGTGACCCAGCGCGAATCGTGCGAGAAGGAGACGGTGACTGGCCGCGGTCCCTCGGGGTTCCGGTCGAGTCGGATCGAGGAGCCATCCTCGAGCTTCACGAGTTCGATGTTGCCGGACTTGTCCTGAATGACGACCGACTTCGAGTCGGGCGACCACGTGATGTCGGTGCGGAACACGCTCGGGACGCCTTCCACCGGCTTCGTGATCTGCTTCGGTCCCGCCGCAGTGCCATCGTCCGCAGGCTTCCCGTCGGCGGGCATCGTGTAGAGCTCGTACTCGCCCGTCGCGTCGGAGAAGAACGCGATCGTCTTGCCGTCAGGGCTCCAGGTCGCCGAGCGTTCGAAGACGCCGTCGGTGCGCGTCATGTTGCGCGGAGTTCCGTTCTCCGCAGGCGCCGACCAGATGTCGCCGCGGGCGACGACCGCCACGCGCTTGCCGCTCGGAGAGATCGATGCGCCCTGGATGTTCGTCGAGGCGTCGACCACAGCCACGCGGAGCGTCTCGCGGTCGCCCGGCACCGTGATCGACACGGCGCGCGAGGCGTTCGTCGCGAGATCGAGCACGTAGATGCGGTCGCCATGCTGAAGAACCATCTCGCCGGGGCCGCCATTGTCGGAGCCGATCGCCGGCCACTTCACATCATGGGTCTTGAAGCGCGTGACCTGCTCGGTCTTGCCCGAGTCGATGTCGTAGCTCCACACGTTCAGCACATTCTCCTCGGCAGCGCTGCGGTCCGACAGGAAGTAGACCTTGCGGCCATTCCACATCGGGAGCGTGTCGGTGCCTTCCCAATCGGTGATCTTCTTCGACTCGCCCGTCTTGACATTGAAGAGCCAGACGTCGGTCGCCATGCCGCCGCGGTAGCGCTTCCAGGTTCGGTTGTCCGTCGAGTGGGGCGTGTATGCGAGCCATTCGCCCGTCTTGTCGAGTGAGCCGTTTGCGCCGTAGGGAACCGGCAACTGCGCGGGAAGGCCGCCGGTCGCGGGCACGCTGTAGAGCTTCGTCGCGCGCGTGAAGCCGCCCTGGTTCCCCATGAAGATCAGGCCCTTGCCGTCCGGAGTCCAGTCGCACAGACCCTCCGGCCCCGGGTGATGGGTGACCCGCTGCGGAATGCCGCCTTCGACCGACAGCGTGTAGAGGTCGAGTCCCTGGTCGTAGTTGGCACGGAACGCGATCGACTTTCCATCGGGAGAGAAGCGGGGCGCTCCCTCGAAGCCCGGCGGGTTCGCGACGGGCCGCGCGGTGCCGCCTTGCTTCGGCACGATCCAGAGGTCGTTGCCGTAGATGAAGACGATCTCGTTGCCCGAGATGTCCGGATAGCGGCAGAGGCCGCTTGTGGGATCGGGCTCCGCGGCGCTCCCAGCGAGAGCCGGCGCGGCGGCGAGCGAGAGGGCGGCGAGAACGAGCGTTCGGGCGATCGGGGTGTGGCGCATGGGGTACTCGGAGTGGAGACGCGGGGCCGCATCCTACGGGTTCGATGCAGTAGCGTTTCGCGTCCGTCCCCGCGTCATTTGCAAATGCCCCACAAACGCAACAACGCTGCGCCCCATCCGGGTGTTTCGACGACAGAGCCTGTGCTCACGCCGTGGGATTCGGCTCACGCCGTGGGCTTCGGCTCACGCCGCGGGATTCTGCTCACGCCGTGGTCTCAGGGCTTGGCGAGAATGGCGATCCGGCGGTCGCTGACCACGACCCCGCCCGGCTTCTCGACGGTGACGGCGAACAGCGTTGGCTGCTTCACCTCGAGCTTCGCCTTGATGGGAAGCACGACGCTACCGCACGCGGGCACGTCGAAGACGCCGCCATCGACCGGGTAGCGGTCGTCGCGGGTGCCGTCGAAGATCCAAAGTTGGTACTGCTCCTGCGTCGGATCATTCGGGGCGAGCCCGCTGATCACGAGAAGGCCGGAAGAACTCTGCGGATCGAAGATCGCTTCGCCGCGGACCTCGCCCACGACGGTCTTGTCCGACGTTGCCGTCCACGGACAGCGGATCGACGTCGGGTGCTTCGTCAGGAAGCGCGTCGGATCCGAGATCGTCGTGGTTCCGGTGGGCTGGTCCTGCTGCTGCGACGGCGCGATGAAGAGCCATGCCGCGAACGCGCCGAAGGCGATGCACGCGGCGGAGAGGGCCCACTCGCGGATGGACTTCAGAATGCGGCTCTGGCGCGCGGCGGTGGCCGCTTCAGCGCGCGCGCGCTCGATCGGAATGGACGCCGGCTGATGCAGCGCATCGGCGAGGAGGTTGAGTCGCGCGCGCAGCACCGGGGGAATGTCATTCGAATCGGCGCGGGCCGCAGATCCGCTCGGGCGTCGCGCGGGTGCCGATTGACCTGACGCGAACCGTTCAGCCTCGAACCGTTCAGCCTCGAACCGTTCAACCTCGAGACGCGCGATCACCAATTCGATCGTCTCGATCTCACGTTCCATGTCAACGCCGATCGAGCGCGCGTCGAGCACTTGATCGGCGGACGGAGTTTCGCCAAACAGCGCGGCATCGCACGCCCGATCAAGCGCGTTTGACGCGCGATCATGGCGGCCGCTGCCGGAGTTGTGACGTGGATCGAAGGTCACGAGGTCGACTCCCTGCGCGATGACGGGGACTCGGCGAGAGGTTCGGGGCTGCGCTCTGAACGGATTCGCGAAGGAGGCGCCTCTTCGGAATCGCATTGCGACTGCGTGAAATCGCGCGAAATCTCGTCAGACGCAATGACGCCCTGATCTGCCAGGATCTGGCGGATCTTGATGAGCCCGCGACGCGCGTGCGTCTTCACGGTGCCAAGCGGCATTCCTGTCGCAGTCGCAATCTGCTCGTGCGAGCAGCCGTGGTGGATCGCGAGCGTCAGCACCTGCTGCTGCTCGGGGCGAAGTTGTGCGAACGCGCGCTGCGCAAGGCCCTGCTGCTCGTTCGCATCGGTGGCGTCGATGCGCTCGGCGCGGTCTGCCACGGAATCGGCGATCTGGGGCACTTCCGGCCTTCGCATGCGCCTGCGGCCCCGGTCGATGAGCCGGCGACGCGCGATCATTGCGACGAACGTGGTCTCGCTTGCGATCGCAGGATCGAAGCGCGAGGCGCTCTTCCAGATGTCGATGAAGATCTCCTGCACCGCGTCCTCGGCATCCGAGGCGCTTGCGCACAGCCGGCGCGCGAGACTCCAGACGAGGCCGCTGAAGCGCTCGATGCACTGGGAGGGAGCGCGCGGGTCGCCGCTGGCGACGCGCTCGAGGATGGAGGGAACATCTGCCAACACAGCCTCCATGCAGGTCGCAGAAGTGCACCCGCAGGATTCTCAGTGTAGCAAAAAATCAACCACTATTGTGCGACTGCGCGAGCAGATTATTCGCCCGACGCGATGGCGGCCTGCACGTCCTTCAACTCGCGCTTGAGCTGTTGGAGGCCGTCGCCGAACCGCTTGATCGCCGCGTCCATCTCCTTGCGGGCGGGCGCGGAGTCCCTGATGCCGCGCTCCGAGAGATCGGCGCGCAGGAACGCGCGGAGATCGTTCAGCTCGGAGCCCACCTCGTTCGCGAGCGACTCGGCGGCCGCCGCAGCTCCGTCGATCTCACCCAGTTGGGTGGTGATGTTCGCGATTCGTGCCTCGGTCTTGGCCTTGAGGCCCTCGTTCGTGATGGTCTCCTGGGTCTTCTTCAGCGACGCGATGTAGCCGTTCGTCGAATTGCGGACGTCGTTCACCGAGCCACGGAGACGCTTGAGATTTGACTGGAAGTTGTCGACTTCCTTCTCGAAGCGGGGGAACATCGCCTTCAGCTCGCCGACTTGAAACGAGTTGGCGTAGGTCTGTGCGTTCAGCGCGGACGCGAGGAGCGCGTCGGCGACGCCGTCGGCGGAGCGCATGTTGTCCGCGGCACTGTCGGCCTTCTTGTAGCCCGGGGTCGAGCA
>JBIKXP010000316.1:0-2836 GCA_044355685.1 Phycisphaerales bacterium
TTCTTCGACGGGTCGAGGTAACTGTCGGCCGACTCGCCGAAACTGCCGTCTGGCCGTTGGATCGACTTCATCCAGCGGCCCGCGCGCTGGATCCACTCCTCGTCGCGCGAGACGCCGCAGCGGATCGGCCCGATCACGGCCTGCCAGGTGCCGTAGATGTAGTTCACGCCCCAGCGCCCGAACCACGATCCATCGCGCTCCTGATGGGCGCGGATGAATTCGATGGCGGCGCGCACCGCCGCATTCTTCGTGTCGAATCCATGCCACGAGAAGCACTCGAGCACCCGGCCGGTGATGTCCGGGCACGACGGGTCCTGCATCGCGTTGTGATCGGCGAACGGCACATAGTCGAGAATGCGGCGGTCGCGCGTGCGGTCGAATGCCGCCCAGCCGCCGTCGTCGTTCTGCATCGCGAGGATCCAGCGCACGCCGCGCCGCGCAGCCGCCGAGACGGCCGCGTGATCGTTCGGCGGCATGTTGCGCGCCGTGCGCACGAGCGCCATCGCCACCATCGCGGAGTCGTCGCAGTCGGGATAGTGCGCGTTGGCGTACTCGAAGAACCAGCCGCTCGCAGGCGGCGCGTCCGCGACGTTCGCGGTCCAGTCGCCCGCGACGCGGCACTCCTTCGCAAGAAGCCAGCGCGCCGCGCGCGCGGCTTCGTCATCCGCGCCGTCGTAGCCGCAATCCGCAAGTGCGTAGAGCGCGATACCCGTGTCCCAGACCGGCGAGAAACATGGCTGGATGCGGATCGGCGCATCGGCGCCGGCGCCCAGCGGCACGAAGAAGGCGTCGAGTTCGCGCTCCGCGCGCGCGACGAGCGGATGCGACCGTTCGTAGCCAAGCGCGTGCAGCACGATCTGCCAATAGACCATCGGCGGGAAGATCGCGCCAAGGCCGTCGGTCGCAGCGGGTCCATCCTGGCCCGCACGCGTCGCGATCCAGTCGAAAGCCTTCTGGATCGCCTGCTGCCGGACCGGCGTGCCGCCTCGGTCGTGGAGGCGCTTGAGGAGCGCATCGATCTGCAGGAAGAAACTGCGCCATCGCTGCGGCGCGGCGTTCGTCGGCTTGAGCACGTGGCGCGCGTCGTGATCGACGAAGAGTTCGCCGATTCCGAGCTCGACCGGAAGCGCGCGCGTGGGGCGCTTCGTCGCCACGATCGAGAGCGGCAGGATCATCGTGCGGCTCCACGCGCTCACCTTGTCGAGGTGAAAGTAGAACCACTTCGGGAGGAAGACGATCTCGGGCGGGATGGCGGGGACGGCATTCCACGAGATCTGCCCGAGCGCCGCGAGATAGAAGTTCGTGAACGAGTTGCACTTCTCCGCACCGCCGAGGTGGCGGATCAGCGCGCGCGCCTTCTTCATGTGCGGCGCGTCCGGCGAGTCGCCGAAGAGCTTCAGACAGAAGTACGCCTTCACGCAGGCGGAGAGATCGGGGCCAGAGCCCGGGTACTGGCCCCAACCGCCGTCGTCGCGCTGCTGCGAGCGGAGGTAGGCGAGGATCCGCTGCAGCGTCTGCGGCGGACGGCCGTCGGACAGTGGCTGTGCCTCCTGCCCGAGGATCCACTTCATCAACAGGTACTCGCTCTGGAGGATTGAGTCGCCTTCGAGCTCGGCGCACCAATGGCCGTCGGGCTTCTGCAACGAACGGAGCGCGCCGACGGCGCGCTCGAGGTGCCGCTCGATCTCGACGGTGGAGAGCAACGGAGCCTCTGGAGCGGATCGACGTGAAGGCGATGGATGCGGGACGTCTCGCATGGTCGGAACGCGACGGGCCTCGCACTGTACCCCGCCGCTTCAGAAACGGTGCCAAGCACGTGCCAACCAGTGCACGGCACCTCACGGCACGTGCCAGGCACCTTTCTTACGCCGCCGCGATGTACCGCGCGTCCAAGATTGCGTCGCGCGCCGGACGCATCCGCAGGAGTCGCCACGAACTGCAGCTGGCCCCAATGTCGTTGCGACGTAGGTTGTTGCGACGTAGGTTGTTGCGATCTCGATTCCTTGGTGGCAGAACCCTTGGTGCCAGATTCCTTGGTGCCAGATTCCTTGGTGCCAGGCACGTGCCAGCTGGTGCACGGCACCTCACGGCACGTGCCAGGCACCATGTCCGCCATGTCCGGCACGATGTCCGCGGAGCGCGCGTTGCCGCGGCGGAGGCCGTCGGCGGCTGCCGCTCAGAACTTGTCCAGCTCCCGGATCGGCACCGGCCGCCGCTCGCGCGCGCTGCGGATCGCAGCCTCGAGCACGCACTGCGTCTTGAATGCGTCCTCGAAATCGGGCAGCGGGACGACGGGAGCCCCCCCCGCCACCACCGCGCAGATGTCCGCCGCCTGGCTGATGAAGCCATGCTCGTAGCCGATGAGATGCGCGGCCGGCCAATAGTGCCCCGCATACGGGTGCGCGGCATCGGTGCACATGATCCGGCTCCAGCCCCGCAACTTCGCGTCGAGCGTGTTGTCCCACCACTCGAGCTCGTTCATCCGCTCGAAGTCGAAGCGGATCGAGCCCTTCTCGCCGTTGATCTCGATGTTGTTTCGGTTCTGGTTGCCGGTCGCGAGACGCGTGGCCTCGAAACTCGCAACGGCGCCATGCTTGAAGCGCGCGAGGAACAGGACCGCGTCATCGACGGTCGACTTGCCCGACTTCTTGCCGGACGCGGAGGACTTCGCGCCCTTGCCCGAGATCTCACCGCCAACGCTGGCGACGATCGCGCGCTCCTTCACGAAGGTTTCCTCGATCGCGCCAACGACTTCGGTCACTTCATCGCCGGTGATGAAGCGAGCCATGTCGATGATGTGGGCGTTGAGATCGCCGTGCGCGCCAGAACCCGCCTG
>JBIKXP010000132.1:0-9529 GCA_044355685.1 Phycisphaerales bacterium
GCATCTGGACACCGGTCGCACCCGACACGCTGACTCACTCGTAGCAAGCACCGCGTCAGCAGGCGACCTACGCGATTGTCCGAGGGCGCACCGAGCGGACCAACATGTGCGTTTGGTTGAAGCACGCTGGGAACCTCGCCCAACCTGGCCGCCTCTACCTATCCATGCACTCCTACGTCGACGCCGGAATCATGCCGCCCGCGCAGGTCCACGATGCCGGAGCCGCGGATGAACCGCCCAAGGATCACAATGCAATGATGTCCGACACCGCCGAGGCCGCATTCCAACCCTTCAAGCACTTCGAGCACCGCGGCTGGCGGGCCGTTGCCGAGCGGTACGACGCCGCGTTTGTCGGCGCGACCGGCCAATCGATCGTGCCCATGCTGGATGCCCTGGGCACTGGTCCGGGCGTACGGCTGCTCGATGTCGCGTGCGGGCCGGGCGACGCGACCGCCGCCGCAGCAGCCCGTGGGGCAATTGTGCTTGGCGTGGACTTCGCCGCCGAGATGGTCGCCTTGGCACAGCGCAAGTGGCCGGGCGTCCAGTTCATGGAGGGCGATGCCGAGAAGCTTGCCCTTCCTGATGCATCGTTTGACACGGTCATGATGAACTTCGGCGTGCTCCACTTGGCGAATCCAGATCGGGCGATCGCGGAGTGCTTCCGAGTGCTGCGTCCCGGTGGACGCCTGGCGTTCACGGTGTGGGAGCCGCCGCCGCAGACGGTGCCCTTTGCCATCGTGCTGGAGGCAGTCGAGAAGCATGGCATCGTCAACATCGGGGTGCCGCCCGGCCCGCCGATGTTCCGCTTCGCGGATTCTCACGAGGCCCTGCGCGTGCTCGGCGAGGTGGGGTTTACCAACGTCGGATTCAGGGCGCTGCCCATCACGCTTGCGCTTGCGGAGCCCGACGCTCTCTTCCAAATCATGCTGGAGGCGGGTGTCCGCACGTCGGGCCTGCTCAAGGCCCAGACGCCCGCAGCGCTGGATGCCATCCGCGATCACATGAGTCAGAGGGTCACCGCCCACCGCATCCCGCACCATACCGATCCGCGATACGTCCTGCCCATGCCCGCAGTGCTCATCACAGCCACGAAGCCCGCGTGAGCCCGATCGTCGGCCCACAAGGTGGCGGGGCTTGTCGCCAAGATCGCCGCCGATCAGGGCGACCGCGTCAAGGCGGGCGACACGCTGACTTCGCTGGAGGACACCGGGTTCAAGCAGTAGGTTGACGTGGCCGAGACGGAAGTGGCCGCGACGACGGGATCGGCATGTGCCGCAGTGCCCTAAGGCGAGATTGCCTTCAGTATCGCCTTCCGCACCCGCGCAGGCATCTCTCCGTCCGCGAGCCGCGCACACGTGCTCTGCGCCAGATCGAGTTCCGCGAAGACCGCCTGGCAGCGCTCGCACATGACATCCTGCCTGATCGGGAACCCTCGCCCGTGGTCCATCGCGTCGAGCTTGGCCTTCAGCAGATCCAGGCAGACCTGCTTCTCGTACGTCGGCGCCTTCGCGGCCCGCTTGGGCACGCTGGCGTGATCCACGATCGCCTTCCGCAACAGCAGCCGCGCCCGATGCACGCGGGTCTTGACGGTCTCGGGCTTGATGTTCAGCGCCTTTGCGACATCCTCGATGGAGAGCTCCAGCATCTCCTTCAGCACGAGTGGAACGCGGAAGTTTTCTGGCAGCGTCAGGATCGCGTCGTGCACCGCGCGGGCCGACTCGTGCTCGATCGCTTCGGCGACAGGTCCGGTGCCGTCGCCCCCCCAACCATGCACGCCGCCGCCGCCGGAAAAGCCCTGCAGGTCCACATTCCTCGTCTCATTCCACGGCATGAGCTGCGACACCGCGGGCATGCGTTTGTCGATGCCCCCCTTACGCCGCAGCCGGGCCTTGCACGAATGGGCCGCGATGGCGTAGAGCCACGTTCCGGGGTTGGCGTCCCCTTTGAACGTGTGCCACTTGCGAAAGGCCTGCAAGAAGACATCCTGCACCATGTCCTCGGCATCGGACACGTTGCCGCACAGACGCGAGGCGAGACTGTAAAGCCGCGGGCCGTGGAGCTCGACCAGTTGCGGGATCGCCGTTGCTGCGGGTTCCATCGCACGCGGCCCCTCACACGAACGCGTCGTGGGGGCTTGTTTGACAGTTCGCAGGGTGGCGGGAGGGCTTCTCACGAGTGCAGTGTAGGAGTTTGAATGCTTCACATTGACCCGGGAACCCCCGAGCACCAGCCCGCCTCTAAGAGATCGATGCTACCGTCTTGATCGCTGGTGCGACCCATTGGTTGGCTACTCGCGTTGATGAAGGGTTCCTATGACCGATCCCGTGGCTTCAGGCTTGATCTCCTATCCCATCAACGACTTCGGCCCGGCCATGAAGGGCATGGTCATCGGCGGGCTGGGGATCTTCCACGTCTTCCTCGCGCAGTTCGCCATCGGCGGCGGCATGCTCATGGCCTACTTCCAGTGGCTGGCGATGACCGGCAAGGAGCCTGCGGCGCGGACCGTGCTCGACTCCTACTTCAAGTACCTCGTGCTCGTCTCGTTTGTGACCGGCGCGGTCACGGGCGTGGCGATGTGGTTCACCAGCATCCAGATCTCGCCGGGGACCATCGGCAAGATGGTCGATGTCTTTCACTGGGTCTGGGCCACCGAGTGGATCTTCTTCTGGGTCGAGGTGGTCGCGGGGTACGCCTTCTACCGCTACAGCAAAATCCTCTCCGACCGCACGCGGCTGGCGCTGCTGCTGGTCTACAGCGTCGCCGGGTGGGGCTCGCTCTTCTGGATCAACGGCATCCTCTCCTGGCAGTTCACGCCCGGCGAATGGGTGAAGTCGGGGAACATCTGGCAGGGGTTCTTCAACGCCACGTTCTGGCCCAGCCTCTTCTACCGCACCATCGCCTGCATGGTCATCGCGGGGCTGGTCGCGGCGGTGATCGTCAACACCATGCCCGCGCTCTCGCGTGAGGACCGCACGCGGCTCATCAACCGCACCGCACGCTTCATGCTCCCCATCGTGCTGATGCCGCTCTTTGGCCTCTGGTTTCTGGCCGCGATGCCTGAGGACAGCCGGGCCTGGGTGATGGGCGGCAGCATCGCGATGACGCTGTTCATGAACATTGCCGTGGGTGCGAGCGTGCTCATCGGCGGGTACATTGTCGTTGGCCTGTGGCGGCAGAAGCTCTACATCAACGGGGCGACTGCGACGCTGCTTCTGGCCCTGGCGTTCGGAGCATCGGCGGGTGGCGAGTTCGTCCGTGAGGGCGTCCGCAAGCCCTACACGATCCGAAGCGTGCTCTACAGCAACTCGATCGCGCCCGAGCAGGTGGCTCACCTCCGCGAGATCGGCTGCACGACCGGCGACCCGTTCCCGCTCCGTGATGCCGCGTCGATGCCCAACGCACAACTCCAGCTCGGCGCACTGACGTTCCGCAACCAATGCGCCGTGTGTCACACGGTCAGCGGCGTCAACGGCTTGACGCACCTGATGGGCGCGTGGACGCAGGACCAGCAGCGGATGAACGTGGCCAAGCTCCAGTGGACCAAGGGCTTCATGCCGCCCTTCGCCGGGACACCGCAGGAACTGGAAGGGCTCGTGCAGTTCATCCAGTGGGAGACGGCCAAGCGGCCCGCAACGTGGGCCGAGAGCCGAGAGGATCGTGTGATCGCGCAGATCAAGGCGTGGCTCGACGAGGCGGGCACCGGGCCAGCGACCCAACCTCGCCCGCCGGAGCAGGCCTCCGCAACGAACATCCCCACCGGCGGACGCTGACGGCCACGCTCATCGAAGGAATCTATGGACCAGATCTTCCCGTTCAACCTGCCCGCTCCGACCGCGTGGTACACCGTGCTCTACGTCGTCACGCTCCTCATGCACATCGTGTTCATGTCGTACGTGCTCGCCGGTTCGATCATGCTCGGCGTGGCCGGGTTCCGCGGGATGCTTGGCAGCACGGCCAAGCCCTCCGACTGGACGGCGGTGACCACGATCCTGAAGGACTGGATGCCCTTTGCCCTCTCGGCGGCGATCACCGCGGGCATCGCGCCGCTCCTGTTCGTCCAGATTCTCTACCAGCAGGAGTTCTACACCGCCAACTTGCTCTCGTTCCATCGCTGGATGGCCATCCTGCCGGTGCTCATCGTCGCGTTTTACCTGCTCTACCTCCTCAAGGCCCACCGCATCGAGGGCAAGACCGCCCTGCAAGGCATCTTCGCGATGCTCGTCATGGCCTGCATCCTCTTCGTCGGCTGGTCGTGGGTCGAGAACCACCTGCTCTCGCTAAACAAAGCCGCGTGGCCCACGCAGTACGAGACGCAGGCGATGGTCTACAAGGACCCGGCCATCCTGCCGCGCTTGGGGTTCTGGATCGCCTCGGCGCTGCCGACGGCGTGCCTCCTGCTCGCGTGGCAACTCCGCGCCGGTGCGTCGGGCGTTGCAGCGGAATCGGCCAAGCGTGCGACCCGTCCGCTCGCGTGGCTCGCGCTTATCTCCGTGATCGTCGCCGCAGTCGCCGCGTGGCCCGTGATCCGCGGCGTGCTGCCCGCCGCGGGTGCACCGGCGTCAGAGACCAGCATCAGCATCGGCATGGCCATCGCGGGAATCGGCGTGCTGCTTCAGGTAGTGGGTTGGCTGCCCGCGCTCTCGGGCAAGCCGATCGGCAAGGCCCCGCTCAGTCTTACCTCGGCCGGCGCGGCGCTCTTCTGGCTTGGCATCCTGATGAGCCGCGAGGTCGCCCGGCTCTCGATCATCGGCACCGAGGCCGTCTTCGCTCGCCACGAGCGCGTCGGCACGATCGCCGGATTCGTGATCTTTCTGGCGTTTGCAGTGATTGGGCTGGGCACGATCGGCTGGATCGTGCGATCAACGAGTCGTGCGCTGAGGGCCGAGAGGTAAGTGATAGGTGTTCACCAGGTTCGCGTCGCCGATGGCGCGACTTGCCTATTGACTGAAGCTCGGTAGAGCACCGTTCCTCGCGCCTCCCAGATCCGCCGTGCCGTTCGACGCTGATTCGCGTCAGCCCCCGACCTTCAGGTACCGATTGCGCTCCAACCCACAGCAGTTGGATGACAAAGTTCAAATCCTCGCAACAGTCGGGCAAAACACGTGGAAATCGGAGCACTTTCGCGTGGCCGTTTGAACCGGCAAGTCGTCGCGTAAGTCGCACTGCCACAAAGAGAAAGCCCTTCGATGTGCTCATCGAAGGGCTTGATCTCTCGAAAAGTCGGGGTGACAGGATTTGAACTTCGGCGAAGCCGGAGTCCATAGTCCTGGGGGCCCGGTCCGGCCGAACGCCGTCGGCCCAAGAGCCGCGCGGCGCCTGACGGGCAAGGAGAGGAGACGAAGCTGTATCCGCAGCGATACAGCGAGTCGAACACGACAAGGTCCGTCGGGATGCCGCGCGGCTCGACGCCAGGCGATTGGCCGGACCGGGCCCAGCGTGGAGCGAAGCGACGCGCGCCGGCGGACGCGGCCGCAGGCTGCGGACGCGTCACCCCGACAAAGGCGAGGAAAGCAAAAGCACCCCGGCCCAACGGGCGGGGGTGCTTTCGATGTTCCGAGCAAAGTCGGGGTGACAGGATTTGAACCTGCGGCCTCTTGCTCCCGAAGCAAGCGCTCTACCAAGCTGAGCTACACCCCGGATTGCGGCCTCCGCAGCCGGGCCGAAGAGGATAGCTGAACGGGGGCATCGGCACAACCGCAGCGAGGCACGCGAAAGCCGCGCGGGCTGAGGGCAAGGGGCTGAGGGCAAAGGGCTGAGGGCCGAGGCCCGCTCTTCGGAGAGACATGAGGTAGGAGACAAAGCGGGTCGGGTAAACGCCCCCGCCCAGTCGGGGCTCGATGCGCTGATATTCGGATGATCTTGTCCGGATTTAAGTCCCTTTGCCTGATTCACCCGGATGGATGACTAGGATGGGCCCGCCTCGGGATCCCTCAAAGATCCCCGGGCGATCAACACGACCGCTCGCGTCGGTGGCAGCTGGGGGGCCATCTCGCCTCGTCGCGATGCACGTCCTGGGACGGCTCCCGGGCAGTCCAGAAAGGATCTGGGCTGGGTCTCAACAGGGAACGCGAACGCCTGTTTCAAAGGCGTTCGCAAGGAGGCAAGTCACATGAAGAAGAATCTCGTGAATAGGAACATCGTGGTCACGTCCATCGCGGTTGGCGCTGCTGCGCTGCTTGCCAGCACAACCGTCGGACAGTCCGCATCGCTCGCCGCTTCCGGTTCGAAGCGTCGCGTCGCTGCCACAGTCAACACCACCACGAAGGTCGTCTCGGCGCCCGTGGTCGAGAAGAAGGTCGAGGCCACGGGGACGTGGGCCGTCGACACCGTCGCGACCGTCACGACGGCTGTTGTCAACGCGGCCGAGCAGCCCATGCGCCCGATCATCCCAGTCATCGCCGCGCTGACGGTCTTCGACTGCAACGGCAACAACATCCCCGACACCCAGGAAATCGCGAACGGCGCCGCGGACAGCGACAACGACTCCGTGCTCGACAGCTGCGAGTTCGCCATGGGCGATCTCAACCTCAACGGCGTCATCGACATCTCCGACCTCTACATCCTCCTCGGATGGTGGAGCATCCCCAATCCGCTCTACGGCGATCTGAACCGTGACGGCACCGTGGACTCCGCGGACCTTGGCATCATCCTGTCCCGCTACGGCGTGGTCACGTACTGAGCACGTCGCGTCCGCTTGAAACGACCGCGGGCCCGAGTCGAACTCGGGCCCGCGTCGCTTTCTGAGCGCATGCCATCCGCCGCGTCAACGCGGCAGATTCGGCGTCCTCCACGCAGGCTCGACCCCGCGCAGCGGCCCGGACTCGTGGATCTCGGTCCCCTTGAGCTCCCATCGCCACGTCTCGCCGGCGCGGCCACGGAAGAGAATGCCGCGCTGACCATCTCCATCGAGATCAGGGAACGCGGCGATGCTCCAATAGTTGCTCGTCGCACTCCAGATGACGGAGTAGCGCTCGATGCCGCGCTCATGCATGCGCCAGTGCTCGACCGATCCGTTCGGCCCACGCCACAGGACGTCGTCAATGCCGTCGCCGTCGGTGTCCGCCACGCCCGCGATCACGAACTCCGGCGAGACGATCGGCGCAACCTCGCCTGACATGAACTTGATGCGAGCCGGAGTTCCAAGCGCAGCGCCATTGAACTCGGCCACGTAGATCGCGCCTGCCTCGCCCGAGTTCAGGCGACGAAGCAGCATCTCCCCGCCGACGTCGGTATCGAAGTTCCCGACGAAGCACTCCTCGAACTCACCTTCAAGGGTGGTCAGCAGTCCCTCTCGAATCGCGGCGCCATCGAGCAGCCAGACTGCGACATCCGTCTCGCCATCGCGCGTCCTCCGGAACACAACATCGGCGCGACGGTCGCCATCGATGTCCGTGAAGGCGACGGCCGTCCAATCCTCATCGACGTGGCGGTCGATCTGATACGCCGCCTCGGCTCCATCGTCCATGATCCAGATCGAGTAGCGCCGCGCGCTCGGGTCGTGCCAGAGCATGTCCGCTCGTCCGTCGCCGTTGGCGTCACCCGTGCCGACCAGCCGCGAATCCTGCCCGTTCGGCCGCGTAGACACATATCCGCCGCCGATCGAGTCCACGTCGACATGCCACAGCGCCACGAGACGATCAGACTCGTGGAACCACGCAATGTCCGACTTCCCGTCGCCGTTGATGTCGCCGCTTCGACGCCCGATGCCCGACGCGTAGATGCCGGCAATCGATTCCCCCGTCTTCTCATCGGTGCCGGAGGCTGCAATGGCGAACCAACCGTCACGCAGCGACTCGCGCTCGATCGCGAGGGTTGTGATCCGCACGCCTTCACCCGCTGCGGAGTCGATCGCGCTGAACGGACCTCCCGTCTCAAGCAGCGCGGCCGTCTCGCCATCCACCGCCGTATCGCGGAGGTAGATTCCGACCGTGTCGCCGGCAGACGCCTTGAAGGCGACGCGGCAGCCGTTGCCAGATCCGCCGATCCACTTGTCGCTCTCGACCGCGAGGAAGGTGGCGCTGCGCCAACGCGCGAGTTCGCCGTCATCGCCCTCTTCCGCTGCGAGACCGCCTTCGCCTTCACCACCGCCGCCTTCACCACCACCGCCTTCACCACCACCACCGCCGCCGGTGTTCGGCGCGCGACCACTGAAGCTCCAGTAGATGAAGTCGGTGATGTCGCCTTTCTCACTTCCCGTCTGCGCGACCATCGTGGTCTCGCCCGACTGCAGGTCGTGCACGAAGATCCCCTGATGGACGGGCACTTCCACGACGTAGCCTTCAGGGTGCTGCTCGTTGCAGTACGCGATGATGTCGGGGTTTCCATCGGTTGGGCACGAGAGCACGATTGGGCGCATCCCGGTACCCCAGCCTCCCCAGAACGCGACGAAGCGGCCGTTGAACGCAACGCCTTCGCCAAGCCTCGTGAACACATCGCTCTCATTCGCACCAGGAACGGCATCGCCGATCATGGCGAGCTCGGTGAGCGCCGCCTCGCCGCTGACCGGCGCTGCGTAGAGGCCGCCCATCGTCGGGGCTTCCTCGCTGTCCACACCCAGAAACACGACGGTCCCATTCCCAGCGGTCGGTGGCGCGGTCGATCCGAACTTCACCGGATCCTTGAGGTCGGGATCCTGGCCGGGAATCACGGTGTCGCTCGAGGCGATGCGACGCAGCATGCCCTGCGGCTGATGTAAGTCGCGCACGAAGATGCCGGTCCTTCCGATTCCCGTCTCGGGATCGGTCCAGTTCGCCTTTGTGACGACATAGCGACCACTCGAGACGGATGGCGAACCCGGGAACACATCGAAGCGCGTCCCCTCGGGTGCATCGGGCACGGAGAACCATGGAAACACGACCGCGTTTGAGTCTGCGTCGCGCACCGCGCCAAGCAGCGAGAATGCGGTCACTCGCTCGCCATTCCATGCGGCGTACACACCGTTCGTGCCGACGCGCGTCTCGCTGCCATCAGGCAGCGCGTAGATCCACACCGGAGTCGAGTTGCCGCGGGTCGCGATCACCTCGCTATCCGCATCGATCCGCGGAACGCTGGGAAACTCGCGGAACCCCGTGGGCGCGCCGCCAGAGCCCGAGCCGGAATCGGCCTCATCGCTGTTGTTCGGCTCGGATACTTCGCCGCCGCGCACGAACAGCATCTCGATCGGCTGCCCCTCGGCATTCATGCGCCGACGGAAGACCCCGCTCACCGGTTCGCTTGAACCGACCGACCGCGCACGAAACACGATGACGCCATTTCGGTTCACCGCCGGCTGGTTGAAGCTGCCAAACATTCGATCACTTCCTGGCATGACGTCGGACGACGATGCGATGGTCCGCCACGGCGGCAGTTCCGCGATCCTTCCGCCTCCCGCATGTGCGACGACTCCGACGCCAAGGCATGCCGCCGACGCGATGCCAACCCGCAAGGTCTTCGTACAGTTCATCTCTCGATCCCTCCGCCAACGAATCAAGCGCGAGGACGACCACGCGGTCCTTCCCCTCCCGCCGCAATCTCGAGGCTGTGAGAACGT
>JBIKXP010000009.1:0-31118 GCA_044355685.1 Phycisphaerales bacterium
GACGAAGACCAAAGATCCGCCGCGGCGCCCGGGTGGCAAGGAGGCGAGGCGAGGCTGTATCCCGCATGATCAAACACGCGATACAGCGAGCCGATGACGACGCCGCCAGCCGGGATGCCGCGCGGATCGACGTCCGGCGGTCTGGCGGACCGAACCTACCGCGAGTGAATCGCGGCGGGCTGGAAGGCGCGTTTCGGCGCTCGCGAGGCGTGGTTTGAGCGCTCGCGACTCGCGGTTTGAGCGCTCGCGACTCGTGGTTTGAGCGCTCGCGACTCGCTTCGCTTTCGCTCGCTCTGGTCAGGCCGGGCGGAGTGAATCCGCCTCGGCCTGGAGACGTCGGGGTCGCACACCACGGGTGCCCGGGGACTTCAGTCCCCGGAACGACACGCGTCGGAGTCGACGTCGGACATCATCTGTTCCGCATGCTGAAGCATGCGGGCACCCGTCATTTGAGCGGTCGCGGCTGCGGCCGCTCCCTCTGGCGCGGGTCACGCGCGAATGTCGAGGTGCGCTTCGCCATCGCCTTCCGCGCGCGGCTTCGGCGTCTCGAACTTCTGCTCACGACGTGGATCGCGCGGACGGCGGTGCTTCCACTCCTCGACCGCGTCGGGCTTCGGATCGATCTCCTCGCTCTGAACGGGGTCGGAGATGCGAACCTCGTCGCGGATCATGAAGCGCGGGGTGTCGGCCTCCTGCGGCTTCGTCTTCTCGCGCGCCCTCGGTCCGCTCGCCTGCTGGGCGATGAACGACGCCTGGATCGCGCCAGGAGTCTGCGGAATCGGGGCTGGGCCGAAACTCGTCACTATGAAATCATCGGATTACCAAAGGGGTAGACCACCAAAATCGGCCCCGATTCGCCCGGTCGACGAGGTATCGGGCGATCCCCCGTGCCCCGAATGGCACAGCCCCTACCTTCCCCCGACGCTCACTCTTTCGGCAGATCGCCCCCGCGAAGGGCCTCGACGCGCGAGATCCCCTTCGTCTCTGCAAGCGCAGGGAGCCCCGAGGGCGGCACCATGGCGACAACGAGCCCGCGCGCTGCGTTCTCGGCAGAAATCACGGCGCCAACCTCGCGGAGCGCCTCGATGACGCTTGGCGCAACAGCGCCTGCGGAGACATCAACCTTCATCGACACCAAAAGCATGCCGTTCTCGAGGCCCAGATCAAGCTCGGCTGCGAGCGCCGGAATCCGCGACTCTTCGCCGATCATCGCAGCGAGGGCGATGACGACGAGCCGCCGATCGAGCACTCGGACGAGCGCATCTCGCGTGGATGCGTCAAGCAGCGCATCGATGGGCGAGGGCGCTGGCGCGGCATCGGCGCGTGCCCCGGTGGACGCTCCCGCGGATTCGACCGCAGCATCGGACGCAGCGCCCGTCGCTTCGTCGGACTCCGCGGACCCGATCGCACCGCCGCCGGCCGTTCCGCCGAAACTCCCGGGCTTCGGCGTGACCGATTGATCCATGAACGTGCGCCTTCCGGGTCGCGAGGCGGCCGCATCGCGACTGATCCTGCCGCTCTCCGCGGCCGCGTTCGCACCGAAGCCACCGGCGGATGGAAGTCGTCCGCCGCCTGGTTGTTGTGGCGCGGATGCTGGCGCGCTCTTCGCAACAACTCGAGACGAGGGAGCAGCGATCCGCCCCGAAACCACCGGTGGCGCGCCGGATGTCGTCGGTGGCGCAGGCGTCGCGAACGCCGGAGCCGCGCCTGGCGCCGCCGCGATCGGTGCACCGGGCGCAGCGTTGGTCGCACGCTGGCCCGACTCGACTTCACGAAGCCGGAGTTCCGAAGGCGCGTCAACCACATCCCTTGTGTAGGCGCGCTCCACCAGTCCGCGCTCCACCGCCAAACGCGCGAAGTCGGCGCCAAAGGCCTCGATCGCTCCGCCTTGGCGCGATCCACGCGCTTCCCCGGCGATCACGTCGGCGGCGCCCACACCCTCGCCGAAGAAGCCGTTCCAGTTCGTCCCTGACGGTAACTCGACCGGGACCGCGACAAGCATCGGCTTCCCGCCGACAACGACGCGGCTCTTCTCGACGGCCACGAAACTCGTGAAGGGCGTCGTGATGTGGAACGCTTCGCCGAGGCGGATGACCGAGCGTCGCGTCGTCGCGTCGAGCGTCTCATTCTCGACCGCCGCAAGCTTCGGAAGAAGGATCTCGTCGACCTTTGCGCGCGCCCACAGCGTCGGGACGACGTCGTGCCGTTCCTCGCGCTCCGGGAGCTCGACCGACACCGTGCGTTCCCACGGCCCTGCGCCGGTGCGTCCGCGAAGCGTGATGGAGCCGCGCGCGGCGCGGTCGAAGCGTCCAAGAAGGACGAGCGGCTCGACGTCGTAGAGATCGGCAATGCGTCCCGTGGACGGCATGACGTCGCGAAGTCCAAGCGCCGGATCGATCGCCAGCTCGAGATCGGTCAGCACCGGCGCGTCAATGCGACGCACGAGTCGGTCGACGACCGCGTCGGCATCTTCTGCCAGCGTGACGACTTCGCTGACGCCGCGACCCGCGCGAGCCATCTCGTCAAGCAGGAACCGGTTGACCGACGAACCGATGCCGAAGCTGAACACGCGCGAGGCACGGGCGTTGTCGAGCACGGCCTGTACGACCGCCTGGTCGTTGCCGATGTAGCCGTCGGTCAGGAAAAACACGAGCCGCGTGCGCGCGTCGGCGTCTTCGAAGCGCGCTGTGCGCGCGACAAACACGCGATCGCCCGACTTCGTCGTCCATGCGCCCTCGAGAAGTACCGCGAGGCGCTTGGGATTCTCAGGCAGGATCACCGGGATCTCGGCGAGCACGCTCTTGCGCGCGCCGGCGGCTCCGGCGCCAGCGTCGATCTTCCACCGCGCGCCATCGACCGTGAGCGCATCCGCCGGCACCGCGACGGTGAGAGTACGGCCGTCGGCTGGAAGCTCGAGCAGCCTCGCCGGCTCGATGCCGCTGCGTCCAGGCTGGACAAGCGCTGCGTTGATCGCAGTCATCATCTCGGTGCCGCCCGCGCCCGAGGTCCCGGCGATGAATTGATCGGCGACCGCGAGGTTCTCCGCAGTCGCAGGCTTCGGCTCCGGCCAGAGCACCGCCGTGTTTCCCGCGAAGGTGATGATGTTGAAGGTATCGTTCGGACGCATGCGCGCGATGGCCTTGCGCGCGAGCTCCTTCGACTTCTCGATCGGGAAGCCGTTCATCGATCCGGAGACATCGAGCACGAAGACGAGTTCGCGCGGACGAATCTCGCTCGGCGCGACCCGCGCCGGCGGCTCGAGCAGAAGCGCGAAGAATCCGCCCTTCGCGTCGGCGTCCGACGACGAACTCGTGTGGGCGAAGAACGACGGCTCGACGCCGGTGGCGCCGGTCGTCCAGCGCAGCATGAAGTCGCGGTTCGGAATCGTCTTCTCGTCGACGAGCGAAATCACGCGACGCGTGGCTGCACCGCCGCCTGCGCCCACGTCCTCGCCCACGTCCTCGCCCGCGACCTCGACCGAGACCTCGTGCTGCACGCTCTCGATGGCGCCGATCGTGGCTCCGCCCGCGTCGATCGTGACCTTCACCGAGATGTCGTGACCTGCGCGAACCTCAGGCCGTGTCGGCATCGGCGTGATCTTCGATGCGTCGGGAACCTGATCGGTCGGCTGCGCGAAGCCGGTGCCGAGGGCCGCGGCCTGCGTCGCCGACGTCACGAAGAAGAAGCGGCCGTTGATCTCGCCGATCGCATTGGCCGGCGAGAACATGCCGCGCTCTGCGCTTCCGTTCGCGTAGCGCGCGAGGAACTGGATGCCGTCGGCATGCGCGAGCATCGCGTCGATGGCCGCATTGTCGCCCGCGCGCACCGGAATCGCCTCGACGAGCATGCGCTCGAGGCGCGCTCCCGAGATCGGCGCCGCCGGATCGACCTCGATCTTCGCCGGACCGCGCAGCACGATTCCCTCGCGCACCGTCCAGCCTCCGGGAAGCTTCGGCATCGCCTGCGAGGCGAGCGCGGACGCGCCGGGGATGTAGCGCGGTCCGACCGTCATCGGAAACGAGTACTGCGAGACGCCGTCCTTGCGCTCGACCATCTCGATCGTCGCGATGCGGATCTTGACGGTGGCGCCGGGCTCGATGTTCGCGACCGACTGCGTGAAGATGTTCGGCCGCTCTTGCTCAAGCAGGCTGGCGACATAGCCCGATTCGCGGGCCTCTTCGTAGATCGCCCGCGCGATCGCGCTTTCCTTGACCTCGCCCTCGATGATCTTCTCGCCCGATGCGCCGCGCACGATCATGGTCATGCGGTCGACTGCGGCGCGATTCGAGAGCGGAAACGTGTAGACAGCCTCGATGGTGCGCGGATGCGGATTGACGTAGGTCTGCTCGACCACCGTCCGTGCGAACGGACCCGAGATCTCGACCTCGACGTTCGTGCGTCGCAGCGGACATGCGCCCAGCGGGTTCCCCTCGGCGTCCATTGCCTCGAGCACGCCGCCATCGGCGACCTGCATGATTCCGTCGTCTGCGAATGCCTCGCGCGGTCCGGTTGGTCCGACGAACATCGAGATGACGAGCGCGGAAGCCACGAGGAACATGGCGGCGGCGGCGAGACGTGCGAATCCAATGCGGGCGACGACGTCGATGAGGACTGGCCGCGCACGGCGACGCGATTGCTCGCGTGCAAGAGCGCGCACGATCTCGTCGCGCTTCTCGCGCGCGGCTGCTGCATTCTCGTCGTGCCAGGCGCGCAGCATCGCGTCGAGCCTGTCGCCGCGCGGGATCTCCGGGGCTCCGTCGCGCGCGTCGTCGCGGCCATTCGGTTCGTTGTTCTGGTTCGTCATGGAGAGTTCCCTAGCGCTCGAGGTCGGCGCGCGTCATTCGTGCTGCGAGTACGGACCGTGCCTCGGCGACGAGGCGGTAGAACTGCGCGCGGGAGATTCCGAGCGCGCTCTTCGCGACCGAAACCGGATCGCGTTCGATGTAGAAGATGTGAAGCGCAACGCGAAGGTCCTCGGGAAGCGCGTCGATGGCGCGACCGAGGCTCGCGAGTTCCTCGCGATCCTCGAGCGGCGTCGACGGCGACTCGCCGCCTGTCTGCGCAACGATTCCTCGGGCTGTGTGGTCGGCCATGCGATCTGCTCCTTCGCGCGCGACATCCGCGGAGGTGCCGCGCGATGCTCCAACGCCGTATCCAACATCGCGACGCTCACGCGTGCGCGTCTTGCGCCGCTCCTTGCAGACGAGCCGCGCGATCGTGCAGAGCCACGCCCGGAAACCCGTGCAGTCGGTCAGACGGCCCCGCATCCGGAACGCGCGCAGGAACGTCTCCTGCAGCGCGTCCTCAGCGTCTTCCCTCGCGCGCACACCGACCTCCTCGCGACAGAGCGAGAGAATCAGCGTCGCATGACGGTCGTAGAGCCGTCTGCCCGCATCCGGGTCGCCCGCGTCGAGCGCCGCAAGATCGGAGCAGTCGTCGTTCACGCGCGCGCCAATGTCCTCCATGCGGGAGTTGTCTCAGAATTCGAGCGGGTCGGGCGATCGTCGGGCGACGAGCGAGACCAGTTCTTGGAACATCCGGCGCGCATTACACTCACGCGTGCATGACGGCGTTCAAGACCGACGGCTCACTGCTCGAGCGCTGCCGCGCGGGCGACTCCGTGGCCTGGGATCTCCTGGTCATGCGCTACCGGCGCCTGGTGTGGTCGGTCGTCCTGAAGCACCGCCTTCGCGACGAGACCCGCGAGGACGTCTTCCAGCAGGCGTTTTCAGCCCTGTTCGAGCACCTCGATTCGCTGCGCGAGGAAGCGGCGCTCGCATCGTGGCTGGCCACGACGACCAAGCGCCTCTGCTGGCAGGCAAGCGAGCGCGAACGCCGCTCGTCCGCCCGCGAATCGCCGCTCGAGCGGTCCGACGGAACCCGGATGGACCCGGCGGTCGCCGGCCGGGACGAGGAGGCGAACGCCGGACTGATCGAGCGCCAGCTGGTCCGCGAAGGGCTTGAGCGACTCGGGGGAAAGTGCCGAGAACTGCTCGAGGCCCTCTTTGGTTCGAGCGGCGAGCCAAACTACGCCTTGCTCGCCGAGCGCCTGGGAATCCGGGTCGGCTCGATCGGTCCCACGCGGGCCCGCTGCCTCGAGAAACTGGCCGGGATCCTCGAGACGCTCGGCCTCGGCAGCAGACCGGCTTCCGGTGGTGCCAGGCCCTCGAAGCCTGGGAATCGAGACGAATCTCCCTGAACCACGTATCTGGAGCGCCCCGCGACCCCTCCTTCGGGGCACGGGACGCTGCCTCCCGGGCTCTCCGTCATGCCCCACCCCTCCGATCAACCTCCCGCGCGCCGATCGAGCGACGAACTCGCGTCCTTCCTGCGGGAAGACGCGGGCTTCGAGCCGCCGGCCAGCGCGCTCGCTGCGGCCATCGCGCTGCGGGCACGGGTTGCCGAGCGACAGCGACCGGGCCTCGCGCGCTTCACGACGGTCGGCGAGTGGATGGACCTCGCCGGCGCGCGGGTCGTGGACTGGCTCGGACTCTCGCCTGACCGGGCACTTGCCGGCGTGCGCGACGACCGGGGCGACGAGATCGTGGATGCCGCCATTCCGGGGAGCGGCCTCACGATCGTCGCCGAGCGCACGATGGGCGAAGACGCAAGGCTTCGCTTCATCGGCGAGTTCCGCAGCGCGACCGGCGCGCCCGTGCGAGGCCGACTCGCGGTGCTTGATGCAGCGGATCGCGTTCTCGCCGAGGACGAGCTCGACGCGTTCGGCATGTTCTCGATCACCCTGCCGGCCGGCGCGCGCCGCTTGGCGTTCAGCCGTCGAGCCGTGCAGGCGACTGACCACGCCGTCGCCGACATCGTCGTCATCGAACTCGGCAACGGATCGCGAGGTTCCGCGTGAACGACGCTCCTTCGCTCGTGCTCGCCGAATTCGAACGGCTGGGGGCCGATGCGCGGATCGCCGCGCTCCACGCCGATCCACGCGGGGTCGGACGTGCGATCGAGGCGCTCGGCGACGAGTGCGAGCGGCTCGCCGCTGCGGAACCGACGCGTGCGCGCGACATCGGCGAGGCGCTCCACGCGGCCGCGATCGAGCTCGGTGCGCCGGCCGCGGGCGCGCGCGCGCTGCGCGCCACGGTTCCGGCGATCGCCTATCTCGGCGAGCTCGAGCAGTCGCTTGTGCGTGCCGCGGAAGCCCGCGCGCTTGCGTCGTACGCCGGGGCCGCAGTCGAGGCGGCGCGCGCCGACGTCGCGTCGATGCATGCGCTCACGAAGCTCGGCCGCACCGCCGAGGCGATCCATACCGGCGTCGCCGCGCGCGATGCGCTTCTCGCGGCGAAACGGGTCGATCTCGCGGCGCGCGCCGAACTCAACATCGCGAACGTGCACAAGGTCCGCGGCGAGCGGGAGCTTGCGGTCGCGGCCCTCGAGCGGGCGCTCGCGGGTGTCTCGCCGAACGACCGCGCCGCGCGCGGCACGATCCTGAACACGCTCGGAGAGACGCGCTTCCAACTCGACCGCTTCGACGACGCGATGCGCGCATTCGACGAAGCCGAGCAATTGCTCGAGGGAACCGGGCTTGCGGGATCCGGGCTCGCGCAGGCGGTCGTCATCGGAAACAAGGCCGATCTCCTCGGGCGGCGGGGCCAGCTCGGCGAGTCGATCCGCGCATTCCGGCGCGCCGCCGCGCTCGCGGCTCCGATCGCGCCCGGACATCACGCGCGACTCCTCATCGACGAGGCCGAGGCGCTGGCGGTGCTCGGTGCGAACCGCGAGGCTCTTGCCGCGCTCGAGCTGGCGCTGCGGACCGCGCGAGAGAAGGGCCTGAGCGCCGAGCTGGCGCGGGCCCTGCTCGTGCGCTCGCGCATCGCGACCGCGATCGACGCGTCCGACATGGCAGAGGAAGCGGCGGCGGAAGCAGCCGCGATCGCCGCTCAGATGTCGGACGCGCGAACCGCGCGCGTCGCGGCGCTTGTCCGCGGCGAGGCAGCGCTTCGCGCCGGCAAGCCGTCGCGCGCGAAGATGTTCGCGCACGCCGCACGCGAAGGCGCAAGCCCACTTGAGCACGCGCAGGCCGACGCGCTTTCCGCCGCGACGCTGCTCCTCGACGGCGACCCTGTCGCGGCGCGCGCCGAAGCCGGCCGCGCATCGTCCGCCGCGCGCGAACTCGGCGTGCGAACGGTCGAGATCGACTGCATCGCAATCCAGGCGGCATGCGAGCGTGCCCTCGGGAACGGCGATGCCGCCATCTCGCTCCTCGCGCGTGCGGTCGAGCTCGCCGAGGAGATCCGCGGCGCGTTGACTGCGGAGAGGCATCGCGCCGCCTTCGGATCCTCGCGACTGCGCGTCTATGAGGAACTCGCGCTCGAACTCCTCGCGCGGCCGGACCGCAAGGCGCTCGAGCAGGCGTTCGTCGCCGTCGAGCGTGCCAGGAGCCGGCTTCTCCTCGACGCCATGTTGCGCGCCTTCGAGCGGCTCCCTGGCGACCAACGCGCCATGAATCCGGAACTTGTCGAGCTGCGGACGCGCCTCTCGGCGCTGCACGCCCGCGGACTCGACCGAGGCGACGCGCCCGGCGAGCGGCGCGGCATCACGCCCGCCGTTCTCTCCGAGATGCGGCGGCTCGAGCAGGAGATCGACGCGCTCGTCACGCGCACCGATTCCGAACGCGGCGCACCGCGCGGAATGACGGCGCTGTACGCCGCGCCGATCGGCGTGGCCGAGGTCGTCGCGCGGCTCGGGCCGACCGACGCCCTGATCGCATACTTCGCGGCAGGCGACGAACTGCTCGCGTTCTCGCTGCTCGATGGAGAACTCGTCTGCGCGCGCGCCATCGCGAGCGCGGCGGAAGTCGCGGACCTCGCGGAGAAGCTCCTGTTCCAGCTGCGTTCGGGCGTGCGCGGGGAAAGCACGACTCCATGCTCGACCACGCTCGCGGCGCTCTCGCGCGCGCTGCATGCCCGCGTGATCGCGCCGGTCCTCGCCGCACATCCGGCCATCCGATCGCGGGCCGAGCGGCTCGTGATCGTGCCCTTCGGCGCACTGCACGCCGTTCCCTTCGCGATGCTCGACGATGGTCACGCGCGGCTGATCGAGACGCATGAGATCCATCTCGCGCCAAGCGCATCGATCGCGTGCATGCGCTCGAGCGACCGCACCGGCGGCGAATCGCTTGTCGTCGGCGTCGCAGACGACGACGCGCCCCTGATCGACCGGGAGGTGCCGGCGATCGCAGCGCTCTCAGGAGCACACGTCCTCTCCGGCGCCGACGCGACGATCGCGGCGTTCCGCGCGAGCGCGCCCGCCGCGCGCACCATCCACCTCGCCTGCCACGGTCGCTTCGTGCCATCGCTTCCAAGCGCATCCGGCGTCCGTCTTGCGGACGGCTGGCTTCCGCTGCGCGACATCGTCGAGCTCGGGCTCGACGCGGATCTCGTCTTCCTCTCGGGTTGCGAGACGGGCCGCCATGCGATCGACATCGGCGACGAGCTCGCCGGCATCGCGCGCGCGTTCCTCGCCGGCGGCGCCCGCAGGCTCGTCACCACGCTCTGGTCCGTCCGAGATGCTGCGGCGCTCGACGTCGCCGAGCGCTTTCACGAAGGAATCTCGCGATCCGAACGGCCTTCCGCCGCGCTTCGCACGTCGATGCTTGCTTCCATGAGGAATGGGGTTCATCCTTCGTGGTGGGCTCCCTTCGTGACGACAGGGGTCTTGTGATGTCTTCCGTGCGCTTCAACGCCATTCTCCTTGCCGCCCTGGTCGGTGGCAACGCGCTCGCCAACGACGGCACCGATCCGCTGGTGCCCGGCGAGCTGATGCTTCGCGCCGAGACGCCGAAGGCGCTGTCCTCCGCGCTGGCCGCGCTGTCGTCGCAGTTCGCGGGCGTCGGCGTGCTCCAGCAGATCGAAGGTCGACCGATCTATCTCATCGCGTACTCGCTGCAGGCGAACCAGGTACCCGACGACGTCTCGCTCATGCTCGAGTCGCTCGTGGCGCAAGGCCGCATCGCCTGGGGCGAGTTGAACTACGCCGGACAGACCGGCGAAGGGCGCACCGACAGCCTGTGGCTGTCCGGAGTCGGCGTCGGCGCGCTTCAGTATCAAGGCCAGTACTCGCGCGGGCTGCTCGGGATCGAGCTCGCCCACCCGCGTTCGCTCGGCGCAGGCGTGATCGTCGCCGTCGTCGACACCGGGATCGACGCCGCACATCCCGCGCTCGCCGCCGGCGTCTCGCCATCGGGCGTCAGCTTCGTGCCCGGTGCCGCGGGCTGGGGCGACACCGGCAACGGCCTCGACGACGACGGCGATGGACTCGTCGACGAGCAGGTCGGGCACGGCACCTTCGTCGCGGGCTTGATCCGGCTCGTCGCGCCCGACGCGATGCTGCTTCCGGTGCGCGTGCTGAACTCCGACGGCATCGCCACCAACTTCCAGATCGCGCGCGCGGTCGCGTGGTCGATCGATCGTGGCGCGCACATCGTCAACATGAGCCTCGGCGAGGACTACGAGTCGATCACGATCGCCGACGTCGTGGCGGAGGCGAAGTCGAAGGGTGTGATGGTGGTCGGGGCCGCGGGCAACCGCGCCACCGACGACCCCAAGGAGTACCCGGCGAGCGACCCGAACGCGGTGGGCGTCACGGCGCTTGATTGGAACGACTCGCTCGCCCCGTTCGCGAACTTCGGCAATCAACTCGCGCTCTCGGCGCCAGGCGATTCGCTCGTCACCGCGGCCGGCGCCGACGTCGCGAAATCGATCATCGGGCCCGTGCCTGGCGGAGGCTACGGCGTCTGGAAGGGCACGTCGTTCGCAACCGCGTTCGTCTCCGGCACGGCCGCGTTGGTGCGGGCACAGCACCCGGATTGGCCGAGCAAGGCCGTTCCCGCAGGCATGGTCGTCGACACGATCGTCGGCGTGCTTGCCAGCACCGGCGTCAACACCGACGCGATAAACCCGGGGTTCGAGGGATTGATCGGCGACGCCCGCATCTCTGCGTCCGGTGCGGTCGCGGCCGGACCGGTCGCGCCGAGACGCGGCGACGTCAACTTCGACGGCTTCATCGATTCGGCCGACCTCGGCGCCCTGCTGAGCGCGTGGGGCCCGGTCGTCGGTTCGAGCCGCGCCGACCTCGACGCGAGCGGCGCGGTCGACTCCGCCGATCTCGGCATCCTGCTCTCGCGCTGGTGAATGCCGCGATTGCCGCTACATTCGCGGTATGCACGATCCACAACGCGCGCTGAAATGGGACCGCCGATTCCTCGGACTGAGCGACACGATCGCCGCGTGGTCGAAGGACCCGTCGCGCGGGGTCGGCGCCGTGATCGTGAGCCCATCGCGGCAGATCGTCGCAACCGGCTTCAACGGCCTGCCGCGCGGCATCGAGGATCGCCCCGAGCGGCTCGAGCGCCCGGTCAAGTACGACCTGATCTGCCACGCCGAGATGAATGCGATCATCCAGTGCGCGCGCAATGGCGTCACTCCCGTCGGTTCGACGCTGTACACGAGCTTTGCGCCATGCGTCCACTGCACGCTTTCGGTCATCCAGGCCGGCATCGTGCGCGTCGTCACCTACAAGGCCGGCAAGGGCGACGAGCACTGGGAAGCGAACTTCGCGAAGTCGCGCGAGCTTCTCGCGGAATCGGGCGTCGAGTTCGTCGAACTGGAGAAGGAGTGCTGAGCATCGCGACGGGCCTTGCGGGCTGATCAATGCATCGGTGCCGGCTTCGGCCGCCAGAACAGGAAGTAGGCGCTGACCATCGCACCGTCGATGAGCAACGCGGCGAATGCGGCCCAGAGAAACGCCGTCTGCACGCGGATTGTCGCATCTGCGGCATCGCTCGTCGCAGCCGCAAGCGCCCTTGCCGATTCATCGCGATCGTTCGTCAAGGCCTGCGCCCGCTTGAGGCGGCCGGCGACGCGATCCGCCTCCGCGACCCTCAGATTCGCCGATCCAACGCGCTCCTCGAGCGAGGGAATCTCGCGCTCGTACTCCTGAACACGCTTCAGCTTCTCGCGCGTGCTGGCGAGTGCGTCGATCACGTCGCCTGTCTTCTTGCCCGTCTTCTCGAGGCTCCGTCGCAACTCCTCGAGCTGGGTGATCTCCGACAGGACCGCCGCCTTGCTCGCAGAGACCTCCCGCGCCTCCGTGAGCTGCTTCATGAGTCCATCCGCGATTTCCTCAATGGAGCGAAGCCTTTGCTCCGCCCGCCCGGTCTCGCCTGCAAGGTCGACCATCGCCGCTGCCTCGAGCTTCTCCGCAACCACGAAGCCGGTGTAGCCTGTCGCCGCGAGTCGTGCACGCAGTTCCGCTTCCGACACGCGCGCATCGGCGCTGGATCTCTCAGCAAGCGGAAGGATGGGAATGGCAACGAAAGACAGGACCGGCACGACGACAAGCGCGCCGATCTGGATGGACCGCGACGTTGCGAGCTTCCGCAGAAGCGGCGGCCCTCGCGACTCAGTTGCCGGCTTGATTGCCGACTCCGGTTGCAGGGATCCGACGGCTGCCCGCTCGCCCAACACCTGCGCGGCAGGGAAGCCCGCCCATGATTCCTGGGCCGGCGATCCCTGCTGTTGTGTCACGGCAGGCGGCGGCGCGTGATGAAGCGCGGGTGGCGTGTGATGAAGCGCGGGCGGCGCGTGATCGAGCGCGGGTGGCGCGTGATCGAGCGCGGGCGGGATGTTCGAAGCAGCTGGAAAGAGCCCTTCGCCTGCCTCGATCGCCCGACGCCAGCGCTCGCTTCCAACGCGTTGGATCAGATCGTCGCGATCGATGATGCCATGCCGGATGAGCTCGACGATGCGATTCTCCGGCATCGGATCAAGTTCGAATCCGTCGGTCATGCGAACACGGATGAGACGCGGTGATTGCTCAGGCATCACTCCCACCTCCTGCGCGACGTGACTGCAGTGGCGGGAATCTTGCGGAGTTTCGAGACAAGCAGCATCGCCCAAATGCCGGTCAGAAGCATGCCGACCAGACGGGCTCCGACCGCGATGACGAAGAGCCCGATGATGAGGAGCGATGCCATCGGCGCATCGCTCCTCGACTGCGCGACCTCGCCGCGGATCATGAAGAAGAGCAGGATGTTCAGGAGAGCCGCGAAGATGCTCGAAGTCATCAGAAGTCCCGTGGCGGAGGTTCCAGCCCACGTCGGGACTTCATGATCGAAGTAGCTGAGGCGCGCATTCAGCGCGTTGTTGACCTCCCGGGGAATGACCGCGCAGAACGTCGTCAGGAAGATGCCGAAACTAGCGATCATGAACGGCAGTCTTGTGCTGTCGGCAGGGAGGATCTTGATGAGCAGATACAGCCCGATCGGCGCGATCGACAGCAAGGCCCAGCGAATGGCGGGCTGGAAGATCGAGTACGGCCTTGCGTGGTCCGGGACCTGTGACAACGGGAGAATCGACACGACGATCAGCGGAATCAGGCCAAGCAGCGGAACTGGCAGGGACCAGACCATGCTTGCCGCGATCTCGCGTGGCAGCAGGGTGGTTGGATCCGTCTGCCCCGACTGCATGAGGGCCAAGTCCCTCTTGAACTTGAGAACGCCAAGAACCGTCCAGAGCAGGCCGTCGAGAAGGAGCCCGCCGAATGTGAGCACCGCTGGGACGACCGACGATGCCGACACCGCCATCGTCGTGGCCTGCGCATCCGGTTGCGGCAGAGGTCGATGCTGCCGCAGGCCCAGTCCGATGGATCCGCCGGGCGTCGATGCGAATGGCATCCCGGCTTGCGTCATCTCGACGATCGGGACCGACGGGGGGCCCGGCGCGCCCGCCATCGGTGTCGACTCATGACCGATGAACGCGGGTGGCTGGACCTCCATCATCTCCGAGAGCCAAGCGCTCGCCGGCTTCCAGCGCGACGCGCCATCCGGGCGCACCAGCGCGTTGCCCGGCATGGCTCCACTCACGATGGCACGCTGCAGGCGGTGGGAAGGGACGAGTCCAAGCTCGGCTCCGTTCGGAAGCTGGACGGCAACAAGGGTGGGTGAACTCACGCATGAGATAGCGGCGTGATGGGCATCTATGGGAAACAGCCCCTCGGTTCGGCGTCACCAAGGAGTGCTTGCTGCAAGCGGCTGCGCTGGCGCTGGGTGTGCCGGAAGCGCTGTCGCGGGCCGCGCGCGGCACTCTTCACCCGGCCGTCGCGAAGCGCGGCGACGGAGGCCCGCCGACAGAGACTCAGGGTTGCAGGCCGAGTTCCCGAGACGACCAAGGCTTGTTGCGCCCCTTCGTCTCCTCCCGGATTCGGGTGACGAGCGCGGGATCGATCGGCGCCGCGGCGTTCCCCCATGCATTGCGGACATAGGTGAGGACGGCGGCGATCTCCTCGTCGGTTCGAAGCGGCGCTGCGGGCATGACCTGGTTGTAGGACTGTCCGTCGACCATGATCGGGCCTTCGAGCCCGTGCATGACGATCTTGACGAGCGTCGCCGCGTCGCCGTGCACGATTTCGCTGCCCCGAAGCGGCGGATAGACAGGCGGCAATCCGCGGCCATTCGCCTGATGACAGCTCATGCAGTTTGAATAGAGGCGCTTCCCGAGTTCCTCGAATCCGAGCGCCTCGGCCACGACGACGCGCGGAGGCACGAAGGCAACGTCCATTCGACCGGGCCAGAAGACGAGACGGTCGACGGCCCCGACGAGCGGGAGGCTGCCGGATGACGCGCGCATCGCATCCAGCCATCCAGCGGGCTCCGAGGCCGCGATCAGTTGCGTCGGCTCGCGTGCATTCAGGTTCTGGCGTGCGCCGATTCGCTCGAGGATCGCCTTCGCGAGCCAAGCCCGCTCGCGCATGACGCGCGCAGCTGCGGCGAGCAGATCGCGCAGCGCCGCTGGGTTCGGTCGGCCGCTTCCATCGTCGAGCACGAGTTCGGCGAGTTCACCCGCGAATGCGCGGGCGCCAACGGTCTCCTCGTCAAGAACATGACCTGCGGCGATCGTGGCCAGCAGCGCATGCTCTGCGCCAACCGACGATGCAAGCACGGCGCTGCGCATCTCGCGCTCGGCGATGTCGCGGCGAAGGCCGCGCTCGAGCACCGCGATGCGGATCGACGGATCGAGCCGCCACGACGTCAGCACCGACTGCACGCGCACGGCTCGCGCGTCGTCCTCGATGGCCCGGCTCAGGAGCGATACGAGCGACATCGAGTCGAGCGAGCGCTCGGCGACTCGGAGCGCGTGCATTCGGAGAAGCGCGCTCTCCGAGGCAAACGCCGCTGCGATCACCTCCATGTCGGCCGCGCCACAACCGGAAAGCGTCCAGAGCTGCTCGAGTTCATGGATCTCACGTTGGTCGATCTCACGTCCACGGCCCGAAGGCTCCACGACCTCGCGCGCGGCGGGGTCCGTCGCACTCGCGAGGAAACGGCTACGAATCTCTGCGATCGCCGCCGCATCACGCCGCTCGACGAGAAGGCGACGCGCCAGCGTGCGCACCGGCTTCTCATGGCTCTCGAGGGCGCGGGCGAGCTCGACCGCGTCCATGCGCGAGAGATCGGGCATCGCCGGCGACGGTGCATCGGCGCGCACGATCCGCCAGATCCGGCCATGGTCGAGCGGCGACTCGAGGCCGCGTTCCTCAACCTGCTTGCGTAGGAACGTCGTCATGAAGTTCCGATGCTGGATCACGCCGCGATACATGTCGGCGAGATAGATGGCGCCATCGGGGCCAGCCTCGAGAAAGACTGGGCGGAATCGCTCGTCGGTCGACGTGAGGAACGAGCGCTCCCCGTCGGCTGGCGTCGCCGTCACGCGGCCATCGCGCTCGGCGAGGCGGTAGCGGTGCACGAGGTTGCCGGCCACCTCGCAGACAAGCGCGGTGCCGCGCATGTCCTCGCCGAGCGCGACACCATCGTGGACGTGCGGACTGCACGCGCCCGTAAAGTTCGCGAGCCGTCCATCCTTGAGGACGCCCTTCTGATAGCCGCGGTTCACACCAGGCGTGAGGCGCGACGGGAACACGCGCGTGTCGGTCGCTGCGCGCGCGGGTACGCCATCGAAACTCTTCTGCGATGGATTGCGCGCCAAGTACTCCTTCGGCCAGAGATCGACAAGCAGCGGATCCGAGTTCGGCGAATAGAAGAGGCGTCCAACCGCATCCTCGGAGAGCCCCCACTGCCCGTGCGGAGCGACGGCCTCGACGCGCATGCGCGCGCCATCGGGAACGAAGCGCCGCGGATGCTGTGCGCACGCGAAGGCATTGTCGAGCGAGAAGGCGAGGCCGTTGCCCGCATGCTCTGGATTGTCGGCGCCGGCGAATCCGGATGCGACGACTTCCGACGCATCGGCGCGGCCATCGCCGTTGGTGTCGCGGCAGAAGAGAAGGTTCGGCGGCTCGATCACAAGAAGACCGTCGCGCCAGAGCGCGATGCCGCGCGGCATCACGAGTCCGTCGAGAAACACCTGCGCCTCATCCATGCGGCCATCGCCATCGGTGTCGCGCAGCACCTTGATGCGCCCGAGCCGGTCACGCTCGCCCGCGCCGTCGGCATCGCGCATGTAGCCACGCATCTCGACGACCCACAGTCTTCCATCGGGCCCGAACTCGAACGCGACCGGTGCCTCGACGAGCGGCTCTGCGGCGACGAGCTCGATACGGAAGCCGTCGACGATCGAGAATGCGGCAAGCGCATCCGCCGGCGACAGCGGTGGCGCCGCATCCACGCGCCACGCCGTCGGCAGCTCTCCCTGCGTCTCGCCCTGCCGATCGCCTTGCTGCGCGAGCGCCGCCGACATGCAGAGACACGCGACCGCAGCGGAGGCGACGAACTGGTGCGTGACGCGACGAGAATCAATCGCGGCAAACGAGGACAGCATCCACAGAGTGTACGACGCGGCCTCGTCAACGCGAAGCGGCATCGTTGCCTGTTCTGCGTGCGCGACGGCGCCGGCGCCCGGACTTCAGGGTTTGCTGAGCGCCGCGAAGGACGCGTGCGCCTGCACCGGCGAGATCTTGCGCTGCCCGAGCTCACCGATCGCCCACTGTCCGTCCTCGCTCACGAGGAAGCGCAGGAACTGCGTTGCAGCGGGATTCGGCCGCGCGGGATCGCGCACGAAGTAGATGCGCAGCGATCGGCTGAGCGGATAGCGCCCGGACCGAACCGCCTCGTCGGTTGGACCGACGAATCCGCTGCCATCGGTTGTCTCGAGGAGCAGCGCTCTCGCACGTGGCGCGCGATCGACGAAGTAGGCGCTGCAATAACCGATTGCCGCCGGATTCGTGGCGACCGCCTGGACGACGCTCGAGGAAACCGGCTCCTCGTTGATGCTTGTTCTGAAGGTTCCGCCCTGCAGCACGACTTCCTGCACGATGCCGTGCGAGCCGCTCTTGGGACCCATGCCGAACAGCATGACCCGGCTGTCGCGCCACGCATCGTCCGTCAGGCCGAGCTCGCCCCACGTCATGGCCGGAGAGCCGCCGCGGCGACGCTCGCGCCCGAAGAGGCGATCGAGGTCCTTCATCGACGCCTGCGTCAGCGGGTTGCGACGGTTCACTGTGATCGCGATCGCGTCGATCGCGATATCGACGTACTCGACCTTGCACCCACGCGTCTTCTCGACGAGCGCGATCTCATCCGGTTTCATCGCCCGGCTCATCGGCGCGAGATCGGATTGGCCACTTGCGAGCATCTTCGGCGCATCGCCAGAGCCGGATGAGACGATCTGCAGCTCGATGCCGGGCTCCGACTCATTGAAGTCCTGACGAATGGCGTTCAGGATCAGGCCGACCGCCGAACTTCCCACGCATCGAACCGTGCCCTTCAGGGTCGGATCGGCAACGAACCTTGGATATGGACTTTGGTCGACGTCGACTTCCTCTCGCGGCGGATGCATGTCGCGCGGCGCATCGAGCTCGCGTGGCGGCGCCTGCACACTCAGGCAACCAGCCAGCGACATGAACGCACCAGCGAGAACGAAGCGAACGACGATCGAGCCGAGTGATCCCGGACGTGTCATGCGGAAGCCCCTCCGCCAATGCGGCGATAGGCGATAGCGAGCGCAAATCCCAAGATGAGAAGCCCGGCCGCCACGCCGCCGACAAGCCACACGACCCGCGCGACAGCCGTCTCGACGCTCTTGATGCGCTCCTCGGTGGCGTGGGTGACCTCGGCGATCAAGCCCTTGATCGCAGGCGACGACGCAAGCGACTCTCCGCGATCGAGCGCCTTGTTCGCCTCGACAAGCGTCGCGGTCGCATCATTGAGCGCTCCGCGGTAGTCCGCGATGTCGAATGGTTTCGCGTTCGGGTCGGGCGGTCCCGACATCTCGGCGACCTTGCCGAGAAGGCGTTCCGAAGTCGCCGCCAGCCGCTCCACCGCAGCGAGCGTGGGCTGCGCGGCGTCGAGCGTCGTCTGCACTTCCTTCAGGGTCGGCGCGACGGAGTCGACCGTCGCCTTCACATCTGCGGTCGTCACGCGCGCGTCTTCGGCGATCGCCTTCACGTTCGCAAGCGCGCCGTCGATGTCCTCCTGCCGACGATCGAGCTCCGCGAAGATGGCCTTGCGCTCCCCTTCGATGAGCGAGGGAACGTCGTCCGCGAGCTTCTGCACCGTCGCGCCGAGGACCTCGACCGACGTGGTCACGCTGTCGAGATTCTCGAGCGCGCCGATCGTCTCGTCCTTCGCGAGCACCTGGTCGATGACCGACTGCGCCTGCCAGTTCACGAGGGTCGGGGCGCGCTTGGCCAGGAAGAAGATCCGCTCGAGCACCTTGCGGTATGCGACCGCCTCGTCGATCGCCTGATTGAATGGCTCGAAGAGGCCGCCGCCGCGCTTCGCCTCGGCGAGCAGCGCGCTTCCGCGCGAATCGGCGAAGTCATCGAAGCGGACGAAGCTGACATCCTCGACGTCCCCGTGCTGACGCCGCCAGCTTGCGATCATGAAGTCGAGCGCAGACAGTTGGTCCGGAAGCAGGACGCGCGCGGCGATGTCCCAGACTTCCTCGCGGGCCGCGCGCAGGGCGTCGACCAGAATCTGGCCGCGCTCCTCGCCGAACTCGCGCGCCGCGCGGTCGCTGTCGATCCAGACTTGGCTCGTCAGCGTGACCATGATGGTGAGATCGAGCACCTGCGAGAACGGATCGTTGCTCGTCGCGATGTCGTAGACGCTGGTCGTGCTCTCGACGAGGAAGCGATTCGCGAGCGCGCGCTGGCGCGCATCGAGGGTGCGGACGGGCCGCGTCGGCGCACCCACCGCCCGGGGCTCCACCGCCCGGGGCTCCACGTCGCGGGCGTCGGGCGTGCCTTCGATCATGTCGCGGACCGCATCCTCCATCAGCGTGCGATAGCGGTCGGCGAAGGCGTTCGCGAGCTGATTCAGCTCCTCGGAGTCGATCGTTTCGAGCGCGGTGGAGCGGCTGAAGTCGGTCGAGCTTGTCACCGCCTTGTTCACGCGCGGCGCGGAGTTGCGCGAGGCGATGCAGCCGGTCGCGAGCAGCGTGGTGGCTGCGAGCGCGAGCGAGGCCCCGATGCGGATTGATTTCATCGACATGGCATGGCACTCAGAACATGAACTGAAGCTGCGAACGCACCACCCACTGGCCATCGTTGGTCGTTGCGCCGGAAGCGGTCGAATCTGGAAGATAGTCGGCACCCGACGCGGCGAAGTCGACGAGCGGGTCGAAGCTGTAGCCCACGTCCGTGGTCCACTTCACCTGCTTGTTCTTCACGCCAGCGACCCACCAGTTGATGCCGACGGTCGCCACGCTGAGATCCTCGCCGCTGGCGAGAAGGGCCGTGGCCTCCGTGCGGTACTGATCGGTGTCGCTGTTGCCCATCTCGTAGCGCGCGAAGAGTTCGACGTCGTCGCTCGCGAACACGCCGCCCTGGATGACGGCGCCCCACTGCCCGAGCGAGTCGCCGGTGCCGCCACCACGAACGGGCTGCGCCGCTTGGAGGGAGACGCTGCGATAGACGCCATAGACCATCAGATGGGCGCCGCCAAAATCGATCGAGGCATCGCCAGTGACGCTGACGATGACATCGGGCGTCGCGCCGCTGGCGCCGATCACCGAGTCGACCTGCTGCGCGTATCCCGCGAGTCCGAGCAGGAAACCCTGGCCCTCGCCGCGGTAGCTCTGCATGTCCCTGAACTGCTTCCACTCACCGAGTGGCTTCCACTCGAGCCGTGCCGCGAAGGCGTAGTCGCTCTGGTTCGCGTTGAAGCCGGTGTTCTGCGCCGCAGCCACTCCGAGCGCACCGCCGGCGTTGAGCGCGCCGCTGCCGCCGCCGGTGATCGCATACGGCGCGGTCGCGTTCGCGCGGAGCGCGTCGCCGTAGAAGGCCTCCACCTTCAGCTGCTCGTTCTGCCAGCCGAGCCGCACGCCCTGGCTGCGCCCCGCCGTGAACGCGTCGTTTGCCAGGGAACGCTCGACGGCAAGCTGCGACGTCGCGCCCACGAACTCTTCCCGGAGAAACGGCGGCTTGAACTGTCCGGCACGCAGCGTCCAGCCGCCGCCGAAGGCCTTGGCGAAGAACGCGTCGTCGAGGAAACCGTTGCTGCTCGAGACGGCGTTCCGGTTGTACGCCATCTTGATCTCGTAGGTCCACGACGGATCGACGACGTTTCCGAAGAAGGTAAGCCGCACGCGCCGGAACTCGAAGCCCCATGCGTCGTCGGACGTGGTGTTCGCCGCCGAACCCTGCGCGGCGGTCGCGGAGCCGATGTCGCGGCTGTTGAGCGCCCAGCGCAGCTGCATGTCGCCCTTCACCGAAAGCGAGTAGTTGCCATCCGCGCTTGCGAGGAAGAAGCCCTTCGACTTGTCGTACCCCGCCGTCGCACCGTCCGAGCGGAGCGAGTCGCGCGTGGCGCCATCCGCGAGCACGTCGGCGACGATCGCGCGAATCTCGCGCGTGCGTTCCTCCGTCAGCCAGTCGCCGTCGGCCACGACGCGCTCCTCAAGCGCTGCGACCTTCGCCACGATCGCGGCGTTCTGCGCGGCAAGCGTCTCATTCTGCTTCCGAAGCGCCTCGATCTCGCCAAGCGCGCGCCGCAGGTCCGCGTCGTCCGAGGGCAGCGCGAACGCCGCGAGGCCTTGCGAGAGCGAGAGCGCCAGCACCGCATTCGTCATCTTCATCATGCAATCTCCGCACGCCGCCGGCGGCCGCCGGTCGTGTCGCGCACTGTAGCGAACGCGCGGAAATCAGTGGCGTTCGCGAGCGCCGATCTCGTCGCGCACGACGTAGGGCTTCATGCCGCCGATCGCGTTGTTCGCGTCGCTGAGGAGCTCGAGCACGAAGCCCATCGCGAGGAAAAAGAGGGCCGCGAGGAAGAACATGATCGCCACGAGGAATGGCGGCCGTGTGCCCATGTCGACGCCGAGCGCAAACTTCTCGTACAGGAGCCACGGCATCACGACGCAGTCGACGAGGAGAAGCGCCACGCCGACGCGGCCGAAGAGATAGAGCGGTCGGGCCTTGAAGCTCGACTGGAATCCAAGCATCACGATGTCGAAGATCACGTCGAAGGAACGCGAGATGCCGTAGTGGCTCTTGCCGGCGAACCGATCCTGCGCCTCGACGAAGACCTCGGCGGTCGACCCGCCTCGCATGTGGACAAGCGCCGGCAGCAGCCGATGGTGGCCCGGACGCAGGCGAAACGAACGCGCCATCTCGCCTTCGATCGCCTTGAAGCCGCCCATGTCGCGGATCTCGCACCCGGTGACCGTGCGCAGCAGCTTGTTCGCGATCCGGCTCGGCAGGCGCTTCGCGAGCTTCTCGTGGCTCCGGTCACGGCGCGAGCCGGAGACGAGCGTGTAGCCCTTGTCCATCTCGGCGATGAGCAGATGGATGTCCTCGGGTCGGTGCTGCAGGTCGCCGTCGGCCACGACGACGACTTTGCCGCGCGAAGCCTGGATTCCAGCGTAGAGCGCGCTGCACTGCCCGACATTGCGGGCGAGGCAGAGCACCCGCAGCGAGGGAAACCGCGCGGTCGCCGCGCGCAGCAGCTCCTCGGTCCGGTCGGTCGAGCCGTCGGAGACGATCACGATCTCGTGCGGGCGGCCGATGGCGCGCAGTGCGGCGTCGGTCCGGCGCAGAAACTCCTCGACGCACAGCTCCTCGTTGTGCATCGGCGTGACCACCGAGATGTCGATCTGTTCAGGCGGCATCGGTCGGATTCAGGCGGTTTCAGCGCGCGTCGGTGGAGACCGTCTCGAAGTTCACGAACTTCCAGCGGTTGCGCGCCGCCGTCTCGCGCCACGAGCCGTCGCACAGGCTCCGGTGCTCCGGCTCCCACAGCTCATGGACGCGCATCCTACCGAACGACGACGGCAGCGACGGGTCGCCCTCGACCTGACGGCCGGGATGGCAGACGACCTCGATCCTCCGTGGGCCGATCCCTGCGAGCGCATGTTCGCAGGCAGAGGCCGTGAACGCGGCGCCTTGCTCGGCGATGCCCCACACGGCGTCGGTCGACTCGGTTCGCGCGCCCGTGCGCGCCGACACGCACAGCGCGCGCAGCAGCGCGCGACGCACCGCCGGCGCGCCAAGCCGGATGTTTCCGAAGCGCTCGTCGCTGCGACGGACCCAGCGGATTCCGTGTTCCTCCGCAACCTCGCATGCGACCGCGAAGAGCCCGGGCAGGCAATGCGTGTGCTTCTCGCCATCGACGTGCGAGAGCGCGAGCCCACGCTCGCCGAGCGCGGCGACCTGCCGCGACCACTCGAGGCGGACTTCGTCCCGCCGAACCGAACCGCGCAGGACGCGCAGCGCGAGTTTCGCGGCGCTTCCGAGGAAGTTCCCATCGTCGCCAAGCAGCGAGCGGATCTCGCCTCGCGGCGAGAGCGGCGGGCCTCGAAGAATGTTGAGATGCGCGCCAAACGAGACGCCGGACACCGGACGCACCGCCGCGAGATCGGGTCCGTTCGCAAGAACGCTCGCGCTCGTCACCGTCCCGTGCGCGGCGCCTTCCTCGATAGCGCGCCGCACCGCCGGGTGGAGCCCGAGGTCGTCGACATTGACGATGAGTTCAAGCGACGGCTTCACCAGAACACCTGACGTCCGGCCTCGATGGTGAAGATGCGCTCGAGGCGCTCCGACCCGTCCTCGACAAGCCAGTAGATCGCGTCGTCGGGCAGGCGCTCGAAGATTCTCTCGGGCACACCCGCCTCCATGCGGCCCTCGCTCTTCCAGCCGCCGTCCGCCCAGCGGAAGAGCTCGTATCCGGAGGTCGGCCTCACCGGCGTTGCGGCAATCAGCGCGCGCGTATCGGCGTCGGGCGTGTCGGGCCTCGTCGCGGCGGCGCGGAGCGCCTCGAGGTGCATGCTCGCTCCGGCAAGCGTTCGCGTGCGTCCATCGCGCTCGATGATGAACGGCGCACCGGCGGGCACATCGCGTCCATCGACCCGGACCATCGGCAGATAGCAGATGTCGCGGCCCATCTTCGGAAACACGACCCGCGCGCCCTCGATGCGCCCCCACTGGATCGGTCGCCATAGGCCGCCGTTGAACACCGCGAGGTACGCCACGCTCGCGCGCGGCGGCACCTTCGAGAGGATGACCGCCGCATCGGTCACGGGCATGTACTGCTCGGTGACGTCGATGAAATGCGAGCCCGCAAGCCACGAGGGCGCGTCCTTCTCCGCAGAAAACTGCATGGGAAGGCTGCATGGATTCGCGGCGAACGTCTTGCGGTACACCTTCGCGCAGCGGTTCGAGAGCCCGGCGCGCCCGCGCCCCTCGGCGTCAAGCACGACTTCCCACGCATGATTGTTGTCGCGGTCGGCCCACCACGGCGTGTAGTCGGTCGCGCACAGCGTGGCGACCGAACGCATGCCGTAGGCGATCATGTTGGTGATGTCCTCGCAGCGGCCGAGCTTGCGAGCGTTCATCTCGTCGTAGCCTTGGTCGGTCGGGTGGAGATAGAAGAGATCGCTGAAGCCCACCCACTGATGCACCGTGCTCCGGATGCGCTCGCCGACTGCGCGCACGTCGGATTCGCCGGCATGCTCGAAGCGCTGCGGCGCCAGGCGCTCGAACGCGGACGCACGCCACTGTGAAAGCGGCTCATTGCTGCCTCGATACGGCAGGATGAAGTCGCGGAAGACCTCGTACTTGATCGACTTCGCCCAAGGCTGGGTGCGCCATGCCTCGAACGCCCGATCGAGATGCGTCGCGAGGAACTCCGCGCTCGCGTGCTCGAGGTCGCTCTCGAAGCGCACCTTCCTGAACGATGCGGTCGGATGCTCGGCTTCGACCGCGTCGAGCGCGGCCTTCGCGCGCTCGAGATTCGGATGCTCCTTCGCATCGAAGGAGAGTTCTCGCCCATCGGCGTCGGCGAGACGGATGACCGCGTAGCCGTGACCGGACATGTTGGCGACGAGCCATCGCGCCGCGAGTCGCTTCTGCGCGTCCTGAGCCTTCTCGTAGCGGCGGAGGAACGACTCGATCTCGCCACGGTTCGAGCCGGCCTCACGCAGCGCGTCCGAGATGCGCGCGTCAAGCCCGTCGCCGGTGGCCGCCGACGCGGGGACGACCGCAAGCAGTGCGCCTGCGCCGATCGCGAGACAACGCGTGAGTCTGGGCCAATCCACGCGGTGATTCTCGCCCCTGCCGGAGTTCGCTGCAACAGCCCGCCCGCGCTCGGTTCAGCGCCCCCGGCGACGCGCAGCCGCCACCCGCGCACTCCATGCGCATTCGCGGTTGGATTCGTGGATTCGGTCGAGGAGGTGCCCAACCTTGCCGATAACGGATGCATGGCTGAGGAGGAGACCAACACCGGCTCCCCGGGGCAACCCGATGCGAACGCCGCCACCGCCGGCGCGAGTGGTGGTCTTGCTTCGCTTGCGCGCGACATCGACAACCTGATGTCCACGCCGAAGACGCCGCAGCAGCCGGATCAGCCGGCCGATGACGGTGGCGATCAGGTCGGACTGCTCCTCAAGGAGATCAACGAGCTCCTGACGCACGAGACGAACGCGCTCCTGAGCTCGACGAACAACCTTCTTGGCCAGGCGCTTGAGACGATCTTCGATCCGCAGGCGCTCGCGAAGAAGAACGAGAAGATCGACAAGGCGCTCGCACAGGCGCTTGCGAAGGGCAAGGCGGGTGCGCCGCCCGCAGCGTCCATCAAGGCTCCTGTCACGAATCCCGCGCCGCGATTCGCAGGAATCTCGCGGCCCATGACGGCCGACCTCTCGAAGACCGGACTCAAGCCTGCGAATGCGTCGACGATCGCAAGCGGTGCTCGCGCGCCGCTTCCGACGGAATCCGGTAGCGCACCGGTCGTCAAGATCGAGGAAGCGCCGCCGGAAGACGGCAGGCCGCTGACGTCGAAGTACGAAGAGAAGCCCGCCGAACCGGAGCCCGCGCCGACGCACGAACCAGCTCCAGTGGCCGAGGCAGCACCGGCCCCCGCGCCGGTCGAGGCGCCCAAGCCTCAACCGAAGCCGGCCGAGGCGCCGAAGCAACAGCCAAAGCCAAAGCCAGAGCCAGAGCCAGTCGCTCGAGCGGCGTCGGGTGAAGACGGTCAGCCCTCGCTGATCCTCCGCATCATGGCCATTCCGATGCGATTCGTGCCGGAACCCGCGAAGCTCGTTGTCAGCGCCGCTGCGCTCACGATGCTGTTCGCGCTGCCGGTCGCGTGGGTGCTGGCGCACCGCGCCGCGAGCCACTCTGGAATCGGGCCGATCGACTTCACGGTCGCGGGCGCGCTCGAGGAAGCCGAGGAAGCCGAGAAGGCGCACGCTGCTGCGAAGGCCGCCGACGCAACGCAGGAAGCCGACTCGCATGGGTCGAAATCGGCGGACAAGTCGTCCTCCAAGTCTTCCTCCACGTCTTCCTCCGCGTCTTCCTCCGCGTCGGCGAGCAAGTCGGCGAGCAAGTCTGGCGACGCGCACGCATCGCACGGCGATTCCCACCACTGATCGACGAAATCACGCGCCAAGAGGCGCGGGTCACCGCTCCTCTGGGCTCCTGCGTTCACGCGCTTCGGCGAGCAGCCCCGACATCGCATCATGGGTCTCGCGTGCAGCGCCTGACAGCATGGCCGCCTGCTCCTCCGCGTGGTAGCTCGAGCGAACCAGAGGGCCGCTCTCGCACACCTTGAATCCTCGCGCGAGCGCTTCCCTGCGGTACATGGCGAACTGGTCGGGATGCACCCACCGGTGGATCGGGAGATGGTTGCGCGTCGGCTGCAGATACTGGCCGACCGTGATGATGTCGGCATCGCTTGCAGCGCGCACGTCGTCGAACAACTCGAGGATCTCCTCGTCATGCTCGCCGATCCCGGCCATGATTCCGGTCTTCGTCACGAGACCATTCTGCTTGAACTGGCGGAGCACCGCGAGCGAACGCTCGTACTTCGCCTGCGGGCGCACCGCAGGATGCATGCGGCGCACCGTCTCCATGTTGTGCGAGATGATCTCGGGCCGCGCGTCGCAGACGACCTGGATCGCCTTCTCGTCGCCCTGGAAGTCGCCGACGAGGATCTCGACCGACATCTCTGGACACGCCTCGTGCACACGTTGGATCGTCTCGGCCCAGATCGCGGCGCCGCCGTCGGGCAGCTCGTCGCGGTTCACGCTCGTGATGACGACATGCTTGAGCTTCATGAGCGCAAGCGACGCCGCGACGCGGCGCGGTTCATCGAGGTCGTAGACGGGGGGCTTTCCCGTCTTGACGTTGCAGAATCCGCAGGCGCGCGTGCAGGTGTCGCCAAGGATCATGATGGTCGCCGTTCCGCGGCCCCAGCACTCGCCCATGTTCGGGCACGACGCCTCCTGGCAGACGGTGTGGAGCCGGTGCTCGTCGATGATCTTCTTCAGCCGCTCGTAGCCCTCGCCGCCGGGCACGCGCGCGCGCAACCACTCGGGCTTGCGCTGGATGCGAAGGTGGTGCGCCTCCGCCTCGCGGTTGTTGATGACCTCGCCGGTCAGGCTCAGCTTCGCGGCGCCTGCGGTGCGCTGGGTGTCGCCTCCGAGAGGGCGCGGATGGCGCGCGAGCGTCCGCGCGAGCGCCTCGGGCGAAGGCTGCGCCGGGGCGCGGGTCTGGACGTCGTCTTCTGCGGACATCGGATCGAAAGTGTAGGCGAAGCGCCGGCTCCGACGCGATCGCCGGATCAGGCGATCCCATTACACTTGTCGCCGATGCCCGCAACCGCAACCGCCATCCAGCACCGAGTCGCCCGCCTTCCAAACGGACTCGAGATCCAGGCGGAGATCGACGCGACGGCGCACACCGCAGCTGCGGGCTTCTTCGTCCGGACCGGCTCGCGCGACGAGCCGGGCGAACTTATGGGCGTGTCGCACTTCCTCGAGCACATGATGTTCAAGGGAAGCGAGCGCAGGACGGCCGAGGACGTGAACCGCGCGTTCGACGACCTTGGCGCAAGCCAGAACGCGTTCACGACGAACGAACTCACGGCCTATCACGCGCATGTCCTTCCGGAGCGGCTGCACTCGGCGGTCGAGATCCTCTCGGACATCCTGCGGCCCGCGTTGCGTGAACAGGACTTCCGCGAGGAGAAGGGCGTCATCCTCGAGGAGATCGCGATGTACGCCGACCAGCCGTTCTGGGTTGGCTACGAGGCGTTGATCGAGCAGCTCTACGCCGACCACCCGCTGTCGCATCGCGTGCTCGGCACCACGAACACCGTGGGCGCGCTGACGCGCGACCAGATGCATCGCTACTTCAGCGAGCGCTACTCGTCGGACAACACGGTGCTGGTGGCCGCCGGGCGCCTCGACTTCGACGCACTTGTGCGCGAGGCCGAACGGCTTTGCTCGGGCTGGACGTCGGCGAAGCCCGCACGCGTGCGGCCATCGTGGAGCCCGGGCCGCGCCCATGCCACGATCGGACTGAAGAACACGACGCGCGCCTACCTGCTTCTGTCCATGCCGGCACCGGCGATCCAGGACGACGAACGCTACTCGGCCGGCATCCTCATGCACATTCTCGGCGGCGGGGATGGCTCGCGCCTGCATTGGGCGCTCGTCGAGACCGGTCTCGCGGAAGAGGCAAGCGCTGCGTACGACGGCCACGATGGCGCGGGAGATTCCACGATCTTCGCCGTCTGCGACGCGGACAAGACCGAGGAGATCGAGGCCGCGCTTCGAAAGGAACTCGCGAAACTCATTGCATCGCTCGACGAGGACGACCTGCTGCGTGCGCGAAGCAAGATTGCGACATCGGCGGCCGTCGCATCGGAGCGGCCGGCCGGCCGCATGATGCGGCTCGGCACACTGTGGGGCTACAGCGCCGATTACACGCCGCTCGAGGAAGAAGTGGCGCGCATCTCGCGCATCAGCCTCGACGACCTGCGTGGCGTCGCCGAGCGCTACCCGCTGGAGCCGACCGTCCGCATCGCCGTGGTGCCGGAGGACCACGCCGAGGCACAGACGCCTGCCTGAGAGCACGGCAACATCAGTGCTGGAGCGACGGAGCGCGCCATGCGGCAAGAACGCCGCGGCGCGAAGTCCGCCTCGAAGGGTCGCTCAGGTTCCTTCGTATTCCTTCTTGAGCTCGCGGCGGAACACGACGACCTTGTCATGCTGCCGTCGTCCGGCCGCAAGCGCGAACATCGCGCCGCTCACGAGCTGGTCGGGGGTCTCGATGCCGTTGCCTGAGGCGAGCTGCGGGTCGCACTCAAATGTCGCAATGCCCACGCTCAGCGTGATCGGGAAGCCGCCACCCGTGGCGGGAGCGAAGTCGACGGCATCGTCCGAGGCGGCGCGCTTCGTGAACTCGGCGATCCGACAGAGATCGTCGATCTCCACCTTCGACGCGAGCACCGCAAGTTCCGCTCCGACGAAGCGATAGACATGCGCTCCGCGCGGGAGAACCGTCTTCAGCTTCGAGAGCGTGTGTCGCAACGCCGCATCGACGCCGCCCACTCCGTAGGATTGCTGCAGCGTGCGAGCACGGTCAACGCCGATCAGAAGCAGCCCGATCGAACCGGTGCCCGCCTGCCGAACATTCTGGAACGAGCGCGCGAGATCCTCGCCGAACACGTGCGACTCCGGCATCGACTCGAGATCAAGCGGCGCATCCTCCGCGGAGACCACGCTGTCTGCCGGCTCCATCAGCTGCTGTTCCTTGCGAATGCGATTGGCCTCGTCAAGGATCGCGTCGACGTCGGGAATCTCGCCGGTCTCGAGTTCGAACGTGGTCGAGAGTTCGCGCGCAACGGCAACGATCTGGGAAAGGAGCTCGGTCGCAGCGGACTCCTTGATGTCGAACCACTCCTTGCATTCCGTGCGGAAGCGGACGAGATCCTCTGGCTTGTTCTTCGGCGCGAGGACGGCGGCCGCAGATGACGCGAGTCCGACGGAGCGGGCGAGCGCCTGCGCCTCGCCAGTGAATCCAGCGATCTCATGGTGTGCGCGGATGACGTCCGCAAAGGCCACGGGAAGCCGCCATCGGGTGATCATCTCGGCCGCGACCTCGGCATGGTTGATCTCGAGCGTTCGTCGTTCGATCGCAGGAAGCCGGTCGTGGTCGCCCTTCGCAAGATCGACGATCTGTAGGTAGCGGTCGCCGTAGGCGCGCCAGAGTGCGATCATGCCGATGTCGCGGATCAGCGCACAGAAAAATGCCTCGTCCGGATCGCAGCGGCGGGTCCGGTAGGCGATCTCTCGCGCAGCCGCAGCCGAGTAGATCGAGCGCCGCCAGTAGTCGAGGAAGTCGAAGCCGACATCGCCGTCGTCCTGCTCGATCGAGCGCGCCAGCGTGAAGCTGAGGACCAGCGACTTCAGCGAGTGCAATCCGAGGTAGACGAGCGCCTGCTGAATCGATCCGCACGGACGCGCGAGTCCGAAGTAGCTCGAGTTCACCGTGCGGAGCACCTTCGAGGCGAGCGCGGGATCGTGCTCGATGACGGAGGAGATCTCGCGCACCGAGACATCCCGGCTCGACATCAGTTCCAGCACGCGCAACGCCACCGCCGGAATCGTCGGCAGGTTCGGACTGGCAAGGACTCGTTCGATTGCTGCGGCTTTCATGCCAACCTCCGTCACGCGGCCTCGGTCATAGAAACACGGGCATGCAGCGCCAAACAGCCATGGCGACAGCGCGCGGTCGACCGCACCAGGCGGCCTCCCGCATGGTCGTCATCGACCATCCATGAGGGTCCGTTCAGCCGCATTGCGGCTTCGGTCGAACCTGTATCGCCATCGCGTCAGCGTTCCGACGAGTCCTGTATCTCGCGCCGTCGGCGAGCGCGCGGCTCGGTCGCGAGCTGGAGCGACCGCAGTTCGCCGGGAACGATCGTGCGGACGTAGGCCGCCAGCAGCCGGATCGCCCGGTCGACGGAGTCGGGGTCGAGATTCTCCGCCGGCTCCCCGGCCGCGGCGTGGCGCAGCGCGAACGCGGTCTCCGGGCGCATGCGCCATGACTTCGGGTGCTCGCTGCAGTCGACGATGCGACCCTCGCTCGGGTCGAACGCGAGCCGCGCCGGAACAACCTGCGAGAGATTGTCGAAGTCGGGGTGATGTCCCGTCTCACGCAGGAGAGCGAGGACGAAGCGCAGGAACACGGGGCTCGGACGGTCGCCCTCCTCGAGGCGTTCGAGCGCAGCGAGCATCGCATCGAACAGCCGCTCATGCGGAACCGCCGGCGGAAGCATCTGGTGCACGAGATCCGCCATCGCGAGACCGAGAAGATTGACCTCGAGGTCGTCATGCGGCCGTCGGAACATCTGCTGCAGCGTCCACTGCGTGAGCGTCTGGAGCTCGCGCTCCGGCTTCACGACCGCGACGATCTCGCCGCAGGCAAGCAGATCGATTCCGCCGGAAAAACTGCTGCGCTCGCGACGTGCGCCCTTCGCAAGCCCACGCAGGACGCCATACCCGCGGCAGAACATGCTGACAGTCTGGGAGGTCTCGGACCAGTCCCACTGCCTGATGCAAAGAGCGGAATCGACGACGTGCGGCACGCGGGGATTGTGACGGCTTGCGGCCGAAACGGGGGCCGAAATCCGACGCAGTCAAGGGAGGTTCGCGAGGAACTTTACGCAGCGAGCGGCGGGCTCTCGGTCGCGACGCGGTTGCGTCCGCCGCGCTTCGCGGCGTAGAGCGCCGTGTCCGCTCGGGCAAGCAGGTCCGCGGCCGTCCCGTCGGCCGGGATCATCGTCAGGTCCGCGACGCCGAAACTTGCGGTCAGCACGAGATCCGGGAAGCGACGCCAGCGGTGCTCCGCGAACGTGTTGCGCATGCGGT
>JBIKXP010000133.1:0-9498 GCA_044355685.1 Phycisphaerales bacterium
GCGTCGTCGTCCTCGAGAAGTCCTTCGGCGCTCCCACGGTCACCAAGGACGGCGTCACCGTCGCCAAGGAGATCGAGCTCGAGGATCCCTACGAGAACATGGGCGCGCAGATGGTGAAGGAAGTCGCATCGAAGGCGTCGAAGGACGCGGGCGACGGCACCACCACCGCGACCGTCTACGCTGAGGCGATCTTCCAAGAAGGCCTCCGCAACATCACCGCGGGCGCGAACGCGAACTCGGTCAAGCGCGGTATCGACAAGGCCGTCGCCGCAATCGTGGACGAGCTCCGTCGCATGTCGAAGAAGGTCTCCGGCTCGAAGGAGATCGCCCAGGTCGGCGCGTGCTCCGCGAACCAGGACACCGCGATTGGCCAGATCATCGCCGAGGCGATGGACAAGGTCGGCAAGGATGGCGTCATCACCGTCGAGGAAGGCAAGAGCCTCGAGACCCATGTCGAGCTTCTCGAAGGCATGCAGTTCGACAAGGGCTACCTGAGCCCGCACTTCGTCACGAACCAGGCGAACATGGAGTGCGTGCTTGAGGACTGCTTCGTCCTCATCCATGAGAAGAAGATCTCGAGCGCGAAGGAGTTCCTCCCGATCCTCGGCAAGATCGCCGAGAGCGGCAAGGCGCTCCTCATCGTTGCTGAGGATATCGACGGCGAGGCCCTCGCGACCCTCGTGGTGAACAAGCTCCGCGGAGTGCTCAAGGTCTGCGCCGTCAAGGCGCCGGGCTTCGGCGACCGCCGCAAGGAGATGCTGCAGGACATCGCGGTCCTCACCGGCGGTCAGGCGATCATGGAGGAACTCGGCATCCAGCTCGAGAACCTCACCGTCACCGACCTCGGTCGCGCAAAGAAGGTCACCGTCGACAAGGACAACTGCACCATCGTCGAGGGCGCGGGCAAGACCAAGGACATCCAGGGCCGCATCGAGCTCCTCAAGGGCCAGATCGAGGTCACGACCAGCGACTACGACCGCGAGAAGCTCCAGGAGCGCCTCGCGAAGCTGTCGGGCGGCGTCGCGCAGATCAATGTCGGCGCAGCGACCGAGGTCGAGATGAAGGAGAAGAAGGCCCGCGTCGAGGACGCGCTGCACGCCTGCCGCGCGGCCGTCGAGGAAGGCATCCTCCCTGGCGGAGGTACCTCCGTCATCCGCGCGCGCCGCGTGCTTGAGAAGCTGAAGAAGTCGCTCGGCGAGGACGAGGCCGTCGGCGCAGACATCGTCTGGCGCGCGCTTTCGGCGCCGACCAAGCAGATCGCCGCCAACGGCGGTCTCGACGGCTCGGTCGTCGCGCAGAAGATCGAGGACTCGAACGACCCGAACTTCGGCTTCAACGCGGCCACGCAGAAGTACGAGGACCTCGTCGCCTCGGGCATCATCGTCCCGACCAAGGTCGAGCGCGTGGCGCTCCAGAACGCAGCATCGATCGCGGGGCTGCTGCTCACGACCGACTGCGCCATCACCGAGATCAGGGAGAAGAAGGCAAAGCCCGCCGCAGGCCACGGCCACGGCGAGGACTACTGATCTCACGGCTGCGCCGAAGAACTCGGCGGAGCCTGATGGACAAACCGTCGGTTTCTGAAACGAGATGGTCTTGAAGTCCGAACTGATCTTTCACGAGTGTTGCGCGGCCTGAGCCACCGCGCCGGATGCTCAAACAAACCGCCCCGGGCCGCGTCTGCGGCCCGGGGCTTTCGTTTGTCCGTGGCCCCGATGAAGCCCGCAGACCCTTTCGGTGACGGCGCTTACGAGTCGGGGACTCCCCCGGTCTCGATTCGATATAGAAACCTGAGTGCGAGGCGTGCAGGTTGAGGCCGCGCGTGACGCATGGTCTTTGCGCTTCGAATAGACCCGAGGCGCAAGGAGATCCCATGAACGCGCTGCTCGGAAAGATGCCTGTGCTGGTGTGCGCCGCCCTCATGTGTGTTGGTTCGGCCCATGCCGACGACCCCGTCCAATGGCGCGTCGAGGACGGCGGGAATGGGCACTGGTATCAATGCGTTCGAGTACTTTCGGGCGTTGACTGGGAAACCGCGCACGAGGCGTGTGAGAGTGAAAACGGACATCTAGCGACCATCCAGTCGGCTGGTGAGAACCAGTTCGTGTTCTCGCTTGTTGGTCCAGCGAGTACATGGCCAATGCGCTACGGGCCCTGGCTTGGCGGACTTCGAACCGATTCGGGCTGGGCTTGGGTGACCGGAGAGCCGTGGAGCTGGACGAACTGGATGCCGGGCGAGCCTAACAACGTGTGCCCCTTCGGTGAGGATCGCCTTCACTTCATTGAGTACGTCGATCAGTGGAATGACTTGTATCGCACGGGCTATTGCGATACGGAGGGGCCGGTGTGGAGCTACATCGTCGAATGGTCCGCCGACTGCAACAACGATGGGCTGGTCGACTTCGGCCAGATCCGCTCCGGCCAGCTCGCCGACATCAATGCCAACAACATCCCTGATATCTGCGAGGCGATCGCGGATTGCAACAGCGACGGCGTCGCCGACGCGGGCCAAATCGCCTCCGGCCAGCTCGCCGATGCAAACGCCAACGGCGTTCCCGACGTCTGCGAGGCGGGCTTTGCCGCCACTGCGCTCATCTCTGGCGCTGCCCCGACGGTACCTCTGCGCGATGTCGATCTCGGCGAAGGAATCGCCATCGGCATCCGCGCCGACGGCACGCTGACTGCGTGGGGGTACCCCGTGACGCCCCCGACTGGGTCGTTCGTCGAGGTGTCCGCGGGTCGACAGTGCGCAATCGGGATTCGCACGGATGGCACGCTCGCGCCATTCGGACTGAACGAATACGGCCGCCTCGATGTGCCATCGGGCAGCTTCAAGCGAATCTCGGCTGCCGACGCAACCTGGCACGCCGCCGGCATCCGCAGTGATGGCACGGTCGCCTGCTGGGGATTCAACAACCATGGCCAGGCCAACGCTCCCTCGGGCACCTTCCGCGAGATCGCGGCAGGTGGCCACAACGACTGGAGCGGCTTCACGATCGCGATTCGTACGAACGGCTCCATCGCAGCATGGGGCAACAACACCTGGGGCCAGCTCGCTGTTCCGAGCGGATCGAACTTCCGCAAGATCGCAGCCGGCTACTACCACGCGCTGGCCGTGCGCAACGACAACACGCTCGCTGGTTGGGGATTGAACGGTTCCGGACAGGCTTCCGTGCCATCGGGACAGTTTGTCGATGTCTCTTGTGGGTCGACCGAGTCGATCGCCCTCCGCGTGGACGGCACGGTTGCGGTCTTCGGGTCGGTCCCAGACTCGCTCGTCAACTTCTTCGCAACGCGGTCGGACATCAGCAAGGCGCAGATCTTCTGCTGCGGAGGCGCGATGGCGCTCGAATCGACAGACTGCGACGGAAACGGCGACTTCGATGCCGTCGAGATCGCACAGGACCCTTCGCTCGACACGGACACCAACGGCGTCCTTGATCTCTGCGAGAGCACGATCGTGGTCCCGTCCCAGTTTCCCACCATCCAAGCAGCCATCGACTCCGTGCCGATGGGCGTCACAAAGGTTGTCCAAGTTGCGGCGGGCACCTACAACCAGTCATTCTCGATGAACGGCAAGAACATCGTCGTCCGCGGCGCCGCGAACAACGCGACGATCCTCGACGGGACAGGCCTCCAGGACGCGATCGCGCTCCTCAAGGGCGGCGAGCCGGCGACCGCGGGACTCGAAAACCTCGTCTTCCGCAACGGCACCGTCGGGGCGCGCTTCACCCCGACCTCCGAGTTCACGATCGGCGGCGCGATCTACGCCAACAACTCGAACGCCTTCATCCGCGACTGCCGCTTCGAGAACTGCCGTGCCGACTTCGGCGGCGCGATCTACCAGTACCTCGGGACGATGGACTGGGACAACGTGACCTTCGTCGGCAACACCGCGAACGAGGAAGGCGGCGCCGCGCTCGTCTACAACGTCACGGGCACCGCAACCGGCTGCACGTTCACGGGCAACCGCTCGGGGATGTTCGGCCCGGGCGGCGGAAATGCGTTCAAGGCAGTCGGCGCATTCGCGACCGGCGACTCGGTCACGCTCGAGAGCTGCTCGTTCACAGGCAACAACGCGCCGATCTCGGGGGCGGCCATCGAGTTCTACGAGCACGTGAAGTACAACCCGGGAGTGCTGCGGCTCGTGAACTGCACGGTCACGGGGAACGTCTCGGGCCTGTCGAACCCGAGCGGCCCCGGCGGGCTGCGGGTTCTCGGCTCGCAGTCGTCGTGCGTGCTCTCGGGCGGAACGACGATCTGCGGAAACACGCAGCGCAACGTCTCCGGCCCGTTCCTCATCGCGGGAGGCGCGACGGTGTGCGATTGCCTCGCCGACGTCACGCTCGACGGCGTCGTGAACGGAGGCGACCTCGGCGTGGTGCTTGCGGCGTGGGGCGCGGCGACCGCGAATGGCACGGGCGACGTGAATCGCGACGGCTTCGTGGATAGCTCGGATCTCGGCCAACTTCTCAGTGCGTGGGGCACGTGTCCATGACACGCGCGGCCTGAGCCCCCGCGCCGGATGCTCAAACAACCGCCCCGGGCCGCGTCTGCGGTCCGGGGCTTTCGCTTTCATCCACCGCACGGTGTGTCGGTGCCTCAGCCCCCGCGCCGTGAGCGTGGGCGCAGCGGCGCGACCAACGCGGCTCCGAGCAGCGCAAACGCGCCAGGCGCGGGAATCGAGAACATCTGCATCGTGAAGTCTGTGCCCAGCTGTCCCTCGGCGAGTCCAAACTTGGTCGCGGGTCCGAGCACGCCTTCGCCGAACGTCGCGCCGCCATTGCTGCGCAGGATGGCGTCGAGGTTCAGGAAGTACTGCGCGCTGATCGCGGAGTTCGCGCTGCCGTTGCCGAGTATCGCGAAGGCGCGCGCTGGCGACGCAGTGGTCGCGACTGTCCCGTAGGGGGCGATGGAGCTTCCGCCCTGAGGATTCGGGTCCGTCGCCACGCTGTACTGGGTCGCGCGGAACCGGTCGCCGCCAGCGCTTTCGGCGGTGTAGATCGAGAGATCGCCCGCATTCGCCGCGTACAAACCGTCCATCACACCGAAGCTCGATGCGGCGCGCATGCTGTCGCCCGCCCAGTCAACGAGCATGAAGAACATCCGCGTCTGCGAGGCGTCGGTGTACCGGATGCCGATGCCGGCGATGCGGTCGCCCACGCGCCATGAGCCATCGAACAGGCTCGCCTGCGTGTCGCCCGCATAGGACAGGCCGTTTCCTGCGGAGCCGTCCGCAACACGGTTTCCACCGACGGTTTGCGACGCCTCAAGCGAGAACGTCGTGGCATAGATGTCAAAGCGGCGGACGGTGGAGCCCGCCATCCACATGCCGCTGGTCTGCGAGTTGCCCACGCGCGACCAGCCTCCCCACGAGCTTCCGCCGTTGATGTCGACGACACCCCCGTGCGCGGTGGCACAGGTCGCGATCGCAGAGATGATCGCGGCGAAGGCACCTTTCCGGGCTCTTCCTCCCGGACTGACGTGCTCACCAGTCTTTGACGGCGGGTTCATGGTCGATCTCCTTGCTGCGTCCCTTGCAGACGCCGGCGCCGGCTGCGCTTGCCGAGCAGGGGCACGCATGCCATTGCGAACAGCGCGGCGGCTCCCGGCGTTGGCAGCGTGAAGACCTGCTGGCTGTAGTTCCAAACCGGGTCTGCCTCGAGGAAGCCGAGCTTGGTTGCGGACCCGAGCTGGCCCTCGCCGAATGTCGTGCCTCCGTTACTCCGGGCGATTGCGTCGAGATTGACGAGATACTGCACGCTTGCGGCTGCGCTTCCATCGAAGACCGTGAACGCTCGCACTGGCGCACTGGTCGACGCACCCATGCCGTACGGCACGCCGAAGTTGCTTCCGCCGTCGGCGGAGAATCCTGTGAACACCGAGTACTGGTGCACGCGAAGTTTGCCGCCCGACACGCTGCGGCTGGCGAAGAGCGACAGGTCGCCCGCATTCGCGGAGTAGACGCCGTCTCCGGCGCCGACGCTCGACGCCGCCATGATGCTGTCGCCCGCCCAGTCGACGTGCACCCAGATCGTGGCGAGTCGAGACGAGTCGGAGTAGCGGAGACCGACGCCGAGAATGCGGTCCCCAGCCATCCACGAGCCCGTGAAGAGGCTCGCCGCGGTGTCTCCGGTGGCTGATCCATCGACCGCCTGCGACGACTCGAGCGTGAACTGCGTCGAGTAGATGTCGTAGCTGCGGCTGGTGGAGCCCTGCACCCACATACCCGCGGTCCGCGAGTTCCCGACGCTCGTCCAGCCGCCCCAAGAGGTTCCGCCGTTGAGGTCGATGACCCCGCCGTGCACAGTCGAGCAGACCACTGCTGCGGAGAAGCCCGCGAGCGCGATGGCTACCGCGCCCTGACTCCTGCCCCGCGCCGGGTTCCGCCGTCCGTCGCGATGTCTTTCCCCATGGCTCATGATGCACCTCCGGCACATTGCATCCATTCCCGGCTTCTCGCGCGCGTCTCGACACGTCGTGCCAACTCTGACGCCGCCCGTGACCGGGACATCCGGTACTCCCGATCTTCTCCGCTCTTCGCGAACGTGGAAGCAGATGCCAAGGCAACCAAAGCCGTGGTGGCTCGTCCCCGCGATGTCTCGATGGCGTTCCTGCGCATGGCTCAACTCCCGGTTCGCGAATGCACGCGATCCATATTGAACGTACGAACCGGGCATGGGAATCCAAGCGAAATCCGCGAATATTCCTGTGCCGCAAACAGGGCTTCACAAAACAGCGCCATTTCCGGCCGTGTCCGCACGATTGGCGCAGACGGAGTCGTCGCCCCGTCAGCGTCAGTCCGCGTCGCCCGAGAGGACCGATCCGTCTGGCCACGTCGTGCGGGTCTTCCACGCGACGGTCGCGGCGACGGCCTCCGTGCCGGCGGTGCGCGCTGGAAGCGCCAACGTCCACTTCAGCAGGCCCTGCTTTCGCTCGTCCTTGAGGTAGCGCGCATCGGTCGAGAGCGCGGGCGCGACATCGCGCACATCAACCACGACCTGCTGGCTGCGGGAGACGGGAATGCGATCCCACAGTTCGACTTCGATGGCGCGTGGGAGCGTGTTGGTCAGCGAGATCCGATACTCGCGGTCGATGCCCTTCGACTTCGCGAAGAGCCCCGACTCCGACGCCTTCTTGGCGACGAGTTCACGCTTGACGGTGACGCCGGGTTCCTTGCCGAACCAGAGTTCGAGTTCCCCGCCGACCGGGATCTCTCCGACCGCCGCGGTTCCGATCGAATCGCTCCCGAGATAGACGCGCGCCCGACCTGGCAGCAGGATGTATCCGCTCTCGTTGGTCATGCGAGCGCGAAGAAACACGTCGCTCTCGACAAGCGGCCGCGCGACGAGCGCATAGACCGGCTTGGCATCGATGTTCGCCACGCGCGTCCGGCGCTCGCCGCTTGCGTTGCTCGGCGCCGAGAACGACCGTGGCAGCCGGTACTCGACGGCCGCGCCTCCGCCGCCGACCTCCGCATCGCGCGAAAGCGAATCGATGCGCGCTGCGTTCTTCGCGTTGAACGCTGTGGTTCCGGCCTCACCAGCCTCGGTTGGCGCGGCTTGCCCGAGTGCTCCTCGAGAGCTGGGCGCGACGGCCGAGGATGGCGCCGCGACCGGCGCCGGCGAACTTGGATCGAACGCATCGACGTACATGGGCGCGATCTCTCGCGGATTCGCAGCGCGCGTCGGTTGCGCTGTCGACAGCACGAGCGAGACATCGCTCCAATCCTCGCCAGTCGCCTGCCGCACGACGGCGTCGAACTCGATCGCAAGCGTGCCGGCGGCCGGGTCGCCGCGCACTGTGTAGGCGGGCGACCACGTCGCGTTCCCGACGAGATACGTGACTTCGACGGGAATGCTCCCGCCTTGCGCCGCGGCGACGGTCACAAGCACGTACCGCTCGGCGGGCGGGGCGCCACCTGCCGCCGCCAAGGCCTTCTCGCGCGCCGCAAGTTCGCCCGCGGTCTTCGTGCGCATCTTCGTGAGTTCGCGCTCCTCGGTGGTGAGGCGGTTGCGCTCAGCCTCGATGAATGCGATCTGCGCCCGCAGCTTCTCAGGGTCGAGCGCCGAGCCAATCGCTTGCGATGCATCGCCCGCGGTCTTCGCTGCAATGGAATCGACCAGCTTCGTCGCCACCGCGTTGTTCGCAAGCCTGCGCTCGACCTCGGTCAACTCGTCCCGCGCGGCCTCGACCGACTCAAGCGCCTCGCGCACGCGCGGGTTGTCGCTCGAGGGCGCCGCGAGCGCGATCGTCTCGGTCTTGACATCGAGCAGCTTGCCCCCGGCGCCTATCTTGGCCTGCACGCTCTCGAGATCGGCGAACTCGGGCAGCGGCCCGATCCGAAGTTCGTGGACGCCTTGCGCGAGGGTGCACGTCGAGGCGCGCGTGACGGCGGCTCGCGAACGGTAGACGGCGACGGACCGGATCGGGAGGTCGACGCGTGATAGGGTCGGCGCAAGCGGCTCGGAGTCCTGCGTCGCCGCTGCAACGGCGGGCAGCGGAGCGGCGAGCGGCAGGGTTGCGAACAGGACAACCGACGCGAGGAGAAGTGGCTTGAGCTGCATGGAGCGCAGGCTATGACACGCGGCGCTGGCCAGTCTCAGCCTCCGATCGAAAGAACGAAGAGAATCGTGCCGGCGATCGCGGCGAGCACACCGCCGACCGTTCCCGCGATGCGCCACGAGCGTCGTCGCGCCTTCGCTCGGTCGACCCACATGCATCCGTCCGCTTCGCGCACCACCACGCCGCTCTTGAGAAGCGGCGCGAGCTGCTCTTCGCGAAGGTCAAGCGACGCCGCGCGTCGCGCGCGCTCCGGCGCGTCGGCCTCGGCCTTGAGCAGCGCGCGCACAGGCCCCGGACGCGAGAACGCCATCGCAAGCATCATGAGCGGGCCGGCGATCGCACTGATTGCTGCGAAACCTCCGGCGGATGGTGGGAACGGAGCTGGCATGCGTGTCCTACCCGCCACGGTTCCGCTTCGTTGCGTGATTCCGCGACCGAGATCCGGCGCGCGGCCGATCGCCATGAACTCGGCGCGCAGGGTGAAAAAGAGGGTCTTCAGGCTTTCGTGTGGGCGATGGCACCGTCGGCCCTCGCCGGGCGGCGTGCGGCTGACGGTCTCGAGGTCTCTCACGGAGGCACAGAGGCACAGAGGCGCAGCGGCGCAGCGGCCGTGGAGAACAAACTGGGCGAGGAACCGAGGGGATCGGAACTGCCTGTGGCCCTTTCGGGCCTGGGCATCCGTCAGGCCTGGGCATCCGTCAGGCCTGAACATCCCTCAGACCTGAGAAATCCATGAGCCGCGCCAGCCCCGGGCAATCGGATTCTCTCGCAGAGATGCAGAGGCGGCCTCCGCGAAGAAGAGAGATGTCTTCTCGCGTCTTTCCGCGTCCTCGCATCGCTCGCAGTCTTCGTGTTCTCGTCCTTCCTCCGTGCCTCCGTGCCTCCGTGAGAAAACCGGAGCCCGATCGGCGCCTCCATCGCAGTTCACCCACA
>JBIKXP010000317.1:0-2817 GCA_044355685.1 Phycisphaerales bacterium
CTGACAGGCCTCGCTCCTGAGGTCGCGATTGCCCAGGCGTCGAAGGCCGTCGTCGAGAAGCTCTCGATCGTCGAGCCTGCGATCCTCCTCGGCCTCCTCATCGGCGGCTCGGTCATCTACTGGTTCACGGGCGCCGCCACCCAGGCCGTCGTCACGGGCGCATACGGCGCGGTGGTCTTCATCAAGAAGAACATCAACCTCGACAAGGCGGAGGCGAGCATCACCGACGCGAAGGAAGTCGTCCGCATCTGCACGGTCTACGCGCAGAAGGGCATGACCAACATCTTCATGGTGGTCTTCTTCTTCGCGCTGGGCCTGCCGTTCTTCGATCCGTACTTCTTCGTTGGCTACCTCATCGCGATCTCGTTCTTCGGCCTCTTCCAGGCCATCTTCATGGCGAACGCAGGCGGAGCCTGGGACAACGCCAAGAAGATCGTCGAGGTCGAGATGCGGATGAAGGGCACCGACCTCCATGCTGCGACCGTCGTCGGCGACACAGTCGGCGACCCGTTCAAGGACACGTCCTCGGTGGCGCTCAACCCCGTCATCAAGTTCACGACCCTGTTCGGCCTCCTCGCCGTCGCGATCGCGATCAAGATGGAAGACAGCGCTTTCCGCCTTCCGATCGGCATCGCGTGCTCGCTGATCGCATGCTTCTTCGTCTGGCGCAGCTTCTACGGGATGCGCATTCCGGCTGATGCGAAGGACTGAGCGACGGCCATACCTGACCGTTCACGGGCCGCCTCGAAAGGGGCGGCCCGTTTCATTTGGCGCGCGCGTCTTCAGGCGAGCGCGTCGTGCGCGAGCCCGACCTCGCGCGCGAGTTCGAGGAACTTCCGGCTCGGAGGCGCGATCGCGTCGACGCGTGGGCCGTCCGGGTGCACGAAGGAGAGTTTCCAGGCATGGAGCCCAAGGGTGCGTTCGTCGGACTTTCCGGTCGGGCTGATGCGTGCGCCAGAGGCGTACAGCGGGTCGCCAGCGACGGGGAATCCGAGATACGCCATGTGAACGCGGATCTGATGCAGCCTGCCGGTGAGCGGCTTGCAGGCGACGAGCGTGTGCGAGGCGCTGGTTGCAAGTACCTCGACGTCCGTCCGCGCCGGTTTGCCATCCTTGGCCACCACGCTCACCAGGCGAGTTCCCTCGGTCGAACGGATGCGCTGCTCCTCGAGGTTGCGGTCAACCGTCTGCGCGCCGGCGCGCATGCGCCCCTTCACGATCGCGAGGTAGGTCTTGTCGACGGAGCGCGCCTCGAACTGGGAACGCACGGAGTCGTAGGCCTCGGGGTCGAGGGCGCAGGCGACGCATCCGCTCGTCTGGCGGTCGAGGCGGTGCAGCAGCCCATAGTCGCGGCGCTCGCCGAGCTGCAGGAGCTTCCCGCCGAAGCGGGCCACAAGCGCGTTGAGCAGCGTGTCGTCCGCATGCGAACGACCGGGCTCGGTCACGAGGCCGGGCGCCTTGTTGGCGACGACGATCCGGGAATCCTCGTGGACCAGTTCGAGACGGATGCGTGTGTTCGATCGCGGCTGCGCCACGGCCGCACTCTACCGCCCGCGCCCGCACCGCGCGGAGGACGGTACGATCGCGCCATGCGTACCCTCGGCGTGAACTCGCGGCTGAAGCCCTTTGGCGCAACCATCTTTGCGGAGATGACCGCGCTTGCGGTCAAGCATGGCGCCGTCAATCTTGGGCAGGGTGCGCCGGACTTCGACGGCCCCGAGTTCCTGAAGGACGCCGCGGTCAAGGCGATTCGCGACGGTCGCGGGCAGTACGCGCGCATGACGGGACTGCCCGAACTCACGAAGGCGATCGCCGAGCGGTTCGAGCGCACGAGCGGTCTGTCGTACGAGCCGGAGCGCGATGTCGTCGTCACCTGCGGCGCGACCGAGGCGATCCTCGATTGCATGCTCGGCCTGCTCGAGCCGGGAGACGAGGTCACTCTGTTTGAGCCGTTCTACGACTCGTATGTCGCGAGCGTCGCGATGGCGGGCGGCGTCGCCAAGGTGGTGACGCTCGAGGCGCCGCACTTCCGCATCGATGAAGCTGCGCTGCGTGCGGCGATCTCGGATCGGACGCGGGTCATGCTCGTCAACAGCCCGCACAACCCGAGCGGCCGCATTCTCGATCCATCCGAGCGGCGGCTGGTCGCGCGCATCGCGGAGGAGTTCGATCTCATCGTCATCAGCGACGAGGTCTACGAGGAACTCTGGTACGAGTCGAAGCACCGCACGCTCGCAACCGAGCCCGGACTGCGTGAGCGGACCATCGTGCTCGGAAGCCTTGGCAAGACGTTCAGCTTCACGGGCTGGAAGGTCGGATGGGCGATCGCGCCGGCGCCGCTCGCGCAGGCCGTGCGCGCGGCGCACCAGTTCGCGTCGTTCTGCGCGCCGACGCCGCTTCAGGTGGCTGCGGCGACGGCCCTCGCCGCGCCAGACTCCTACTTCGACGAGTTCCGCCGCGAGTACCGCGAGCGCCGCGACATGATGGTGGCGGGGCTCCGCGCCTGTGGCCTCGCGTGCGAGACGCCGCAGGGGAGCTACTTCGCGCTTGCCGACCACTCTTCATTCGGGTTCGAGGACGATTTCGCCTTCTGCAGGCATCTGGTCGAACACGGTCGCGTGGCCGCAATTCCGCCCGGGGCGTTCTACCGAAACAAGGAGAAGGCGCGGACGCTCGCGCGCTTTGCGTTCTGCAAGAAGCTCGACACGATCGCCTCTGCGATCGAGCGGCTAAGGGAGTACCGAGACCGGTTCGAGCCACGCGCCGGCCGCGCCGCCGGCGCTGCCACGGCGCATCCGCGCTGAGAAAGGAGGAGAG
>JBIKXP010000318.1:0-2816 GCA_044355685.1 Phycisphaerales bacterium
GTTGTTGACGAGCGACACGTTCGAGCCCGCGCGCAGGCGAAGCGCGCCTAGCAGGTAGTTCGTCGTCGCGAAGCCCGAGTCGACCGCGCCGAAGTCGCGGCAGAAGACCTCGAGCGACTGCGCGCCCTTCGGTCCCACGCCCGTCAGCTCGAGCGTCGCCTGGTCCATCACGAAGCGCGACGGGTGATTGATCGCGATGTCGAAGTCGCCGCCGACGCGCAGCCACCAGACGGGCTCCGCGAGGATGATCGACGACTCCGCGCCGACGGTGTAGTCGCCGCCGATCGAGTAGCCGTCGCCTGGATTCGGCGGCAGGAAGTTCGTATCGACCTCGCCCGTGATCGTGCCGGTGTTCGTGAGCGTGCCGTAGATGTAGAGGATGCCGCGCTGGACGATCGTGGATCCCGCGTTGTTGTAGTTCGCGAACACGTCGGTGTCGCCCGCGCAACGGTTCTGCGCACCGACGGCGGTGGTGACCGACTCGGCGAGGATCGGACCCTGCAGGTAAGAGATGCCTCCCGAGGTCGTCGCGAGGTTCTGGTTCACGAGGATGGTGGAGCCGCGCTGCAGGAACTGGCCCCCGCTCGACACCGTGATCTGTTCGAAGGCGACGCTTCCCGCCGCCGGTGCGGAGAGATCGCCCGCGACCGTCAGGCCACCTGCGGCAACGTCGGGCGACTTCTCGAACACGGAGTTCGTCGCCAGGTTCAGGAGCGTGCTTGAGTTGATGGTGAGCGGCTCGAGCGCCACGAAACTGAAGCGCTTCAGCGAGGAGTCGATGACGCCGCTTGCCTGCGCGAAGGCGAGGTTGCCGACGAGAAGACGGTTTCCCGCCGACCCGCTGTTGATCGCGGACGCGAGGCTTGGGTAGCCCGCGTTGAACGTGTCGTTCCAGACGCGGTAGTTCCCGAAGATGCGCGCGCTGCCTTGCGCCAGCGTGGAACCGATGTCGTCGCCGCGGACACCCGCAGCCAAGGTGTCGCCCGAGAGCGAGACGGCCGATCCGACGCCGTCGCCGACCACGCCGTCCGGAGTCGTCACGGTCGCGCCGGCAGACCACGTTCCGCCGGCCCGGCCGAACATGCGGATGCTCCCTTGGTTCGAGCTCATGCCGATGTCGTCGGTCGGCGCGCCCGCCGCAAGCGAGTCGCCAGAGAGCGAGACGGACGAGCCGAGCTGATCGCCCGCGGCGCCATCCGCCGCCGTCAGCGTTCCCTGCGCCGTCCACGAGATTCCGCTCCGCGTGAACACCCGCACGCTGCCCTGCGAGTTGTTCGAACCAACATCGTCGCCCGGCACGCCGACGGCCAGCGTGTCGCCCGACACCGAGACGGAGAGACCGAAGGTGTCGACCGCAGCGCCATCGGATGCGGTGACGGTTCCCTGCGCTAACCAGCCGCTGAACGAACGCGCGTACATGCGCACGCTGCCTTGGAAGTTGTTCGTGCCGATGTCGTCGTTCGGCACGCCGACCGCGACTGTGTCGCCCGAGAGCGACACAGACCAACCAAAGTTGTCGAGCGACGCGCCATCCGACGCCGTCAGCGTCTGCTGGGCGGACCACACCGACTCCGCGCGCGTATAGATTCGGACGCTTCCCTGCGACACGACCGATCCAACCGTGTCGGAGACCACCCCGACCGCGAGCACCTCGCCCGAGAGCGACACCGACCAGCCGAAGTTGTCGTCGGCCGCGCCGTCCGAGGCCGTCAGCGTCTGCTGCGCGCTCCAGGTGGTGCCGCTGCGCGTGAACACGCGCACGCTGCCTTGCGCGGCGTTGGCGCCGACCGTGTCGAACGGCACCCCGACCGCAAGCGTGTCGCCCGAGAGCGACACGGACCAGCCGAAGCTGTCGTCGACCGCGCCGTCGGCGGCCGTGAGCGTCTGTTGCAGCACCCACGAACTGCCGCTGCGAACGAAGACGCGCACGCTGCCTTGCAGGTCGTTGGCGCCGACGGTGTCGAACGGCGCCCCGACCGCAAGCGTGTCGCCCGATAGGGAAATCGAGTAGCCGAAGCTCTCGTTCGCTGCGCCATCCGAGGCGACGATCGTCGCAAGCTGCGGGTGCAGGACGCTCAGCGTCTGCGCACGTGCTGCGGAGACAGGTGCAAGAAGGGCGAGGAGGGCGAGGGGAACGGCGCGGATCGTGGACTGCATGGCTTGCTCGTTGCGGGTTCGCGTTGTCTGCGTACGGGAGGAGGGCGACGGGAGGAGGGCGACGGGAGGAGGGCGACGGGAGGAGGGCGACGGGAGGAGGGCGACGGGAGGAGGGCGACGGGAGGAGGGCGACGGGAGGAGGCTTCCGGCGCGCCGAGAGGCGTCATGACCCCAAACGCCCGCCCACTCCAGTCACGCACGGCGAAGGCGGTGCGTCCAAGGGATACACAGAGACGCCTTGAAACGCCCTGAAATGAGAAGCGCGGAATCGTGGATTCCGCGCTTCTCGGTCTAGGTTCTACTCAATCCGCGCATCCGCCCCACGCCGACAGGACGATGCCGAGGTCGGCGCTGTCAACCGCGCCATCTCGGTTCACGTCCGCCAGGCAGGAACCGGCTGGGCACGTGCCCCAACCCGACAGAATCACGCCGAGATCGGCCGAGTCCACCACACCGTCGAGGGTCACGTCGGCCGGGCACGACGGCAGGTCGGGCACGACCACGATGTCGCCCGGGTTCGACACCGAGCCCGCGATCGTCGCGGCGCGGGTGTAGATGCGGTAGCCGTTCGTCTCAAGCGTCGCGCCAGCGGGCACCACGAGTTCCTTCGTGTAGATCGCCTCGGCGCCCTTGCCGGCCGCGTTGCCGTGGTTGTTGAC
>JBIKXP010000134.1:0-9485 GCA_044355685.1 Phycisphaerales bacterium
TCGGGCAGATAGCCGAAGGTGCGCTTGGCCGCGATCGGATCCGCGGCGAGGTCGACGCCGTCGAGCACGACCGATCCCGCGGTCGGCTCGAGGAACCCCGTGATCATCCGCATCGTGGTTGACTTGCCGGCGCCGTTCGGGCCGAGAAATCCAAGAACCTGCCCTGCAGGGACCTCGAGGTCGATGCCCTGCACGGCGTGAATGTGTCCAAATCGCTTTTCCAGTTGTCTCGCGACGATTCGGCTTGCCATGCGCGCTCCGTGTTCGTTGGCGGGCACTCTATACCGACGAACGCTGCGCTTCGGCTGCACCGAGCGCGATCGCGTCAACGGGCTTCCCGCAACGCACCCAACCGGGCGCCCACGAGGAAGCCGCCTGCGCCGATGGCGAAGAGGATCGCAAGCGGCGCAACCTGCTCCGACACGGCGAGATCGCGCCAGAACGGGCCTTCGATCGCAAGCACCGCCCAGCGGAACGGGCTGGCGTAGCTCAGGGTCTGCAGGACAGGCGGCATGAAGAAGAGCGGGATGGTGCCGCCGCCGATGAGGGCAAGCACCAGCAGCGCGCCGCGTCCCGCGCCGTTCGCCTCGGCCTCGGTCTTGCAGAGGCCAGCGATCAGCATGGCGAGTCCCGTGAAGGCGAACGCGGCCATGGTGCAGCCGGCCAGCAGCATCGCCGGCTGCGCGATCGAGCAGCGGAATGCGAGCACGGCGAGGAGGATGAGGAGCGCCTGCACGAGCATCGTCGTGATGAAGCAGGCAAGCCCCTTGCCGGCGAGGAGATGCATGCGTGAGATCGGTGCGAGCCGCAGCCGCGAGAGCGTGCCGCGCGCGCGCTCGACCACGAGCGACGCAGCGAACGCGCCGATGCAGCCGGCGATTCCCCACACGATGCCGACGGGCGTCGACACATCGAAGCTCGAGCGCGGTCCGCCCTTGCGCCTCGGAAGCTCCTCGACCTTCACCTGGACCGGCGAAAAGCCTCCTCCCGCCGCGCCTGCGCCGCCGTTTGCCGCGCCGTCCGACGACAGCGAGCGCGAGAACGACTCGCCCGCCGCGGCAAGCGCGGCGCCGGCAAGCTTCTGCCCGGGCGAGAGGTCCTTCGACGACTCGATCGACGAGCGCATCTGGTCGAACATGCGCTTCGACTGCGCGGGGTCGGCCATCATCCGCGGAAACTGGCGGAACGCGAGCTCGTTGAGCTTGCCCTGGATGAGCCCCGCCTCCGCGCGGCGCGTCGGATCGATGACGCAGTCGATCTGCATGCCGCCGCCGCCGAACATCGCGCCAGCGCCCTCTTCGATCGATGCAGGCAGCACGACCGCCGCGGCCGCCTTGCCAGAGCGCACCGCGTTCATCGCGCCCTCGCGGGTGTCGTGGCGGGTCACCTCGAACGACGCGTCATTCGAAAGATCGTCGGCGAGGCTCGTCGCGATCTTCGAGTTGCTCTCGTTCACAAGCGCCAGCGTGATCTTGCTGCCGCCACCCTGGCCGCCGAACACGAAGCCGAAGAGCACAGCCATCAGCATCGGAAAGACGAAGGTGAAGAACACATCGCCCTTGTCGCGGAACATCAGGCGCAGGTCTTTCCTCGCAATGGCCAGAATCGCCTTCATTCGCGCAGGCTCCTTCCGGTGAGCGCGAGGAACACGCTCTCGAGGTCGGCGCGGTCGATGCGCACGCCCGTCACGCCGCCCGACGCGAACTGCCGCGCGACCTCGGCGACGGGATCCGCGGTCACCACGCGTTCCTCGGCGCCGTTGCGCTCGACGGTGACGGTGGAGTTGCCGCCGTGGCGCGCGATCAGCTCTGCGACGGTGCCGACATCGAGCATGCGGCCGTGGTCGACGATGCCGATCCGATCGCAGATCTTCGCGGCCTCCTCCATGTAGTGCGTCGTGTACACGATCGTCTTGCCGCGCGAGGCGAGCGTGCGCACGAGCTCGAGGATGCGGTTGCGGCTCTGCGGATCGACGCCTGCGGTCGGCTCGTCGAGCAGCACGAGCTGCGGGTCGTGAACGAGCGCAGCGGCGAGGTTGAGGCGCCGCTTCATGCCGCCCGAAAAACCAGCGGTGCGCTCGTCGGCGCGCGTGTCAAGCTCGACGAGCGCGAGAAGTTCGTCGACGCGCGCCTTGGCGCTCGCAAGCCCGTAGAGGTCGGCGAGGAACTGCAGGTTCTCGCGCGCGGTGAGCTCGCCGTAGAGCGTGATCTCCTGCGGCGCGAGGCCGAGGTGCATGCGCACGCGCGCGTTCGTCGGCGAGCCGAGGCCGAGGAGGTCGACGGACCCGGCGTCGGGCGCGAGCAGGCCGGTCGCGATCCCGATGGTGGTCGACTTGCCCGCACCGTTCGGGCCGAGCAGACCGAAGACCTCGCCCTCGCGGACCTCAAGCGAAAGCCCGTCGACGGCGAGGGTCGAGCCAAAGGCTTTGCGGATGTCGCGGAAAGCGAGCACGGGGTTGGTAGTGTACCGATCGCACTCGGCACGGTGCGCACCGCACATTCGACGGGGAAACACATGACACGCCACCCCTCCCAAGGATCGACTGGATCAGGCCGCTCGGCGACGACGACGCGACGAGCCCATCGAGCTTCTCAGCCCCCGCTGATTCCGATCCAGCCTGCGAGCGCGCTCGCGAGGCCGAGGAACACGAGGAAGCTCATCGAGTCGGTCACCATCGTGAGGAAGATGGTCGATGCGGTCGCGGGGTCGGCGCCCACGCGGCGCACCACAAGCGGAAGGCCCGAGCCAACCACGGTGCCCACCGAAAGCGCCACCGTCATCGCGACCGCGACCACGATGCCAAGCTTCCACATCGTGGTGTCGGGCGCCCGCCAGTACTCGATTCCACCGACCACGCCGCCGACGAGCAGGCCGCAGATGAGCCCGTTCACCAGTCCCACCATGCCCTCGCGCCGCACCAGCTGCAGCGCCGCGCCTTCGCGCACTTCGTCAAGCACGATGCCGCGCAGCGTGACCGCGAGCGACTGCTGCCCGGCGTTTCCCGCCTGGTTGGCGATCACCGGCATGATGACCGCGAGTAACGCGATCGAGCCGATCAGCCCATCGAACTGGAGCACCACGATCGCGGCGATCGAACTCGTGAAGAGGTTGACGAAGAGCCACGGAAGACGCCCGCGGAGCTTGTCGGCCACGCTCGAGAACACCGCTTCCTCGCGGCCCGCACCCACCATCGCCTGCGCGCTTTCGGTGCCTTCCTGACGAATCGCGTCGACCACGTCGTCGACGGTGATGACGCCGAGCATGCGGTCTTCCTCGTCGACGACGGGCAGCACGAGGTAGTCGTACTTCTCGAATTCGCGCGCGACGTCCTCGCGCTCGACGTCGGGCTTCACGGCGTCGACCTGGCGTTCGCAGATCTCCATCACCTTCTGCGCGGGGTTCGCGAGAAGCAGCGCCCGCATCGTCGCGCGGCCTTGCAGCCGCCCGCGCCAGTCGACCACGAACACGTAGAGCCAGTCCTCGCCCAGCGCCTCGGCACGGCGAATCGCCTCGACCGCCTCGCGCACCGTCATCGAGTCGCGCACCGCGAGGTAGTCGGTCGTCATCATGCCGCCCGCGCTCTTCTCGGGGTACTCGAGCAGGCGACGGAACTTCACGGCCTCGACCTTTCCGAGCGTGCCGAGCAAGCGGTCGCGCGAGTCGTCGGCCATGTTCTGCAGGATGTCGGTCGCGTCGTCGGGAGCCATCTCCTCGATCAGCTTGCCCGCGTACTCCGGGTCTTCCTCGACGAGATCCTCGAGCACGCTGACCGCAAGCGACGGATGCATGTGCGCGAGCGCGTCGGCAGCGCTCTCCGTCTCCATCTCCTCGAGGACTTCGACGGCCTTCGCTTCGCCGATCTGCTCGAGCGTCTCAGCGGCGTCGGGCGCCTCCTGCTGCTCGACCGCATCGGCAAACTCCGGCAGGTCGATGGTCGGCTTCTCGAGCAGCTCCTCGACGCGCTCGTCCTCGGGCGTCGGCTCCGTCGCCTCGACGACCGCGTCGCTCTCGGGCACATCTTCAAGAGGCGACGGCGTCGCGCCACCCGCCGCAAACGCGGCGCGGCGCAGCTCCTCTGCGTCGCCTGAAGGTGGTTGCGAAGACTCGTGCGCCATGGCGCGAGTGTAGCGAAGGGCCACTTGGATTCGCGCGCGACCGGCCGTGGGATCGATGCGCAGCGAAGGGAAATCAACGACAATCCGTCCGTGACCGACGCCATTGTCATCGACAGCCCCGACGACCCGCGCATCGCGGGCTACGCCGACATCCGCGAGAAGGAACTCGCGGCGCGGACGGGCTGTTTCGTCGGCGAAACCCTCGTCGTCCTCGAGGCGATGCTCCTCCATCGCGGTGCGATCCAGTCGGTTCTCGCAAGCGCCCGCATGCTCGAGCGGACGCGGGCGATGCTGGTGACCGCCGGCTGCGACGCCCCGCTCTACACCGCGTCCGACGAGGTGCTGGCCAAGCTCACGGGCATCGACCTCCACCGCGGCGTCCTCGCGCTCGGCGTGCGCGCGCCGTTCGAGCCGGTTTCGCCCGAGGACTACCGCCCCGCCGCCCCGCCGGGCACCGTCCTCGTCGCCGAGGGCATCACGAACATCGACAACATCGGGCAGATCTTCCGCATTGCGGCGGCATTTGCGGTCGACGCCGTGCTCCTGAGCCCCGAGTGCCACGACCCCCTCTATCGCAAGAGTTTGCGCGTCTCGACCGGCAACGCGCTCAAGGTGCCCGCGATCCGAGCGCGCGCGTGGCCCGACGATCTCGCCGCGCTTTGCGCCCGCTTCGACCTCACGCTCGTCGCGACGGCGATCCAGTCGTCCGTACCGATCGCGTCGATCGGACGACCGCCGCGCGTCGCCATCGTCGTCGGCCACGAGTCCGAGGGTGTCACGCCCGCGGTGCGCGCGCTTGCGCGCCACGTCGTTCGCATCCCCATGGCGAGCGGGGTCGATAGCCTGAACGTCGCTGTCAGCGCTGCGATCGCGCTCGACCGGCTTTCGAACGGCACGCGCACCTGAGTTTTTGCGGCAGCTCCGCCTCCACTCTCGTCGACTACGACTACGCTGTTCCTCCCGTATGACGACGCCGCACGACAAGACGCCATCCGATGCCTCGCACGACCGCGCGGTGTCGCCGTCGTTCTGGCATCGCGTGCGCTTCACGCGCGGGGCGCTCGGGCCGGAGAACCCCACGCTCCGCTCGGTGCTGTCGGGCGACGCCGCGATCGCCACGCGCCGCGCGGTCGCGTTGATCGACGAGGGCGTGGCCGACGCGCAGCCGCGCATCGCCGACGCGCTGCGCGCGTACGTCGATGCGCACCGCGCGCAGATGCCGGCCATCTCGGCCATCGAGATCGTCGCTGGCGGAGAGCGCGCGAAGGAAGACGTGCGCGTCGTCGACCGCGTGATCGAGCTTGTCGAGCGCGAGAAGATCGACCGCAAGAGCTTCGTGTTCGCGATCGGCGGCGGGGCGATGCTCGATGCCGTCGGCTTCGGCGCTGCCACCGCACACCGCGGCGTGCGCCTCGTGCGCCTCCCGACGACCACACTTGCGCAGGATGACGCAGCCATGGGCGTCAAGAACGGCGTGAATCGCTTCGGCAAAAAGAACTTCGTGGGCGCGTTCGCCGTGCCGCACGCAGTCGTGTGCGACGAGTCAATGCTGTCGACTTTGCCCCCCGCCGTGTTCCGTGCGGGTTTCAGCGAGGCGGTGAAGATCGCGCTCCTCAAGGATCCCGCGTTCTTCGCCGCGATCGAGCGCGCCGCTCCGCGCATCGCCGCGTGCGACCTCGATGCGTCGAGCCCAGTCATCCGCCGCTCGGCCGAACTCCACCTCGCGCACATCGTCGACGGCGGTGACCCGTTCGAGGCGAACGAGGCACGCCCGCTCGACTTCGGCCACTGGGCCGCGCATCGCCTCGAGGCGATGAGCGCGCACGCGGTGTCGCACGGCGACGCGGTTGCGCTCGGACTCCTCCTCGACTGCCGCTACTCGAATCTCAAGGGCTGGCTTGCCGACGCCGACCTCGCGCGCATCCGCGCGTGCGTCGCGGCGCTCGGCCTCCCGATGCGCCACGCGCTCTTCGCCGACACGAAGCGCCTGCTCGCGGGCCTCGAGGAGTTCCGCGAGCACCTCGGCGGGCAGCTCACCGTGACAATGCTGCGTGCGATCGGCAGCGGCTTCGAGGTGCATGAGCTCGACGCCGACCTCGTGCGACGCGCGGCGGCGGAGATGGCGTAGGCGCGGCTGTTTCTTTCAGACGAGCGCGAAGCGCGAGCCCAAGACCTCCCGAGTCGACAGCCAAAATGGGTGCCACTACTTCCAGTAGTGCGGAGTCGCAAGGGCCCATCCTTAGGGCCGTTGCCGTTACGCGCGCGAAACCACTACTAAAAGTAGTGGCACCCATTTTGGCTGTCGACCCGCACGGTTTGGCGCTCAGGCTTCGCTGCGCTCCGCCTTCGGCCGCATCTGCGCTTGCCGCTCGTAACGCCCCGCTCAGCGCGTACGATGCCCGCTATGCCCTCCTCACCTCCACCGCTCTCGAAGCGTGCGGTCGTCGACCGCTACTTCCTCGAGCATCGCGCCAAGGTGCTCGACATCGCGGCGTTTCTCGATCGGTTCGACCGCGCGCAGGGCGAGGGCGCGGATGACTTCCGCGTCGCCGCGCTGCGCGAGTGCTGCGCGATCCTGCTCGACGGAAAGTCCGAGCGCGCACGGCGCGTACTCGAGCTCCTCAGCGACCATTCGATGGAACCGATCGCGAAGGCGCCGATGAAGGGCGCGACGGGCGCGATGAGACGTGACTGAGTCTGAGTCTGACTCTGAGCGCTCCAATCGGCCTTCGGCCGCTCGTCGCTCTGGTGCTTGATTGCGAAGTGATGACTGACAAACCTTGAGCCTCCCATGTACATCGATCCCCATGTCCACATGGTCTCCCGCACCACCGACGACTACCAGCGCATGGCGCTCGCCGGCTGTGTGGCGATCACCGAGCCCGCGTTCTGGGCGGGCTACGACCGCAGCTCGCCCGCTGGGTTCTTCGACTACTTCCGCCAGCTCACCGACTTCGAGCCGAAGCGCGCCGCGCAGTTCGGGATCCGCCACCACACCTGGCTCTGCATCAACCCGAAAGAAGCCGAGGATCCTGTCTTCGCGAAGGAAGTCATCGCGCTGATCCCGCAGTTCCTGAAGTGCGAGACCGTCCTCGGGATCGGCGAGATCGGCCTCAACAAGAACTCGCGCAACGAGCTCGAGATCCTCGATGCGCATCTCGCGCTTGCCGCCGAGCACGATCTCCTCGTCCTCGTCCACACGCCGCACCTCGAGGACAAGCTGAAGGGCACGCGTCTCATCATGGACGCGATTCGCAACCACTCGAAGCTCGACCCGGGCCGCGTCCTCATCGACCATGTCGAGGAACACACCGTGCGACCCGTGCTGGAGCGCGGCTTCTGGGCGGGCATGACGCTTTACCCCGATACGAAATGCACGCCGCAGCGCGCCGTCGACATCTTCGAGTTGCATGGCACCGAGCGTCTCTGGATCAACTCCGCCGGCGACTGGGGAAACAGCGACCCGCTCGCGGTACCGAAGGCGCAAATCGAGATGAAGTCGCGCGGCCACACGATGGAAAGCGTGAAAAAGGTCAGCTTCGATAACCCGCTCAAGTTCCTATCGCAGTCGGGGCGCTTCCGCATCGCGTGAAGCGAAGGAGTTCAGCATGCCACGCCCACTCATCGGAATCACGGCCGACCTCGCCGACAACTACGCGCGCAATCGCCGCACCTACGTCGACATGGTCGTGGCCGCGGGTGGCGTGCCCGTCATCCTGCCGCCGAACGCGGCGCTGCGGGCCGAGATGCTCGATCGCGTCGACGGCGTCATCATCACGGGCGGCGACGACATCGATGTGTCGAAGTTCGGCATCGCGCTTCATCCGAAGGCAGAGTGCATGCACGCCGAGCGCCAGGAGGCCGAGTTCGCGCTCCTGAAGGCGCTCGACGAGCGGCCCGACAAGGCCGTGCTCGGGATCTGCCTCGGCATGCAGCTGATGGGCGTCCATCGCGGAAACCCGCTCATCCAGCACCTCGGCGACGTGCTGCCGAACGCCGACCGCCACCGCAACGACGCGATTCATCCCGTCGAGGCCGAACGCGGCTCGCTCCTGAAGTCGGGAGCCGTGCGTTCATGGCACCACCAGGCGATCTCCGAAGCGAAGGGCTTCGACATCATCGCGCGCTCCGACGACGGCGTGATCGAGGGCATCGTCGACCCGACGCGGCGCTTCTATCTCGGCGTTCAGTGGCATCCAGAGCGAACCGATGCAACCGAGACGGGGCTCGCCGTCGTACAGACGCTCGTCGAGCATGCACGCTGAGAGCGACCAGCCGCAGCAGATCGAGTGCCCGCGCTGCGGGTACGCGGTCGCCGGCCCGACGCTGGACCCACGAGACGCGTCGGGCTCGGTCACCTGTCCGGAATGCGGGCTCGTCTCCGACGCGCGGACGCTCGCGGACGATGCCGCGCTCCCACGCTGGTTCGTCGAATCGAGGACGAGCGACCGAGGCTTCGCGCGACGGTTCGCCTCGACGTTCGCGCGGGCGTTGCAGCCGCTTGGCTTCTGGCGCGCGGTGCGCATGGAACATCGCTTCTCGGCGCGATCGCTCGCAGGCTTCATCGCCGGCGTGCTGCTTGCGATCCATCTCTGCACCGCGGCCGCGGCGACGCTCCACGTGGTCGCCGAGGCACGCGCCCTCCCCGCGTTCGCTCCGCGCAAGGGGCCGGCCATCGCGCCACAGAACCGTCCGGTCGACATGCTCGTCGCCGACGTCGCGCTGGCACTCCTCTTTCCCTACTGCCCCGCGCGTGGCGGAGACGTGATGTTCGCGGCCGCGCAGGGAAGTCCCGATCGCGCCGTCGACGCGGGAACGGTCGGGCGGTTCATCTCGGGCGCCCTCCGAGTCACCGTCACCCCGCTCCCGATCACCCTCCCGGAAGTCCCGATGCGCGCCGGCGCGGACGGCAGGTACGCGGCGCCGACAAGGAGCCTGCAGAAACCCACGGCCGTCATCTACCCGTCCGCCAAGATGCTCGACATCCTCCGCGGACTGGCGATGGCCGCGGCATCCGGCGCGTTTCCCATCGCGCTGATCCTGCTTCTCCTCATGCTTCCCGCATCGTTCCGCCGCGCGCGAATCCGCCGCACGCACCTCATGCGCGCCGCGGTCTACGCGCTCGCATGGGTTCCCGTCGTGCTCGCGCTGGTGGTGCTCTGGCTCGCGATCGCCTTCGCGATCATGCCCGCAAGGCAGGGAATGGCGAGCACCTCGAGCATCGGCGGCACGCTCGTGCTCATGTTTCCGATCGGAACGCTGTGCTTCTCGATCCTCTGGATGTTCGCGTTCGTCAAGCGGTACCTGCGGCTGCCGCAGCCCGCTCTCATCACGACGGTGCTCCACTTGCTCGCGGTGCTCGCCATCGCC
>JBIKXP010000010.1:0-31008 GCA_044355685.1 Phycisphaerales bacterium
GCGGAGTTCCTGTGTGCGTGCACGAGTCGATCGATCTTGGCGCGCGTGCGTGGCATCCGCTGGCCACCCGCTTCGGGCGCGACGTGGCCGGGCTCGCGCGCATGCTGATGAAGGTCTGAGCGGCGGCGGCTCGGTGCGCCGCTCAAGAAAGCAGCTTCAAGGCGGCGTCGCGATAGAGGCTCTTGAGCAAGTCCGGCGGCAACGCGAGCCCTCGAAGGGGAGGCGCATCGAGCGGCGTGTGGCGCTCGGGCGCCACCATGTGAAGATCGGGGTCCGCGATCGGCGACGGCCCGTCGCCCGAACCCTCCCACATCATGCGCAGCGCCCAGTAGCGGCTCGCGTAGAGGTCGTGCGCGCTCTCGCGGCTCGTCGCCTTCTTCGCCATTTCGCTCGGCTTGTCACCCGGGCGAAGATGGTCGTCGGTCGTGACGGTGTCGGTGCCGAACAGGATCCTCCCTTTCCACTTGGTGAGAAAGGCGATGACTTCGTCGCGCGGATGGCGGCCGAGCTCGCGCACCATCCACTTGGTCGCGCTCGTGTCCAGATGCAGGTTCGGGTGCGACTCGAGCAGGCTGTCGAGGAAGGCGAGATCCTCGGGGAATCCGCCCATGTGCGCCGCGATCCACGGCATGGCGAAGCGATCGAGCGCGCGCCGAAGCGGCGTGTAGTGTTCGAGCTTCGCGCCGTAGCGCGATGCATCCTTGTACTTGGTCGCGAACCAGGTGTCTGGATCGGCGACATGCACCATGCACATCATTCCGAGCTTCTCGGCAAGCTTCATCTGCTCGAGGCGGATCGGCCCGCCCAAATCGAAGAGCCTGTGGTCGCCGGCCTCGGCCGCGAGCTCGGTGATGCGTGGCGCGTTCCAGAACTTCACGACGCGCACGCCATGCTCGCGGTAGCGCTCGATGCGGCGCAGGTAGCCCTCGCCATGGCCCTCGCGCCTGTCCGCGTGCATGAAGTCGGGGAAGGCGATGAACTCGAGCGCCTCGCCGAAACGCTCGCGCAGCGCCGGGATGTCCTCGACGCGGCTCATCGAATAGGTGCGCTCGACGCCGTAGGTCTTGGCGATCGGAGCCCAGATGGCGCTCGCCTCGAGGCCATTGATGTGCGCGTGGACGTCGATGATGCCGTAGCCGAGCGCGGGAAGGCGCGCGGCCTCGGCGCCGTAGTCGAGGCCGAGCCGATTGGATGGGTCGTCCTTCAGTGCGGACGGGGCTGCCGGGATCCGAAGCATGGACGGACTGTACGCGTGGCGCGCATTACGAGCGGTTGCGTACGGCGCCAGGCGACTTCGCGGCGGTGCCGCGGGCGCGTTCGCTCGGCGACTCGGCAGCGGGCGCCCGATCGGGGGCGATGCGCGGTCGCAGCGCGCGGGCGTCGAGCGATCGGTCGACGGCGCGCTCCGCCTTTCGGGCCGCGTTCAACGCGGCGCCAAGGCGCACGGTCGGAATCTCTCCGACCTCCGCACGGTGGACGAGCCCCACGTAGAGCTCGAAGTTCGTCTCCATGTCGAGGTGGCGCACCACCTCGCAATCGAACCACGCGACGGCGCGCGTGACAATCGGGGCGCCGAGCAGGCCGACCTTGTGGGGGTAGGTGAGGAATGGGTCCTCGCCGATCCGGCGATCCGGGCCGAACACGCGTTGGACCAGCCGCTCGTTCGGATCGAGCAAGGACACCGCGAAGGTACGGCTGTCGCGGATGAGTGGCGACAGGGGGTGTCCCTTCTCCATCGCGACCAAGAGCATCGGAGGGGAGGTGCCGCACTGCTGCACCCGCTCGACGAGCCGACCGTCACGCACTTCGCCGTAGGCGGTGGTGATCAGGTACTGCGCCGCTGGGATGCGGCTCAGGGCTGCGAGGGTTTCTTCGGTGGGGGGCGGAATCATGCAGAGCGACGGGCAATCGGTGGCTCGGACGCCGCGTACGGAGTGGTCCGGACGGGCGGTGGTGGGGCGATCGGAACGGAACGCGTTGCTGGGCCTCCGACGAGGGGCTGAGGACGACGCGGCGGGGGAAGTTCCTAACCATCTGAATATGCTGCGTTTACGTCCAATTGCCACCAGAATCCGGTGGGGCCGGGCGAAAAAGTGCAATCAAAATGTGCAGGAAAGTGTGTGGAGGTGTTGAAAGGTGGGGCGAAGTGCAGTATCTTCCCGGTCGCCACGGCAGGGCACCACCCATGTTTCTAGGCGAGTACGAACACTCCCTCGACTCGAAGCAGCGGCTGGCCATCCCCGCCGAGATCCGTGAGCAATGGAAGCCTGAGCGTCATGGATCGATGCTCATCGCGGCCCCAGGGCAGACGGGCGGCCTCTGGCTCTGGCCAGAGAAGAAGTTCGAGGAGTACGCGGATCGCATTGAAAGCGGTCTGATGACGGCAGACGAAGTGGCCCGCTCGAATCGACGGCTCTTCTCGCGCGCAGCGAGGGTTCCGTTCGACAGCGCCGGCCGCATCAGGATCCCCGATCGGCTTCTCGCCGACTACGGGTTGAGTGGAAGTGTGGTGATCCTTGGCGTGCGCGACCACCTGGAGCTCTTCACTCCGGATCAGCGTGCGAAGGAGATGGCGCACGACGCCGCATGACGCGGGGATGCGCTTGAAGCGACAGACGATCACTCGAAAGAGCAGTGGATGCACGCGACGGAGTCCCAACGGGCGTCGACGCGATTGAAGCAGGCAATCCGGCGGAGCGACATGGATCGTCGTCCGGCCGGAAGCACGGGAACACCGGAAACGGTGGCTGGCTTGCGGGCGTGCACGGATGCACGCACGCGCAGTCGTTGAGGCAACGGCTGAAATCCAGCGATTTCTGCGCCACGGGTGCGCGCAGATCCCGGGTACTTGTTTCGCCTGGCCATGGACGGCCAGGCCTTCAGCGGAGCCGGCAAGGAACGCTGGCGAGCGCAAAGTGCGGCCTCGGTCCGAAAGGATCGGGGCCGCTTTCGTTTTGCGACCGATCGCCGACAGCCGAGCGCGGAAAGACAACGCGCGCGGACAGGCCGCGCGCGGGAACTCGGACGAAGGTGTCGAAAGCTGGGCGGGAAGCCACGCCCACGTCGGAGCCGGTCAGAGATCAGCCGCCCTCGGTGGCCGGTCGGATCGAGCCGATCACGTTTCGACCTTCTTCATTGTTCGACGAGAGGATCTGGTCGGCGACTTCGCGGCGGTGGACTTCGACGGTCCGCGGGAACTCGAACGCGACGCGGACGCGATCGCCCTTGATGGCCACGATGCGAACGACACCAAGCGGGGACGCCGGGTCACCGATCACGACTTCTTCACCTTCACGACGAGTGATGACAAGCATGGTGGGGGACCTCCTGCCCAGGTCGAGCGACCTGTCTGCCGCATGGCTGACCCGGTCAGCGTACCCTACGGATCCCAGATCGAAAAGCATGAAAGCCCGACTTTCTGAAGCGCAGAAAGTACCGAACCGCCTTCAAGGCAGGGGTTTGGGGTCTTGGACGGCAGGCTGGACCGCCGCTAGGCCTTCGCAGCGACCGCCTCGACCCGGATTCCGTCCCCAAGCTCTGAGCGGAGGGCGCGCTCGATCCCGTGGTGCAGCGTGAGGTGTGCCGAAGGGCAGCCGACGCACGCGCCGTGGAACTTGATGCGCACCAGACCCTCGGCCGACGCGGATACAAGCTCAACGTCGCCCCCGTCCTCCTGGATCGCGGGTCGAATGAGCCCGAGCACCCGCTCGACCCGCGCCCTGAGCGCGGCGCCGGCGGCGTCGTCGCTCGAGTTGGAAGCTGGGTTGGAAGTTGGGAGTTCAGGTTCGCGCATGGGTGCCGTGGGGGCGCCGTGATGATACGGTCTTCGCGGCCCGAGGCATCCGGACGCGTGCACACCGGCGGTTCTCCCCGGACCCCGGCCAGCCCGCCTGGCCACGGGCGGGTCGGGCGGTGGCTGCTTCCGGACGGATTCGCCGCCTTGGGCCGATGATGGAATCGGACGAATAGACCCCATGATTTCTACCCGCCGCAACGACCAGTCGTCCCGCCCAATCGCGGGTCAACCCACGATCGCCTCCTTCGGTGAAGGCGTCGGCCAGTGTCTCGGTCAGCGTCTCGGTCAGCGTCTCGGTCAGCGTCTCGGTCGAGGCGTCGGTGCGCGCACGCTCTGCTTCGCGCTCGCGTTGGCTGTGGCCGGGTGCACAGGCGGCCCTGAGTCGGTGTCGAACCCGTCGTCGGTCATCTCCGTCAGCGGACAGGCGCGCGAGCGCTACTTCGATGCCATCGAGGCCGCCCGCCAGCGCGGAGTCGACGAGGACACCAAGGCAGCGCTCCGCCGCATGATCTCAGCCGACGGCTTTCCGCTCGACGCCCGCGAGCGCGCCTTCGCGCTGCTCTACGAAACCGATCCGAAGGCCGTGGTGGCGGCGCTCGAGAACAGCCTGCCGCGCATGGGCGACGTGTCGTGGCGGCGCCGCGTCTCGGAACTCGTGGGCGAGTACCGCATCGAGGAACTCGTGCCGACCTTGATCCGCGCCTGGGCGAACCCCGTGCCGGGGCTTGCGGGCGACGACGTGCGCCCCGAGCGGGCGGCGCTTGGCGCGATCGTGGGCGAGGAGCAGGTGAGCGCGACGCTCCTGCGCACGATGCGCGAGTCGAACCCGATGACGCAGGCGAACCTCCGGGCGCGCTGCTGGGAACTTCTCATGAAGTCGGGCGACGAGGTGCGCCTGCGCGCGCTGCTCGCCGACCCCGAGGCGACGCGCGGTGACGGCATGCTCGTCGATCTCGCCCGCATCTCGAACGAACTCGGCGTGCTTCCCGTCACGCGCGAGGAGATCCTCTGGGCGCGCGAACTCTGCGAGCCCTCGCGCGCCGCGTTCTTCGCGCGCGCGAAGGAGGCGCTTGCGCGCATGCCGAAGGAGCGCCGCGAGTCGCTCGAGTTGCGCGGCATCCCCATTGCGGTCGCGTGCCTCGAGCGGAGGCCGAGCGTGCTCGTGGATTCCGAGGCCGACCTCTTCACGGAGATCGATGCGCGGACGCGCGGACGAAAGAAGGCATCGCCCGACTTCACCGGCTATGGCGATGGATTCACGGAGACGCTCTACCAGGTGCGCGACCGGCTCGTCTGGAGCGATCTCGCGGCGGCGGCGCTGGCGCTTGATCTCATCGACGAGCCGGCCCTGCGGCGTCATCTCTTCGAGGTGGCCGACCGTGACCGCGAGGACCGCACCACCGAGTACGGCGGCGTGATCGCGCTCTCGGGTTCGGGGTCGTCGCGCGGCGAGTTTCTTGAGTTTGAGCCGCGCGCGAAGGCAAGCGACATCCGCTACGAAAGTCCGCAGGCGCTCTTCGACGCGCTCTACACCGGGCTGTTCCACGTGCACTTCCACGCGCAGAGCTACGAGAACGACCGCTACGCCGGCCCGCACATGGGCGACTTCGCCTTCAGCGACAGTTCCCGCTGCAATGGGCTCGTCTTCACGTTCCTCTCGACCGATCTCCTTGGCGTCGACTACTACCGGCACGGCCGGCTGGTGATCGACCTCGGTGCGATCGAGCGGCCCGAGGGCTGAGCCTCCATGCAGCTCGCGCTCATCGTGCAGCTCTCGATCGCGCTCATGGCGCAGCAGCTCGGCGGTGCGCTGCCACTCGGGCCTTGGGCCGGCGCTGCGATCGCGCTGTGCGGGCCGCTCGCGGCGCTCATACTCGGCCACGTGGCGGCGCGGCGCGCGCTCGGCCGCATGGATCGGCGCGAGGCGGGTGCCGCGGAGCGCTTCTTTGCCTTCAACGCCCGCATGGGTTGGATCGTTGCGGTCTTTCTCTTCGCGGCTGCGTCGACGACGCTGCCGACAGCCTTCACGGGCGGCTTTGGCGGCCTCCTCGTCGGGGCCTTTCTCCTCGGCTGCGGCATCGCGGGATCACTCGTCGCGAGTTGGAACGGCTGGCTCGTCGAGTCGCGCATCCGCGAGGCCACGATCATCGGCACGCTCGACAAGTCGCGCCCGCTCCACGAGTTTCCCGCACGCGGGAGCTACGTGCTCGCGCAGGCGCGGGCGGGCTTGGCGCCGGCGCTCCTGCCGCTCTTGGTGCCGATCGCGCTCTCAGCCCTCGCGCAGTGGGGCGCGCGCGTCTACGCGCCCGAGCACGAGTCCGTCGCCGAACTCGGCGGCGCCGTGCTTGGCGTGCTTGTGCTTCTCCTGTTGATCCCGGTGCTGATTCCGCCGCTTCTTGGGCTGCGTCGCCTCGCGCCCGGCGAGATGCGCGACGACCTTGCCCATCTCGCGTCGACGGCGGGGATCGGCGTGCGCGAGATCTGGGTGTGGCCGACCGATGGCCTCGTCGCCAATGCGGCGGTGATGGGCGTGTTCCCCGGGCTTCGCTGCGTCATGCTCTCCGACGCGCTCCTCGAGTGCATGCCGCGCGAACAGGTGCGCGCGGTGATGGCGCACGAACTCGGACACGTCGCGCGGAAGCACCTCGCGTGGATGCTTCCGGTGCTCCTCGCCTGCTGGATCCTCGGCGCGCTGATCGCCGATCCCGCGGTGCGCGCGATCTACCAAGCGTTCGCCGATGCCGCGAACCGCGGCGACTTCGGCGATGCAAGCATGTCGGAACTCCAGTCGATCGTGCAGACGCTCGCGCTCTTCCGTGACGCGGCGATCGTCGCCCTCGGACTCGTCATCTTCGGCTTCGTGAGCCGTCGTTTCGAGCGCCAGGCCGATGCGTACGCCGTGCGGCTCCTGAGCGTCGAGTCGGGCACCGCTGCGATGTCGGCCGCCGCCGTGAGCGCCATGACCGGCGCGCTCACGAGCGTCGCCTTCCTCAACCACGTGCCGGTCGATCGTCCGAGCTGGCGGCACGGATCGATTCTGTGGCGCCAGCGCTACCTGCACTCGCTCGCGGGAGCGCCGGTCGGACCGCTCGGAATCGATCGATTCGTCACCGCGATATGCCTCGTCGCGCTCGCGCTCGTGGCGTATCTCGTCGTCGCGTTCGTGCTGGGTTCTGCCTGACGGATCATCGGCCGTCGTCCACGCGGCATCCCGACCGTCCCGGCGACGGCGTAGGCCCGCGCGCGAACTCCGGATGTGTACACTCGACGCATGCGCTTCACGAAGATGCACGGCATCGGCAACGACTACGTCTACATCGACGGGTCGGTGCATCACGGCCTCGATCTTTCGCGCGCGGCGCGACTCGTGAGCGACCGCCACTTCGCCATCGGTAGCGATGGGCTCATAGCGGTCTGTCCGCCGACCTTGCGCGACGCGGACGTGCGCATGCGCATGTTCAACGCGGATGGAAGCGAAGGCGAGATGTGCGGGAACGGCATCCGCTGCGTGGCGAAGTTCGCGGTCGATCGCGGCATTGCCACCGCGAATCCGCTGCGCATCGAGACGGGTCGCGGCATCCTCGAGGTGGAATGGACACGCGACGCCGCCGGACGCGTGGCGTCGGCAAGCGTGCGCATGGGCGCACCGATCCTCGAGCATGCGCGCATTCCCGCGCGAATCGAGCGCATCGCGCCCGAAGCGCGCGTGGTCGGGCACACGGTCGACCTCTCGCGCTGGGGCGAGGCGCCGACGGGCGTCGACTGGTGGCGCGAGGCGCGCGTCGAGCCGCACATCACCCTCGTCTCGATGGGAAACCCGCACGTTGTCCTCGTCTGCGACGACCCGTGGAAGGTGCCGCTTGAGAGGGTCGGTCCGAGGATCGAGCGCGATCCGTGGTTCCCGGCGCGCATCAACGTGCACTTCGTCCGCTTCGGACCGCGCCGAGGCGAAGCCGGGATGGGCAGGGGCGAGGCCGAGATGCGCACGTGGGAGCGCGGATCTGGAATCACGCTTGCCTGCGGCACCGGAGCAAGCGCGGTGTGCGTGGCGGGGGTTCTTCTCGGGAAGGGCGCGCGCACGCTCGACGCACGGCTTCCCGGCGGTCCGCTGCAACTCGAGTGGCCTTCCGAGGGCGCGGACGTGCGCATGACCGGTCCCGCGACCGAGGTCTTCGAGGGCGAGGTTGATCTCGATGAACTCGAGGCGAAGCTTGTGGTGCATGGAGTGATCGACGGCGCGTTGCGCGGCGGAGCGGTGCATGCCTGACGCGCTCGACGCCATCGAACGCGACCTTGCCGCACGACTTGCGTCGCGGCGGCTGCGCATGGAGGCCGACCTCTCCGAGTGGGTCGCCATTCCCACTGGAAGCGGCCACGAGCCGGGGCTCTCAAGGTTCCGCGACATCATGCGCGCGCGCCTCTCGCCGCTTGCCGCTGAAATCGCGGAGTTTCCCGGTGATCCGCGCCCTGCCTGGATCGTGCAGCCGGGGCAGTCGGCGGACGCTGCGCCGCCGGTCGCGTTGCGCGCGACGGCGCGCGCCGGCGCGGGCAGGCCCGTCCTCATCACGGGCCACCTCGACACCGTGCACGATCCCTTCGGTGCGTTCCAGACGCTTTCGCGCGGCGCCGACGCGCGCGCGGTCGACCGTGCCATCGGCCCGGGAGCGATCGACATGAAGGGCGGGCTTGTGATCCTCGTGCATGCGCTCGAGGTGCTGGCGGAAGCCGGAGTCGCTCCTGCGTGGACGGTGCTCCTCAACTCTGACGAAGAGACCGGAAGCCTGCACAGCCAGCGCGCGATTCGCGCGGAGGCGCGCGCGTGCGCGGCGAAGGGCGGATTCGGCCTCGCGATGGAGCCGTCGCTTCCCGACGGGTCGCTCGTCCTCGAGCGTCTCGGAAGCGCCACCTTCCGCATCGAGTGCGAGGGCCGCGCCGCACACGCCGGGCGCGACTTCGCGCGAGGCGTGTCGGCCGTGAACGCGCTTGCCACGAAGATCCTCGACGCGACGAAACTCGTCGATCTCGACGCCGGCACGGTTGTCAACCTCGGCCCGCTCGAGGGCGCGAAGGCGACGAACATCGTGGCCGATCGCGCGCGCGCGTGGGGCAATGCGCGCTTCCGCGACGCCGAGCGCGAGGCGCTCGTGAAGCGGGGGCTCCTCGCGCTTGCGACCGCTGGCGATGCGCCATTGCCGCGCACGCGCGTCGAGTACGAGTCGAACCGCCCCGCCAAGCCGGAGACGCCGGCGGTTCGTGCGCTGGCCGAGGACGTCCGGGCGATCGGCGAGGCGCTTGGCGAGAAGGTCGGCTTCGGGAAGTCGGGCGGCGTCTCGGACGGAAACCTGATGCAGGCCGAAGGCCTTCCCACCCTCGACACCATGGGGCCGCGGGGCGGAAACCTGCACCGCGCCGACGAGTACATCGACCTCGATTCGCTCGTTCCGCGGGCCGCGACCCTCGCGATCGTGCTCGCGCGGGCGGCGCGAGTCCCGTAACACGTTGAAATCTCAAAGCCTACGCTACAGGCCCCCTCCATGAACGGACGAAAACCGTAGCGGCGAGGGATGTCGCCCCGAAGCGTCCGCTTAGGGGCTGTCGCGTCGCCGTCCCTTCCGAAAGACCGAGATGACCACAGCGCTCACAGATTCGACCACCACCGTCGGCGAGGCACTCCGCTCGAGCCCCGCGATCGACGCCGCCATCCGCACGATCCGCTCCGAGGTCGAGTCGAAGGCGCGGCTTCTCACCGGAGCGCGCGCGCCGCGCGCCGAGCTCAAGGAGACGCTTGACGGCTGGCTGAAGCGTGCCGCCGAGGTCCGCGGCCGCGGGCCGCTCTACCCGTATCTCGGTTCGGGCGCCGGCAACGGCGCGCTGGTCGAACTCGTCGATGGCAGCGTCAAGTGGGACCTCATCAACGGGATCGGCGTCCACATGTTCGGGCACGGCGACCCCGAGTTGATCGAGGCGTCGCTGCGCGCGTCGCTCTCCGACCTCGTGATGCAGGGGAACCTCCAGTACAACCAGGATGCGATTCTGTTCGGCGAGTTTCTTGCGAAGGAAGCCGCGCGCAGCTCGCGGCTCAAGCACTGCTTCATCACCAACTCGGGCTGCATGGCGAACGAGGCCGCGCTGAAGGTCTGCCAGCAGAAGACGGGCGGCGCGCCGCGCATCATCGCCTTCGCCGACTGCTTCATGGGCCGCTCGACCACGATGTCGCAGATCGGCGACACGGCCGCGTATCGCCAGGGCATCGCGCTCAACATCCATGTCGACTACCTGCCGTTCTTCGATGCCTCGATGGGCGAACAGCGTTCGATCGACATGACGCTCTGGCACCTCGAACAGCTGATCCACCGCTACCCCGGGCAGCACTGCTGCCTGATCGCGGAACTCGTCCAGGGCGAAGGCGGCTTCAACACGGCGCCGCGCGAGTTCTTCGTGAAGCTCTTCGAGGCGGCGAAGAAGGCTGGAATCCCGATCTGGGACGACGAGGTCCAGACCTTCGGCCGCACCGAGAGCATGTTCTGCTTCGAGCGCCTCGGCCTCGGCGAGTACATCGATGTCGTCACCATCGGCAAGATCACGCAGGCCTGCGCGTGCCTCTACACCGCCGACTTCAATCCGAAGGCGGGCCTGCTTTCGGGCACGTTCGCCGCGTCGACGAGCGCGTTCGGCACGGGGCTCTCGATCCTGAAGCGGCTGCAATCGGGCGGCTACTACGGGCCAAACGGCAGGATCGCGAAGCTTCACGCCGCGTACCGCGAGCATGCGAACGCGTTCGTCGCGAAGCACCCCGAGTGGTTTCCGCCAGTCGTGAACTCGCTTGGCCGCGCGAGCAACACGTGGGTCGCCGGCACTGGCGGCATGATGCGCCTGACGCCCTTTGGCGGAAGCCGCGAGAAGATCGGCAAGCTCCTCAACAACCTGTTCGAGGATGGCGTGATCGCATTCAGCTGCGGACACGGCCCGTATCACCTGCGGTTCCTGCCGCCGGTTGGCGTGATGCAGCCGGAGCAGTTCGCACCGGTGTTCGAGATCATGGAGAAGAGCTTCGCGCGCACGGCCTGAGCTGCTCGCGCCGAAAGGACAGTCATGTTCGTCATCCGACCGGCCATCCTCGACGACCTTCCGACGCTCCTGAAGCTCGCGAAGATGGTGCACTTCATCAACCTTCCCGCCGACAAGGAACTTCTCGCCGCGAAGATCGGGCGCAGCCGCCGGAGCTTCGCAGGCGATGTCGAGGACATCCGCCAGCGCGAGTTCATGTTCGTCCTCGAGGACGGCGAGTCGGATGAGGTGGTCGGCACCTGCTCGATCCTCTGCTGCGTCTCATGGGAAGGGCGTCCGCACATCTACCTGAAGACCGGCAAGCGCTCGTTCTACAGCGAGGATCTCCAGCTCGGGCAGACGCACGTGACGCTCGAGCTCGGCACCGACACCAGCGGACCGAGCGAGGTCGGTGGACTCATCCTTGCGCCGGGTTTCCGCGGACGTCCCGAGCGGCTCGGATCGCTCTTGTCGCTCATTCGCTTCCACTTCATCGGCCTCAACCGCGAGATGTTCGCCGAGCGGATCCTTGCCGAGATGATGGGGCCGCTGACGCCCGACTCGGGCACGCTCCTCTGGGAGTACCTCGGCCGCCGCTTCATCAACCTCTCCTACAAGGAGGCCGATCTCTTCAGCTCGCGCTCGAAGGAGTTCCTGCTGTCGCTCTGGCCGAAGGGCGAGATCTACGCGTCGCTCCTCCCGCCCGAGGCGCGCGCCCTGATCGGTCGCGTGGGCGAGGAGACGGAGCCTGCGAAGCGCATGCTCGAGAAGCAGGGTTTCCGGCATCACGGACACGTCGACCCGTTCGACGGCGGGCCCTATCTCGACACTGCGATCGCCGACATTCCGATCGTGAAGGCCACATGCACGCGGCACATCGCGGCTGCGAAGGTCGTCGAGTCGTCGAGCGAGGCGTTCGTCAGCTACAAGGGGCGCGGCGGCTTCCGTGCGACGCGCACGCGCTACGACCTCGCCGGCGAGCGCGTGACCTTGCCGGCCGCGACGTTGTCTGCGATCGGCGCACCCGCCGATGCGGTCGTCGGCTTCACGCCGCTTCCCGAGTCGAAGGCGCCCAAGCGCCGCGCGAAGAAGGACTGACGCATGCGTTCGAACGTCTATCTCGCGCATGGGCCGAGCGACTACGTCGACGGCACGTTTCGACCGCTCATGGGCGACGCGATCGCAACGCGCGACCCGGCGAAGCCGAGCGACGTCGTGTGGGCAGGTTCGCCTGTCGAAGCGCACGCGGAGGAGGCGGTGGCCGCGGCGCGACGCGCGTTGCCTTCGTGGAGCGCGCTTTCCCTCGACGCGCGGCGTGCGCATCTCGAGCGCTGGCGCGAGACGTGCGTGAAGCACGCATCGCGCCTCGCGGCCGCCATTTCCCGCGAAATTGGCAAGGTGAAGTGGGAGGCGGAACTCGAGGCGAAGATCGTGGCCGAGAAGGTCACCATCACGCTCGAGGATCGCGTTCTCGCGCGCGTCGCCGGCTTTGAGGTTGCGGCGGGCGCTGGGAAGACCGGGATCTGCACGTTCAAGCCGCATGGCGTGGTGTCGGTGCTCGGGCCGTACAACTTTCCGGCGCACCTCCCGAACGGGCACATCGTGCCTGCACTTCTCCTTGGAAACACCGTGGTGTTCAAGCCAAGCGAGAAGGGCGCGTCGGTCGGACAGCTTCTCGCCGAACTGGCGCACGAAGCTGGGTTCCCCGCCGGCGTCTTCAACGTGGTGCAGGGGGGCGGCGCCATCGCGTCGCGACTCGCGACGCACCCCGAGGTCGATGGCGTCCTCTTCACGGGCTCGTTCCCGGTGGGGCGACGCATTCTCGAGGCGAACCTCGACACGCCGGGACGCCTGATCGCGCTCGAGATGGGTGGGTCGAACCCGGCGGTCGTGACCGCGAAGGCGGATCTCCGCCGCGCCACGATCGAGTGCGTGCGCGCCGCGTTCGCAACGACGGGCCAGCGCTGCACGTGCACGCGCCGCATCATCGTCGAGGACTCGATCGCGGATCGCTTCATCCCGATGGTCTGCAAGCTCGCATCGACGCTCGTCGTCGCGGCGGCCGACGACGGCGTGCCCGCGTTCATGGGGCCGCTGGTGACGTCGGGGGCGCGCGAGGCGGTGCTTCACGCGCAGGCTCGACTGGCGGCGCAGGGGCGATTGCTCCTCGAGGCGACGCCGCTCTCGCGCGACGGTTTCTTCCTGTCGCCGGGGGCCGTCGAAGTGGAGCGCTTCGAGCGTCGCACCGACGAAGAGGAGATCTTTGGGCCATTCGTGCAGTTCGCGCGCGCGGCGAACCTCGACGACGCGATCCGCCAGGCGAATGCGACGAACTTCGGCTTGGCGGCCAGCCTCTTCTCGGAGGACGCCGCCGAGTGGAAGGCGTTCTTCGCCGGCGTCCGCGCTGGATGCCTGAACCACAACTCGGGAACGGCCGGCGCGAGCAGCAAGCTCCCGTTCGGCGGGCTCGGACGATCTGGAAACCATCGGCCTGCAGGGGCGTTCGCGGTCGATGCGGTCGCCTACCCCGTCGCGACCATGGTGGACGCCGCCGATCTGGTCGTCCCTCAGGGCATGCTGGTCGATGAGCGGAGCTTTCAGATCCCGTCTGGGGGCGTCCGGCCGGGCGTCGGGTGAGGATTCTCACCGCCGGCATCTGCTGTCGTTGGATCGGGGCAGGTTCGAATGTAGAGTCTGAGTCCACGGGTTGACCCCCCCAAACGGGCCGCCGACAGTTCGGCGCCGTGTGCGGGAGCCTTTTTGGAGCGCGCTGTTGCCGGTAGGCCAGACCAATTCAGACGACGACTCGACCGAGGATCGCTCCGGGGGCGATCGTGGCACAGACTCGCTCGACGCGCTGGTGTTCGATGAGCTGCGGGGCCTCGCCGCGGCCTTCATGCGCACCCAATCGCCCGGGCACACCCTGCAGCCGACGGCCCTCGTCAGCGAGGCATACCTCCGAATCATGCGCAGTTCGCCGCAGGCCCTCTCGAGCCGCGCGCACTTCCTCGCCGTCGCCGCGAAGGCGATGCGGCACGTCCTTATCAACCATGCCCTCGCGCGGAAGACGCTCAAGCGCGGCGGCGCCTCGTCGCGGGTCGACATCGACGTCTCGGTGATCGGCGGCGACGACTCGCGCAAGCAGATCGAGGTGCTCATGATCCATGAGGCGCTGCAACTGCTCGAGGAGGTCGATCCCCGGCGGGCGCGGGTGGTCGAGGCCAAGGTCTTCGGCGGGCTGACGAACGACGAGATCGCCGAGGTCTTGGGTGTCTCCACCACCACGGTCGAGAGCGACTGGCGGACTGCCCGGGCATGGCTTGCCAAGGAAATGCAGGACTAGCGAGATGCAGGACTAGGGAGATGCGGGTAGGGAGATGCAGGTAGGGAGATGCAGGTAGGGAGACGCAGGAGCAGGCGGCCTCGGGTCGGCGGGAGCCGTGTTGGGGAGGTCAGCCCGGTCCTCGGGGGCCGGGCGCCGGCCTCTGGGCAGGCGACTTTGACGCGAGTGCGCCATTCTGGGCGTTCGCGACCGAGGAACCTCCGTGCCGATCTTGTGATTGGGTGGGGCGACTCCTTCTTGTGACCGAAGCAGCGCGGTCCGGGGGGCGCCCGCAGCGGCTGTGAACGTGAGCGAACCGGCTCATGAACTCGATGGACAGATCCGACAACCGACCCGAAGGGCGTGCATCGCCAAATGAGCGCGCGGATCGCTACCGCGAGGCCGTGACGCTCTTTGAATGCATTCGCGACCTCCCCATCGAAGAGGCGCGGGCGAAAGTCGCACTTCATGGATCGGAGGCTGTCCGTCGCGACGTCCTCTCGATGCTCGACGCCGATCGAAGTGGAACCGAGCGCGTAAGGACCATCGTCGATGTCTCCGGAGTGATCTCCGAGTCGCAGGCGGCGCCGGAGATCCCTGCGGCGATCGGCGACTACAAGGTCACCGGGCCGCTCGGGCAAGGTGGCGGCGGGGTGGTGCTGAAGGGCGTCTGCCCGAAGACAGGCCGCGATGTCGCCATCAAGGTGCTCGGAATCGGCGCGTGGAGTTCACGCGCACTCGGCCGCTTCCGGCAGGAGATCAAGCTCCTCGGCCATCTCTCGCATCCCGGCATCGCGCAGATCCTCGACGCGGGCACCGATCGCTCCGGCGTCTCGCCGCACCCGTACTTCGTGATGGAGTTCGTGGACGGGAAGGGCTTGGCAGAGTGGCGGCGCGAGAAGCCGCGCTCGGCGCGCGAGGTGGTTCTCCTCTTCACGGAGATCCTCGAGGCGGTCGCCTTCTCGCATGCGCGTGGGATCACGCATCGCGATCTCAAGCCGAGCAACGTGCTGGTGACTCCCGATGGGCACGCGAAGATCCTCGACTTCGGAGTGGCGACGGTCGCGCGCGACGCCGATCCGTCGCTCGATCCGCTGCGTACGCTGACGATGATGCTGCAACTCGGCCGGACGGCGGACCTGCGCGGGGAAACGCGGAGTCAGGCCGGCACGGCGGACGGCTCCGTGGTGGGAACGCTGCCCTACATGTCTCCGGAGCAGATCTCGGGCACGCAGCTCGTCGACGCGCGGAGCGATCTCTACTCGATCGGGGTGATGATGTACGAGGCGCTGTGCCGACGGCTGCCCTACGACCTCGGCACCCGATCGCTCACCGACGCCGCCTCGATCATCCGCAGCGAGATTCCGATGTCCATGGGACGGCTCGACCGCGGTCTCCGCGGCGACCTCGACATCATCGTCTCGCGGCTTCTCGAGAAGCGTCCTGCCGATCGCTATCAGAGCGCGCAGGAGCTTCTCGGGGATCTCGAGCGCTATCTCCGCGGCCAGCGCGCGCTGATGCGGCGGATTCCGCTTGCGACGCGGGCGCTTCGCTTCGCCCGGCGATACCCCGCCTACATCGCGGCCTCGGCGGTGCTTGCCGGCGTGGCGCTCGGCTCGCTTGGCTACGCCGCGTATCTCCTGACCGCGGAGCGCATCGAACGCGAGCAGCGGACTGTCGCCGCCATCGACTCGATGCGCAGGAATCTCTCCGGCGCGGCCTTCATGATCGCACAGGGGCAGGTGGGCAACTCGCGCACCTTCCTCGACGCAGTCGCGGAGCCGCAGCGCAACTGGGCGTGGCGCGCGGTCCATCGATTCCTGCACTCGGGCTCGCTCGTGTCCCGAGTCTTCTACGCGCCGTTCTCGATCGACGTGCGCGGCGAGTCGCTGTTCTTCCGCGAGGCGGACGCGGGCGTGTCGGCCGCCGCGTTCGACCTGCGCGATCGGACGCGTCGGTCGCTCGGCACTGGGCTTGCGGTCGCCGGTCCGCTCGCCGTGTCGCCGGATGGTCGGCGCGTCGTGCGAGGGTACGTCCCCGACAGAAGGCTCGTGGTGCATGCGGCCGCGGACTTCGCGGTACTCGACGTGCTTGACTCGCCGCTCCGCTCGATCGATGCGATCGATTGGTCGGAGGACGGCTCGAGCCTCGCGCTTGCGAACCGCGAGGGCGAGCTGGCCATCGTCGATCTCTCGACCGGCCGCTCGCAGCGCGTCAGTCTCGGTTGGCGCGCTCCGAGCGCCAGCAAGGTGTTCATCAAGCTGCGCGATGGAGTGATTCACGCCGCGTTCGAAGAGGGCGATTCCATCACCTCCTGGAGTCCGGGTCTCGGCGAACCGCGCGGGCCGGTGGAGGGCGTCGTCGAGGAGCCCCGGCGCATTCCGCTGGCCGGCACCTTCGTGAACTGCATCGACGTCGCGAAGGTCGGCGGGAGTCTGTGCGTCGCGATCGGCACGACCAAGGGCTCGATCCTCCTGATGGATGTCGCGAGCGGGAAGACCTCGTCCACGATCGAGTTCGCATCGAGCCCGATCGCCGTGATCGCCATCGAGCCCGAGCGCGGGCTGGTCGTCGCGGCGTCGGGCAATTCCGATGATGCGCGGCGAGGCACCCTGGGTGCGTGGGACATCGCGACCGGATCGCTTGCGGGATCCCTCGGGCTTCCGGCCGCGCCGCTCTCGATCGCGTTCTCGAGCGACGGCGCGTCGATCTTCGCCGGCTCATCGCAAGGCGAGCTGATGCAGTACGACGTCGCGCGGGACCTCTTGGTGCCCACGATCGGCGGACCATCCTTCCGCATCGGGCGCATGGCGTTTGCTGGCGACGGCCGGATGGCGGTCTCGGCCGGGGATGGCGTCTATCTCTGGAACTGGACCGTCGATCGGCAGGCGTCGCGCGCGAAGCCGGAGCGCTGGCCTCTTCCGAGCGATGCGGTGGGCGATCGGCCGTTCGCGGTTCTATCGCTGCGCGTGAAGCCCGACGACCCGGCCCCGCAGCAGGTGCTTGCAGTCGTCGATCGCGCATCGGCCAGCGTGCGCTTCTTCTCGAGCTCCGGCAACGAGGTCGGACGGACGGCGATCGACGTCGCCGCGTCGGAGGATCTCTCGGATTCGATCGCCGCGACCGGCGATGGTTTCATGCTGGGCGTCGGCGCAGAGGTGCGCCACTACTCGGCGCGTCGGACCGGCGATGTGGTCCGTGCGGAGCTGCGTGGCGCATGCGAATTGCCAATGCCGGTTCGCGGGGTCTCGGCGACGCCCGACGGCCGTCGCGCGGTGGCGACCATGTGTCCGCCCGATGGGGCATCTCCGTCGCTTGCTGGCCTCACGATCGGCGACGCCGGGACGCCTTCGCTCGACTGGACGCGCGTACTCGCGGAGAAGGCCGAACCCACTGCGCTTCGCGCAGCGATCGCGCCGGATGGTTCCTGCGTGATCGTCGCCACGGGCGCGAGCGAACTGGCGCTCTATGAGACGCGCGACGGGGCGAACATCTGCGTGGTGCGCGACTTTGCGCCCTGGAACATCGATCGCGACTGCGGCGATCTCAGCATGTCTCCCGACGGCTGCGCGCTTGCCGTGCGATTCCTCGACGGCTCGGTCCGCATCATCGAGGCCACTCCAACCGCCGAGGTCAACGCACGCGCGAAGGAGCCCTCGCCATGACGCGGAGTATGGTGACGCCCAACAGGACGCCGACCGGGTTGCGGGGCGCGCTTCGGAGCATGCGCGTCCGCTACGCGTCGGGAGTGCGGTTGCTCGGCGTCGCACTTCTCTGCGCGCTCGTGACGCCAGCCGCGTTCGCACGGACATCGCACGCCGGCGAGCCGCCCGCCGTCGACTTCGAATCGCTTCTTCGCGCGCTCGTCGATCCGGCCGGCGAGACGCTCGGGCGAGGCGACGTCGCGTCGATGTCCGTGCAGTCGTCCCGTGACCAAGGCTCCATCGATCCATCCGATCCCGCGGGTTGGTTCAGCGAGTCCGACTCGGGGAATGTGCTCCGGATCGACCGCATCGACGGCCGCTCCGAGTGGGTGCTTGCCGATCTGAAGGGTGGCGGAGCGGTCACCCGCATCGTCCTCACCTCCTCGGTCGTCATTCGCGATGCCGTCATTCGCATTCGCATCGACGGCGAGACGAGTCCGGCGATCGAGTGGCCGCTGCGCGACATTGCCGCGAAGGTCGCGCCGAGATTCGCGCCCTTCGTCGTCTGGAGCCCCGGCGTGCCCGAGTCGGGTGCGCTGCCATCGAGTGTCGACGCCGCAGTCGGCTCGGTTGACTGCATCCTGCCGATACCGTTCACGCGCTCGTGCGTCGTCACCCTCGACCGACGTCCCGACCTCTATCGAGTCGAGGCGGTGTCGTTCGACGAGGGGGTTCGCGTCGAGCGGCTCCCCGGCGAGGCTGCGATCGTGGCCGCTGGCGGCGTCTTCTCCGAAGTGCAGCGCGAGGCGGTTGCGCGCCTTGCGGCTCGAAACCCGCAGCCGATCGCTGCGGAGTCAGTCGTTCCCGGCGGTCGCATCGAGCGCATGGTCGACGGATCCGGGGTCGTTCGGCGTCTTGCGATCCAGATCGATCCGTTTCAGGCGGCGTCTGCGGTGCGGAACCTCTGGATCGAGTGCGATTTCGACGGAGTCTCCGCCATCCGCATGCCGCTTGGCTCGTTCATGGGGCTCGGCGAACAGACCGGTCGGTCCGGAGACGCCCTCCGCACCGTCGGGTCGAACGGAGCACTCGAGTTTCGCGTGCCGATGCCGTTTGCGCGGAACGCCCGCGTTGCGATCTCAAACCGCGGCGGCGCGCCGCTTGCATGCGGGCTCGAACTCGCGGAGGTCGCTCCGCGGACTTCCTCGGAGCCACCGCATCTCCTCCACGGCGGCTGGCGCGAGCATCGGCGCCTCTCCATCGACGCACCGCGCGAGGTCGAACTGGCGCGCATCGAGGGAACAGGAGCGCTTGTCGGCGAGTGCTTCTCGCAGCATGCCGCTCTTCCGACGTGGTGGCCGCGGGGCGACGACCGGCTGAAGATCGATGGGCGCGACGAACTTGCCGGGCCGTCGTTCGCCCTTGTCTTTGGGAACGCTCCCGAGGTTCCCCTCTACGCGCGCGGCCTTCTCGTCTCCGTTCCCTCGCGGTCGCCGGCGGGGTGGAACATGCGCTGGGCGGGGTCACGTCTCAGGGCGCTCGATGTCGTCCGATTCTCGCAGTCGATGGTGCAGACCCTCGAGGTGCTGCCGGCCTCAGTCCTTGGCTGCGAGATCACGCTGGCGCAGGCGGTCCTGTGGTACGCGCAGGCGGGCGCAAGCCGAGGCGTCGGATTCGAAGATCCGGCCGCCATGCCGCCGGCGGCGACGCCGCAGAACCTCGCGCCGCTTGCGGAGCTGTTTCCGCCAGGGGTTGGCGAAGAGTGGTTCGAAGCGGAGAACCTCGCGATCTCCTTCTGGACCCCGGGCACGAATTGGGCTCCCGAAACCATCGGGGTCGCTGAGCCGACGCAGGCATGGGGAAGCGGAGGTCAAGTCGGCCTTCTCGCGGTGCAGGCCGGCGACGCGATCGAGTTCGCCGTGCCGGCGCGCGACAACTTGCCGAGGCGGCTGACGGCGCGGTTCGTTCGATCGGTCGACGCGGCGCGACTGGCCATCTTCGTCAACGGGGTGCGGGTTCCCGGCGAGGTCGTGCTCGGATCGCTCGAGACCGTGCCAAGCGATCTGATCGACCTCGGCGTCCATGCGCCGAAGGACGGCGCCTTCCGCGTGCGCATCGCGATCGCAGGCCTCAGCGAGTTCGCGCGGCGACGTCTCCACATGGCGGTCGACGGGTTCCGCACGTCGCCGCCGTGACCTGCGTCAACCCACGCGTCCCTCAACCCACGCGTTCCTCAACCCACGCGTTCCTCAACCCACGCGTTCGTCGATCCACGCGGAAATCTGGTCGATCGCCACGCGGTCCTGCGCCTGCGTGTCGCGATGGCGAATCGTCGCCGTCCCGCTGGTGGCACCGTCGTGGTCGATCGTGATGCAGTAGGGCGTGCCCGCCTCGTCCATGCGCGCGTAGCGCTTGCCGATCGACTGCTTCTCGTCGAACTCGACTGCGTGCTTCCTGCGCAGGTCGCGGTAGAGGCGCTCCGCGATCTCGGGCAGGCCATCCTTGTTGACGAGCGGGAACACGCCTGCCTTCACGGGCGCCATGCGCGGCGTGAAGTTCATGTAAACGCCCGACGCGCGCGACGGGTCGGCCGTGTACGCCTCGCAGAGAAGCGCGAGCGTGCCGCGGTCGGCGCCCGCGGACGGCTCGATCACGTGCGGGAAGTAGCGCTCGGCGCGCTCTTGGTCGAAGTAGCGCATCTTTTCGCCCTTGCCGCAGTGGGTCGCGTGGGCCTTCAGGTCGAAGTCGGCGCGGTGGGCGATACCCTCGAGTTCGCCGAAGCCCGGCGCCGTGAAGGGGAAGCGGTACTCGATGTCGCTCGTGCCGGCGCCTTCCTTCGCGTAGTGCGCGAGTTCGTCGCGGTCATGCTCGCGGAGGATGAGGTTCTCGCCCGCGAGGCCGATCTTCTGCCACCACGAGAAGCGCCAGTCGCGCCACCACTTGTACCACTCGTTCGCTGTGTCGGGCCGGATGAAGAACTCGATCTCCATCTGCTCGAACTCGCGGCTTCGGAAGGTGAAGTTGCGGGGCGTGACCTCGTTGCGAAAGGCCTTGCCGATCTGCGCGATGCCGAACGGCACGCGCACGCGCGACGAATCGCACACGTTCCAGAAGTTCGCGAAGATGCCCTGCGCGGTCTCGGGGCGCAGGTACGCGAGCGAGTTCTCGTCCTTCACGGCGCCGCAGTTCGTCTCGAACATGAGGTTGAACTGCCGCGGTTCGGTGAGTTCGCCGCCGCAGTGGGGACACGGGGTCTGCAGGCCGTCGCGCGCGAACTGCTCGGTCGCGAGGTGGCGGATGAACTCGCGCAGCGGGAGCGCGAGCTTCTCCTGCTGCATGCGCTCGACGAGCCAGCTGAGCGTGACCTGGGGGTTGCGCACGAGCGCAAGCCCGGGCGCAAGCTTCTTGCCCTTCGACTGCGCCCACTTCATGAGCGCCTCGCTCGAGACCGATTCGCCTGTTCCGTAGAGTTCGGCGATCGACTTCAGCCAGTCGCTCTCGCCCGTCATGTCCCAGACATGGTCCCAGCGCATCAGCTTCTTGCACTGACGGCAGGTACTCATCAGGTCGGCAAATCCGCCGACATGCCCCGAGGCGATCCAGACCTTCGGGTTCATGATGATGGTGGTGTCGAGGCCGACGATGTCGACGGCGTTGCCATCGGGACCGATCAGCTCGCGCTCGACCACATCGTTCCACCACGCGTTCTTCAGGTTCCGCTTGAGCGCTGTGCCCATCGGGCCGTAATCCCAGAAGCCGTTGATGCCGCCGTAGATCTCGGAGGACTGAAAGATGAAGCCGCGGCGGCGGCAGAGGGCGACGATGTCGTCCATCTTCTTTGGGGCGGCGGGGGTGGGCGAAGGGGTGGTGACTTCGGACATGTTGGTTTCCTGAGAGGGAACGCAGGATATCGGCTCGGGGCGCGGCCCCGAGCGCACGGATTCCCGCGGATTTCGCGTCACTGCGGCTTGAGGCCGAGCAGCGTGAAGAGTTCCATGCGCGCGGCGGGGTTCGTCAGGAACGAGCCGTGGAGCTTCGAGGTCGTGGTGACGGCGCCAGGCTGGCGCACGCCGCGGTAGCACATGCAGAAGTGGCGCGCCTGGATGACCACCGCCACGCCGTGGGGGCGGAGGGTGGTGTTGATGGCGTTCGCGATCTGGGCGGTCAGCTTCTCCTGGACCTGGAGGCGCTTCGAGTAGATGTCGACCACGCGGGCAAGCTTGGACAAGCCCACGACCCGCCCGTTCGGGATGTAGGCGACGTGCGCCTTTCCGACGAAGGGCACCATGTGGTGCTCGCAGTGGCTGTGGACCTCGATGTCCTGGAGGAGCACGAGCTCGTCGTAGCCCTCGATCTCGCTGAAGGTGCGCTGCAGGGGCTCGATCGGGTCGGCCGAGTAGCCCCAGAAGTGCTCGTACATCGCCTTGACGACGCGGCTCGGCGTGTCGACCAGCCCCTCGCGCTCGGGGTCGTCCCCGATGAAACCGAGCAGCGCGCGGACGTGCGCCATCGCGGCCTTGGCTTCGGGCGAGTTCATGTCGGGTTCACGCATGGGGGAGAGATCGTAGCCGCTCAGACGGGGAGCCGCACCCCCGCAGGATCGGCGGAAAGGCCGTATCGTGCTGGTTATGCGCAATCTGACCCAACTTCGCCGTGGCGGAGCCCTGACCAAGGTGCTTGTCGCCGTCGCCGTTCTTGTCGTTGTCGCCGTCGTTGCCGGGGTGCTTCTGATCGACGTGATCGCGCGTGGCGCGATCGCGGTGGCGGGAACCCATGCGCTCGGCACCAGCACGAGTGTGCGGGAGGCGTCGATCGGCATCGTCTCCGGGAAGACCGCGATCCGTGGCCTCGAGGTCGACAACCCGCAGGGCTTCGTCCAGACGGTGAAGTTCGTCTCGCTCGGCGAGGTCGCCGTCGACGCCGGACTCTCGAACTTCACGGGTGAGAAGATCGTGATCGACCGCGTCGTCATCTCGAACCTTGTCGTCGACATCGAGAAGGGCGCCGATGGCACGCTGAATGTCAACAAGATCGTCGACCACCTGAAGAAGATCACCAAGCAGGACAAGGCGGCCGAGGAAGCGCCCGGCGCTCCCGCCGGCGAGACGAAGGAGGCGATCATCCGCGAACTGCGGATCGAGAAGGTCCAGGTCAACCTCCGCAACCTCGTCGGCGGCAAGGACGGCTTGGTCGAGGTCAAACTCCCCGACATCGTCCTGCGCGATCTCTCGTCGAAGGGCGGCGTCGACGTCCTCGCGAGCGAGGTTTCCGGCGTCGTGATCGGCTCTGTCATGCAGGCCGTCGTCGCAGCCAACATCGAGGGCCTCGGCGCCGACGTGATCGGCGGACTCCAGGGCGCTGTCGACGGTATCGGCGAGGCGATCGGCGGGCCGCTCAAGGATGCGGTCGGCAAGGGAATCGAAGGCGCGGCCGCCGCGCTGAAGGACGTGGGCAAGGGCCTCGGCGACCTCGGCAAGGCGCTCGGAGAGGAAGCCGGCAAGGCGATCGAAGGTGCCGGCGATTCGATCAAGAAAGGTGTCGAAGGCGCGCTCGACGGGATCTTCGGGGGGAAGAAGTGACCGCCTCTGGGCATGAAGTGCCCAAGTGCTACGTGCCGGCTGGACCGGCGCACCGTGGGCTCTGGAGCGGACGTGACGACGGAGCCGATCCGGGGGCGCGCCGCTGGCACCAGGTGGTGCAGTTTCTCGACCTCGGCAAGCAGCTCGAGCACTTCTTCGATCCGACGATCTGCGTGATCGGCTACGCGAGCGATCAGGGCGTCCGCGCGAACCAGGGGCGCGCTGGCGCAGCCGATGGACCCGCGCGGCTTCGTGCGCGCATGGCGGGGTTTCCCGAGATCGACGGCGTGTCGATCCTCGATGGCGGAGACATCGTGCCGTCCGCATCGGTGCTTGAGACGCAGCACTCCCTGGCGTGGGCCGTCGAGCGCATCGTCCGCGCCGGTGCGATGCCGGTGATCCTCGGCGGTGGCCACGACATGGCCTTCGGTCATTTCCTCGGCGTCGCGCGTGCGCGAGAGCGCGCGCCGGCGTGCGTGAACTTCGATGCGCATCTCGATCTTCGTCCGATTCCCGCCGACGGGCCGAACTCCGGGACGCCGTTCACGCAGGTGCTCGAGTGGTGCCGCTCGCGCGAACTTCCGTTTCGCTATGCGGCGCTCGGATGCCAGCGCTCCGGCAACACGGTCGCGCTGTTCCAGCATGCGCACGATGCGGGCGCGCTGATCGTCGACGCGGATGGATTCGCCCTCGACACGATCGAGGAGGTCATGGAGGCGCTGAACGACGAAGTGGGCGACGAGGAGATATGCCTTTCGATCGACCTCGACGTGTTCGCGGCCGGATTTGCGCCCGGCGTGAGCGCGCCGACGGCGATGGGCATCGCGCCCGACGCCAGTTTCCGGCGGCTGTATCGCGGGATTCTCGAAAGCGAGCGCGTGATGGGAGTCGAGATCGCGGAGCTGTGTCCAGCGTTCGATCACGACGACCGGACGGCCCGGTTGGGTGCCGCGCTTGTCTTTGAGATCGCGCTTGCACTCGTCGCGATCGGTGAGGAACAGCAGGCGTCCGGCGACGGCGAAGCCGGCGAGGGCAAAGACCCATCGAACGACGAAGACGAACCCGGCGACGACGCGCGCCTGTGAGCCGTGCGCGCTCTGTGGAATGGTTTCTCACGGGGGCAGGGGGGCACGGAGGCCAAGTCTTCCACCCGTCCGCCTTGTGCGAGGAAGAGAAGAGAGTTGGATTGGACCGTCTCGTTCTCGTTCCATCCCTCTCCCTTCTCACTCTCTCTCTCACTCTCTCTCTCTCTCTCTCTTCGCCACCACGCGAGCGGCATCCGGCGTCCCCTGATCTCCGTGCCTCCGTGCCTCCGTGAGAAAACCGGAGCCCGTCGGACGCTTGTCGCCGCTGCGGCCGCGGCCGCTCAGAACCGCTCGGGGTCGAGCATCGACACATCGAAGCAGGGCTTCTCGCCCGCCACAATCTCCGCCATCGCCTTACCGGTGACGGGGCCGAGCGTCATTCCCATCATCGCGTGGCCGGTCGCCACGAAGAGCCCCGGCTTCGAGCGCACGCCACCGATCGCCGGCATGCCGTCCGAGGTGCAGGGGCGGTATCCCGCCCACTCCGAGACAGGCTTCAGTCGATCAAGACCCTCGAGGTACGCGGTGCTGCCGCGCATAAGCATGGCGAGGCGCTCGCGCATCCACGGTTCGCCGAGCGGGCCGATCTCGAGGGTGCCCGCGAGGCGCAGTTGCCGCTTCCCGTCGCGCAGCATCGGCGTGATCGCGACGAAGGTCTCGTGCAGCACCATGCCGGTCGACGGACTCGGTGGTGCGTCGACATCGGGGTAGTCGTACTGCATGTGGTAGCCGCGCGCCCCCTGCATCGGGATCGCCACTCCGGCCAGTCGGCCAAGCGCATCGCTCCAGACGCCGGCCGAGAGGACGACCGCGTCGGCCGCGAGCACTTCGCCCGACTCAAGCTGCACGCCGGTGACCTTTCCCGATGGCATCTGGCGGAACGCCTTCACGGCCGCGTCAAAGCGCAGCGTGACACCATGCTTCGGCAGCGCGTGAATCAGGCCTGCGATCAGGTCGTTTGGCGCGCAGTGGGCGCTGTCCTTCATGTGAATCGCGCCGGCGACTTCCGCTTTGAAGCACGGGTTACGGCGCCTGAGTTCGTCGCCTTCGATCCGCTCCCAGCGGTAGCCGAATCGCTCGAGACTGCGGGCCTCCGCCTCTGCGTGCGCCATGTTCTCAGGCTTCATCACCACATCAAGCCAGCCGTCGCGCGCGTAGTCGCACGAGATCGACTCCTCCGCGAGCATTCCCTCGAGCACCTCGAGCGTCTGCCAACCCATCGCGCAGAGCACCTCCATGCAGCGGTCGAGGTGCCGCTTGTTGCAATGGAGGTGGAAGTTCCAGAGCCACGAGACAAGCTCGCGGTCGAGCCTCGGCTTGATGTAGAGCGGAGCCGTCCGGGAGAACATCCACTTGAGCCCGCGCATCGAGACGCCGGGCCGCGTGAGCGGGTAGTGCCCGATCGAGAGGAGCCCCGCGTTGCCGCCGCTTGCGCCGTCGGACATCGCCTTCGGCGTCTCGCGGTCAAGCAGGGTGACGTCGAAGCCTCTGCGCGCGAGATGCCACGCGGTCGATGCGCCGACGATCCCGGCGCCAATCACGACCACGTGTCGACGCGCGCCTGAAAGAAGTGAGCCGGCGGACGATAGGTTCGAGGTCACGGTCGAGAAAGATAGCGAGGCGGACGCCACTGCGCCCGCCTCGCGTCATGTGTGGGTGTCTCGGTCGCGGACCGAGGTCAGCCCTTCTTCTGGGTCGACTCGTACTCCGCGAGCGCAGCCCTCATCTCTTCCTTCATCGGGCCGTCGGCGGTCTTCTCGATCGCCTCGCGCTGGACGCGCGCCGCCTCGACGGCGTCGCCCTTGAGGAAGTGGACGCGTGCGAGCGTGTCGAGGATCGAACCATCCTCGCGCTTCGTCACTTGGGCGGCGCGCGTCGCCGCGCGCATGGCGATGTCGAGATTCGGCTCCGCGACGGCACCCTTCGGGTCGACGAGCATCCATGCAAGCTGGTTGAGCGCCATTGCGTTGTCGTTGACCGAGATGAGCAATTCCTCTGCGATTGGCCACGCCTCGGCGGGCCGCTTCGCCGGACCGGCAAGGATCTGGACGGCGCTCATGCGAAGCGCGTCACTCGGGTTCTTCGCAAGCGCATCCTTCACGGCGTCGACCACCGGTCCGTAGTCGCCGGTCTCGCGCGCCTTCCGCACGGCCACGCCAAGGGCGCGCTGCGCCACACGCGCCGCACGGGCGGCGGCGAAGTCGTTCGCGGCCTTCTCGATGTCGTACTCGCCCTTGACGATCTGGTCGAGCGGGGCGTCCATCTCGAGCGGGTGTCCGATCCACGCCACGCGGCCAGCCTGATCGACGATGAAGGTGCAGGGGATGCCCGACTGGCCGGAAGCCTCCATCCACGGCACGCTCATCGTGTCGCGGTCGTTCACGAAGACCACCCGGTAGCCCATGGTCTCGCCCTTCTCGGAGACGAAGGAGCGCACCTTCTCGAGCTTGGCGCCGCTCTCCATGCCGCGTTCGCTGGCGGCCACGCCGACGAAGCGAGCGTCCGGGTACTTCTTCTGCAACTCGGTGAGGTGCGGGATCGCCGCGATGCATGGGCCGCACCACGTCGCCCAGAACTCAAGCACGTGCACCTTGCCCTTCTCGAGGCTCTCGAACTGCTCGCCCTTGACCCAGGAATCGACCTTGAAGAGAGGCGCGGGGTCGCCGATGCCGAGCGCGGAGGCCGCGGACGGTGCTGCAGGCGCGGGCTTGGTGGCCGTCGGCGCCGTCTGGGTCTGCGAGAGGGCCGGGACGACGAGCGCGAGCGATGCGGCAAGCGCGAGTGACGCGTTCAACATGGATCCACCTTTGATTTCCGTGGGTGCGACCGCGCAACTATACCGACAAGAGACGCGGCCACCGCAGGGAAACCGCCCAAGTCGGGCTAGGTTCTGTCTGACGGATCGGCCGGGCTTCAATCCGCGCGGCATCCCGGCTGGCCACCGCGCGGAACGGTGAGCCGCGGCGATCCGTCAGACAGAGCCTAGGCTCCGTCAGACAGAGCCTAGAGGCGCAGCGCCGCGTCGACGGTGTTCCGGAGCAGCATGGCCACGGTCATGGGGCCGACCCCTCCCGGAACGGGCGACAGCCAGCCAGCGATCGGAAGCACTTCGTCAAAGGCGACGTCGCCCACCGTCATTGCCTTGCCATCGGGGCCTGCGATGCGGTTGATGCCGACGTCGATCACGACCGCGCCTGGCTTCACCATGTCGCCTCGGATCAGGCCGGGAACGCCAGCCGCCGCCACCAGCACGTCGGCGGTGCGCGTCAGGTCGGCGATGCCGCGCGTGTACTTGTTCGTCGAGGCGACGGTTGCCTCGGCGCGCATGAGGAGCACCGCGACCGGCTTCCCAACGATGTTCGAGGCTCCGACGATCACGCAGCGCGCGCCGCGCAGTTCGACTCCGGTCGACTCGATCATCTCGACCGACGCAAGCGCGGTGCAAGGCACGAGGCTGCGCCGCCCGTAGACCACGTTGCCGATATTCGCGGGATTGACGCCCTCGACGTCCTTCTCGGGCGCGATGAGCGACTGGACGCGCTCGACGTCGACGCCCGGAGGAAGCGGGAGGTGCAGCATGATCGCGCGGACGTCCTCCTCGGTGTTGAGGAGCAGGATGCGTCCCGCGATGTCGTCGTAGACCGCGCCGTCGGGAAGGCGGTGCAGCCGGTAGTCGATGCCGACCGCCGCACAGGTCTTCGCCTGGTTCTCCGCGTAGATCGCGGCCGCCCGGTCGCTGCCAACAAGCACCGCGTCGAGTCGCACGGGCCGTCCGGCGGCCTTGATGCGCCTCGCGAGGTCGTCGCGAACCGCGTTGCTCAGCGCCTTGCCATCGATGATCTTCGCGCTCATCGTGCGCCTCCTTGGCGCGCATCGCTCCACCCGGGAAGCGCCAGTCTCGCAAGCGCCTCCTCGTAGCGCTGCACGGTGGCCTCGACCACATCGGCCGGAAGCTCGGGCCCGGGGGCTTCCTTGTTCCACTTGCCCTGCGCGACAAGACCGAGGAGATGGTTGCGCACGAACTGCTTGTCGTAACTCTGCTGGTCCCGCCCCGGCGCATAGTCCTCCGCCGGCCAGTAGCGCGAGGAATCGGGGGTCAGGACCTCGTCGACGAGGATCAGCTCGTCCGACGGCGCGCCATCCGGCCCAAGCGCGAAGCCGAATTCGAACTTGGTGTCGGCGAGGATCACGCCGCGCTCGAGCGCGTGGTCGGCTGCGGCCATGTAGATCGCGATGGTGAGGTCGCGCAGCCGCGTCATCAGGTCGATGCCCACGAGGTCGCACGCCCGGCTGAACGAGATATTCTCGTCGTGGCCTTCCTCGGCCTTGGTGGCGGGCGTGAAGATCGGCTCATGCAGGCGCGCGCACTGCGTGAGGCCGGGCGGCAGGGGAATGCCGCAGACGGTTCCGTTTGCCCGGTACTCGTTCCAGCCGCTGCCGGCGAGGTAGCCGCGCGCCACGCATTCGATGGGCACCACCTTCGCGGCCCTGCAGCGCATCGAGCGGCCCGCGAGCATGGCGCGCTCGGCGTCCGTCAGCCCGGGGATGGCGGAGAGATCGGTGTCGATCACGTGGTCGGCCACGATGCCGCGGCTTCGCAGGAAGCCGAACCATCCGAGGCTCATCGTGGTCAGCAGGCGGCCCTTTCCGGGGACCGGCGTCGGCATCACCACGTCGAAGGCGCTCAGTCGGTCGGTCGCCACGATGAGAAGCGGCGCTGCGGGGTCGGCTGTGGTCCTGTAGACGTCGCGGACCTTGCCTTGGCGTCGGCCGGGGAGCGAGAGGCGAGTCGCGAAGACGGCGGACGGGGAAGTCGCTGCGGAACATGCGGAACTGTCGGGGTGCATCCGAGCGCAGGGTACACTCCCGACGCGCGGATGGCGTTGAGCGCCACGTGCGTGCCGACCCGGTCTTGGAACGAGGTCGGCCGGGGGCGTTTTTCCCGGGGCGCGGGTGCGCGCGCCACGGCGCCGCCCTCGTTTCAGAAGTCCAAGGACGTTGTCTTCTCCAGTGCCATCCGAAACGTACAGATTCCGAGTGCATGATCCGACGGGCCCTGACGGGCTCGTGGGTAGCACTGTGGGTAGCACTGTGGAAGCCGCCTCGGGCGGCCCGACGGCCGGCGAGAGCGCCGCGGCGTGGCGCATCTCGGCGTGCTACCTCATCGGAACGGATGGACGCCCGACGCGTGGCGCATGGAAGCAGGAGCGCGACTCGATCTACTGCCGCGCCGCGAACGACACGCCGCTTGGGATCGCGCTTCTCGTCGACACGGGAAGCGCCGGGCGTCTCGTCCTCCAGACCTGCTTCCTGCCCGCGCGCGAGCGGCCGTATGAACTCTTCCTCGAGATCGCGCGGTGGACGATCAAGCAGTTCATCGAGGAATCCGAGACCTGGCAGATGTGGAATCCGGCCATCGCCAAGGAATCGATCGAGCTGTGGGACCGCGCGCGCGAGGCGTTTCGCGAGGCGTTGCGCAGCGATGATCCGCTCGAAGGCGAGCGGCTTGCGCGGCGCGCCATCGCGTTCGGGCTCGACGCCGGCGAGGCGTTGGCGCAGCGCCACGCGGAGCATCTCGTCTCGCGGCGATTCCGCCGGAAGCGTCCGAGCGCGACCACGCTTGGCGTCTGCATCGACCCCGAGACGCCGCCGACACCGGCGAGCATCGCCGCCGCACGGCGATTCGACATGGTCGCCGTACGCACGCCGTGGCGGTCGATTGAACGGAAGCCGGGAACGCGCGACTTCAGCGCGGTCGACCGCTGGGTCGAATGGTGCATGAAGGAGAAGAAGGCCTTCGTCCTCGGCCCGCTCGCCGACTTCGGGACGACCGACGGCGAGCCGCACGCGCTGCCGCAGCATGTGCTCGCGCTGCGCGGTGATCCGCAGCGGTTCCGCGAGGCGCTCTGGAACCAGGTGCGTGCCGTGGTGGCGCGCTACTCGGGCGCGACGCCGCTCTTCGTCGCGGTGAGCGGAACCAACTGCGCCGGCTGGCACGACGAGGGCATCGACCGGATGGTCGAACTCACGCGGACGGCGGTGGTCGCCGTGCGCGACGTCGCGAAGAGCGCACGCGTCATCGTCGAGATCCAATCGCCAGGCGCCGAGCACTGGAAGGGGACGCGCGGATCCGCGTGGCCGACGTCCTTCCTGCAGGGAATTGTGGCGGCAAATCTCAACCTCGCCGCGGCGGGCATCCGCTTCACGCAGGGTGGCGACGCAGATCCGGTGCGTGACCTCATGTCGACAGCCGCGCTCCTCGATGGATTCCTCGGCCGCGATCTTCCCATCTTTGTCACCGGGTTCGGCGTGCCGAGCCGCGACGGCGACACGGCGCTCGCGCAGTCGCGCGGTGTCTGGCGCGGCGGCTCTTCTACCGGCGACGTGGCGCATTGGTCGCCGTCGTCGCAGGCGCGTTGGGGCGGATCGTTCCTCACCATCGCGCTCGCACGCGCCTTCGTCGAGGGCGTGTGGTGGTCGCGGCTGCAGGATGTGCGCAATGGTCCGTCTGACGGCGTGCTCGACGCCGACGGCA
>JBIKXP010000011.1:0-30607 GCA_044355685.1 Phycisphaerales bacterium
GCAAGCAGGTCCGCGGCCGTCCCGTCGGCCGGGATCATCGTCAGGTCCGCGACGCCGAAACTTGCGGTCAGCACGAGATCCGGGAAGCGACGCCAGCGGTGCTCCGCGAACGTGTTGCGCATGCGGTCCGCGATGTCGACGGCAATCTGCACGCCGGTTCCCGGAAGGATGATCGCGAACTCCTCGCCGCCGTAGCGACAGGGAATCTCGACGGTGCGTCGGCCGGAGAGAACCGTGGCAAAGAACGCGAGCACTTCGTCACCGAAGGGATGGCCAAAGCGGTCGTTCACCGACTTGAAGTGATCGATGTCGCTGAGGATCAGCGAGAGCGGCTGCTTGTTGCGGCGCGCGGTCGTGAGTTCCGCGACCAGGCGCTGGTCGAAGAACGCTCGGTTCCAGAGCGCGGTGAGTCCATCGAGCTGCGCGCGTTGCGCAAGCATGCGCAGCAGCTGCTGCACGCGGATCGCAGAACGCACGCGAGCCTTCAGCTCGGCCATGTCGAACGGCTTCGAGATGAAGTCGACCGCCCCGAGGTCGAGGCAGCGCACGCGGTCCATGGTGTCGGTGGTGGCGCTGATGAAGATGACGGCGATGTCGCGGGTGCGCGCGTCTTCCTTCAGGTGATGCAGCACCTCGAAGCCGTCGATTCCCTCGAGCTCGATGTCGAGGAGGATCACGTCGGGCTTGAGCTCGATCGCCATCTTCAGGCCTTCTTCGCCGGAAGACGCGCAGTGGATCTCGACCTGCTCGATCTGCAGCCGCGCGCGCAGAAGCCGATGCATCAGCTCGGAGTCGTCGATCGACAGAATCCGCGGCGTGCGCGGGCGGTAGTCTGCGTGCATGGTCTTCATACGTCGCCCTTCGCATCGATCGCGTGGCGGCAGAGTGCGATCAAGTCCTCGGCCTTCTCGGTCAATGAGGAAAGCGAAGCCTCTTCGTCGAGGCTGTCCTCGTCCTCGGAAACCGTCTGCTGACGCAGCGCGATGAAGTGCAGCTCGCTCTCGAACTCGCGCGCCGCCTTCCCGATCTCATCGAATCCGTAGCCGCCTGCCGAACCGGCGAGGTGATGCGCGAGCGAGTGCAGCTGCGCGGCATCCTGGGCATCGAGCGCGGCACGGATCGAATCGATGCGCCGCTCGAGGTCATGAAGGAACCACTCGACGAGCTCTTTGGTCTCGGGATGGTCGAGCAGCCGCACACGGTGCGTCGGCTTCTTGGGGTTCGACGGGTTCGGGGTGCCTTCTTCCCTCATGTCGCCGATATCGGCAGGCGGAACGGCCGACTTCTTGCGACCTGCGCTGGACGAGCGAGATTATCCCGCCAATCGAGGCCGGACAGACGTCACAGATCGACTCCCTGCACCGCCGACGCCGAATTGACGCGGGACGGGGCACGGACCTACCTTGCCGGAGTCCAAGACCACGGGCGCTCGAAAGCGTGCCCGAAGGAGTTTCCAGTGCTTCCAAGCCCGCCCGCCCGCGAGGGCCACCTCGGTTTCCTCTATCTGCCGCCCTACCGCCTTCAGGGCATCAGCGTCGCCGGTGAGCAGACCTGCATCCAGATCCCGGAACTCGATGTCGTGTTCGACATCGGTCTCTGTACGCGCGCTTCGCTGAGTTCACCGACGATCCTGCTGTCGCATGCGCACATGGATCATCTCGGCGGGCTCCCCTACTGGTTCAGCCAGCGCTACTTCCAGAAGATCGGCGGCGAGACGCACATGCCCGACCGCACCGACGGCAAGCCGCGCGTCCCGGTCGGACGCTGCGTCTGCCACCCCGAGATCGAGCAACCGCTGCGCGCGATGATGCGCGCATGGGAGCCGCTCGAGCGTCAGCGAACGCCCTTCGAGATCGTGGCGCTCGAGCCAGAGTCCGATCTTGAGATCAAGAACAACATCCGCGTGCGCGCCATCGCCACGCGTCACACGGTGCCGAGCCTCGGCTTCGCCGTCCTCGAGCGCCGGAGCAAGCTCAAGGACGAGTTCCGCGACCTGCCGCAGGAGAAACTGCGCGAACTCCGCTCGAAGGACGTCGAGATCACGCGCCAGATCGACATTCCCATCGTCGCCTACACCGGCGACACCACGCCGGGCGAGTTCCTCGTCCGCGACGAGTTCGCCGAGGCGAAGGTCGTGATCAGCGAGTGCACGTTCTTCGAGCCCGAGCATGCCGACCGCGCGAAGACCGGCATGCACATGCACATCGACGACATCGTGCGCATGCTTCCAGTGTGGAAGGCCGAGGCGATCGTGCTCGTGCACGCATCGCGGCGCACCACGATCCAGTACGCCCGCGAGCGCATCGAGGCGCTTGCGGGAGAACACGCGAGGCGGATCCATCTCCTGATGGACCATCGATCCAACCGCATGCGCTACGAGCAGCAGCTTGCCGATGCGCAGAAGTCCGCGGAGCCGCCGAAGTCCGAACCGGCCCAAGGCAAGACTGGACAGGTTGCGTCGACCGACGCGATCGATCCATCCGCGTCCGCCCCCGCCGCCGACGCGTCCTGAGCCTCCACGGGCACTGCTCGCGGAGTGATTGACGCGGCACGGGCGAGTCTCTATCGTCTCGGATCGTGGGTCATCTGCTGCGGTGGGACGCAGCGGGTCGGTCGACGATCAGCGAGTTGGTCCGCACGACGATCGATGGTTGGTCGATCCTCGTGCAGGCCGGTTCGTTGATCCAGGCCATCGACAATCGTTCACGTTGTTTCGCCGGGTCTCCGAACGAATGCCCGTTCGTCGGAGGCGCAGGTCAGGGTTCTCATCGCGATGCGATGCGGCCGTCTCGCCCTCGCGTCGAGGCGATACTGGAGGATGCATGCAGAAGATCGAGCCAGGTTTCCGCGAGTCACTTCTCGACTACCTGCGGAAGAACCACGCGGACATCTGCAGGCATTGGTTCGACGACATCGAGCCGTCCGAGATTCGCGACGGCGTGCTGCGGCTGGTCGTGCGCGAGCCCGTGCAGCTGCGCTACCTGCAGCGCTGCTGCGGCACCCACTTCACCGAGGCTGCGCAGAACGTGACGGGGCGGCTTCTTGTCGTCCGGTTCGTGAGCCCGGACGACGAGGCGAAGCTCGAGGCGCGGGGTTCAGGTTCGGGTTCGGCGGCGGAGGTCGATGCGGTGGCCGAGCGGCCTGCGTGGCTCGACGAGCAGATGCTGCTCAGCCCCGACTACAGCTTCGACTCGTTCGTGGTCGGCCCCGGCAACCGCCTCGCCCACGCTGCGGCGCTTGCAGTCGCGGCCAAGCCCGGCCGCGCCTACAACCCGCTCTTCATCCACGGCGGCGTCGGCCTCGGCAAGACGCACCTCCTGCACGCGATCTGCCAGTCGCTCCTCAAGGAACAGCCCGGGCTTCGACTCTGCTACATCTCCTGCAACACGTTCATGGATCTCTTCCACGAGGCCGTGCGCGCGGGCCGCATGACGGACTTCCGGAACCGGTTCCGCACCGCCGACGTCCTCGTCATCGACGACATCCACTTCCTGTCGAAGCACGAGCAGACCCAGGAGGAGTTCTTCCACACCTTCAACGCGCTCTATCAGGTGCGGAAGCAGATCATTTTGAGCTCCGACGCGCCCCCAAGCGAGATCCCGGACCTCGAAGAGCGCCTCACGAGCCGGTTCCTCGCGGGAATGGTGGCGCAGATCGAGCGGCCCTGCTTCGAGACGCGGGTGTCGATCGTCAAGACCAAGGCCGCGCTCCACGAACTCGATCTTCCCGAGGACGTCCCGAGCTACGTCGCCGCGAAAGTCGACACCAACATCCGTGAACTCGAAGGCGCGCTGACCCGGATCCGCGGCTTCGCCATGGCGACGGGCCAGCCCATCAGCCTCGAGCTCGCAAAGCAGGCCCTCGACGGCGAGCTGGCCACGCGGAGCGGAAACGCCCCCAGCCTCCAGTCGATCATCGAGAGCGTCACGCGTTTCTATGACGTGAAGCTGACGGACCTTCTCTCGAAGCGCCGCCAGAAGTCGATTGCCATGCCTCGGCAGGTGTGCATGTACCTCGCCCGCAAGCACACTCGGTTCTCCCTCGAGGAGATCGGCGGCTACTTCGGCGGCCGCGACCATACGACCGTGATGCATGCCGTCAGGACCATCGAAGAGAAGGCGGAAGCCGACCAGAAGCTTCAGGCCGAGGTCGATCGCATCGAGCAGGACCTCCTGCAGCGCGCGTCGAGATGACTCTCTGACTCTGTGGACATCCTGTTGAGTGTTGTCGAGCAGAGGGTTGCCAGAGACATGTGGACAACCGAGCAAGGGACCTAGGCAGGTGCATGTGGGCCACACGGGCCAAGAGGCTGGCAGGAGACGACGCCATTCGTCAGCCAACTGTCAGGTTCTTCGGGTGCCTTGAGCGACGTAAGTACATAAATGGAAAGTACTTGCGTTGGCTCTCTCCGACTTACCCACGAACAGACATGGTCTATGACTAGGGAGAGGAATCTATTTCCCTCATGTATGTTCCCAACGCACTCTTGACTGTTCTTGGCCATCTGGACGTCCGACACTCTTCGGAACAGCGCCAGTTCACCCGTCTTGAGAAATGTGGATATCCCCGGAAGCCGTTTCGGACCGCTTACTCACAAGAATGTGGATAAGTCTTGACAGCGCGGGCAGAAGGACGTGGAGCGGCCGCCAACGCGGATTTCCTCAATGGCGCACCGACAGCGTCCGCAGGGAAGCCCTGCCCGACCGTACGCCTGATGCGCTTGGACCGCGTCTCCCGGCTGCCCAAAGGCGTCGCGGTAGTCTTGGAGGGTCGAGCCGCCGCGCTCAACGGCACGGGTCAGGATCTCGCGGATGGCTGCGGCAAGTTGGATGATGGCCGGCTCCTTCACGTCCCTGCAGCGGGCGAGCGGGTGGATTCGGGCCGCGTAGAGGCTTTCGTCCGCGTAGATGTTCCCCACCCCTGCGATCGTGCCCTGATCGAGAAGCGCGGCCTTGATCGGCCGGGCCGACCCGTGCAGGCGTCGGATCAACGCATCTGCGCCGATGTCGAGGGCGTCCGGCCCGAGCCGGCACCACGCTGCCCGGAGCGACGAAAGGCACGGGTAGGCGGTGAGCCCGCCGAAACGCCGGGGGTCGCGGAACACGAGCTTCCAGGGAAGCCGCGCACCAGGCGCGGCTTTGGGAAGGAACTCCCAGCGGACATGGCGGTGGCGGCCGATTTGGCCCCTTGGCGTCGGACCAACCTCGAAGGTGAGCGAACCTGTCATCCCAAGCTGCACCACGAGCACGGCGCCGGAGTCCGCCTCGAGCGCGAGCTGCTTCCCATGTCGACGGGTGGCGCGGATGACCGAGTTCGCGAGAACCGCCCGCGCGACGTCATGCGCTGGGATTCGCCGTCGTTCGCAGCCGCCCTCGTCGAGGACACGGATCACGTCGCGCCGGACGACCGCGACGGTTCCGAGGCGGCCACCGACGAGATGAGGCTCGAGCGATCGCCGCAGATGTTCGACTTCAGGAAGTTCCGGCATGGGAGGGCTGGGTCTCGATCCGGTGCCGCGGGCGCGCCGCGCATGCCCACCGACGGTGTTGGTGCGCTGTCGTTCTCTATACTCGCAGTCCTGGCGCAACTGCAGCGATCTGCGTCGGTTTTCGCTCGCTCGGGCGGTTTCTCCAACCGTCGCCGGCTCCGGCAAGTTGGGATAGTTCGCGGATTGTCTTCTCGTGAGGTCCGGCCTACGCCGAAGATCAGGAAGGCACTCGACGGCGTGAGGGTTGTCCATCAAGGCGGCTGGAACGGCCAGCTGGAACCGGTTCGGAAAGTCCAAGCGCGGAGACGCGCAACAGCCGATGCGCTCGAGCAGCGCGGCGCAGGAAGGCCCAGGCCATGTCAGAACAGAATCCAGTCTCTCCGAACAACGCCATTCCCGCCAACCAGTGGGCGATCGCCGAGCCAGCGCTGTCGCCGACGTGGCCCGACCTCGTGGTGGCAGTCGCCGAGACGCGCCGCGCGATCGAGCGGGTTCGCAAGGAAGTCCACAAGGCGATCGTCGGTCAGGACGACGTCGTCGAGCAGGCGATGCTCGCGATCCTTTGCGGCGGCCACGCGGTTGTCGAGGGCGTCCCCGGCCTCGCGAAGACGCTGCTCGTCTCGAGCCTCGCGCGCACGCTGAGCCTCCATTTCTCGCGCGTGCAGTTCACGCCCGACCTCATGCCGAGCGACATGACGGGCACGGAGGTCATCCAGGAGGACAAGGCGACCGGTTCGCGCTCCTTGCGATTCGTGAAGGGACCGATCTTCGCGAACATCGTGCTTGCCGACGAGATCAACCGCACGCCGCCGAAGACGCAGTCCGCGCTGCTCGAGGCGATGCAGGAGCGGCAGGTCACGGTGAACGGCGTGCAGTACCGGTTGCCGAACCCGTTCTTCGTCCTCGCGACGCAGAACCCGATCGAGCAGGAGGGAACGTACCCGCTCCCCGAGGCGCAGCTCGACCGCTTCATGCTCAACATCCGGGTCAACTATCCCACCGAGGCGGAGGAACTCGAGATCGTCTCGCGCACGACATCGACGGGACTCGCCGAGCCGACCGCCGTGCTCTCCGCCGAGGACATCGTGCGGATGCAGGCGCTGGTGCGCCAGGTTCCCGTGTCCGAGGACGTGCTGCGTCACGCGATCCGCATCGTGCGCGCCACGCGCGTTCGCGAGGAGGGCGAGGCGATCAAGGTCTGCCGCGACTATCTCGCGTGGGGCGCCGGCCCGCGCGCGAGCCAGTTCCTCGTGCTTGCCGCGAAGGCGCGCGCGCTCCTCGAGGGCGCGGAGAAGCCGACCATCGCGCATCTCGAGTCGATCGCGTTGCCCGTCATGCGTCACCGCATCGTCACGAACTTCAACGCCGAGGCCGATGGCGTCAAGGCCGACGACGTCGTCCGGCTCATCCTTGATTCCGTGCGTCAGGGCAGTGGTTCACGTGAGCTCGACAGCGTGGTGCGTTGAGCTGGCTGTCGTCGTCGGTGTCTCCGGTATCGTCGAAGGTGCGAAGCGCGTTGGATTCCGAACGCTCCACGTCCAGCGAAGGGTCTCGCGACAGGCCCAGCGAGCGCGCCATGCGCGCCGAGCAGTATCTCGCGCCCGAGACGCTCGGACAGCTCGCGCCGTTCGAACTTCGCGCGCGGATGATCGTCGAAGGCGTGATGAGCGGCATGCACCGCTCGCCGTACCAGAGCCTTGCGGTCGAGTTCGCCGAGCACCGCCAATACGCGCCCGGCGACAGCATCCGGCAGATCGACTGGAAGGTCTTTGCACGCACCGACAAGATGTACGTCAAGCGGTACGTGCAGGAGACGAACCTCGATGTCATGGTGCTTGTCGATCGCTCGAGCTCGATGCGCTTCGGCACGCTTCCGGTGAAGAAGGGCTGGGGCGGAACCGACGCGAGCCGTGTGCGCGGACTGTGGACGAAGTTCGACCATGCGACCGCGACAGCCGCGGCGCTGGCGTACATGTGCCTCCATCAAGGCGACCGCGTCGGACTCGCGCTGTTCGACGAGGAGATCCGGACGCAGGTCCGCCGCTCGAGCCAGCGCGACCAGTGGCGCGCGATCGTCGGCGCGCTGAGCGGCGAGCCGGTGAAGGGCCGCGCGCAGATCGGACGCTCGGTCGACCAGATGGTGACGCGCGTCACGAACCGTGCGCTCTTCGTGATCATCTCCGATTTCCTCGTGCCGCTCGACGAGCTTCGCGGCGCGCTGGCGCGGCTCTCGCACCGCGGCCATGACGCCATGCTCGTCCAGGTGCTCGATCGGCGCGAGCTTCGCTTCGACATCGAGACGCCGGCGCTCTTCGAGGGGCTTGAGGGCGAGCTTGGCGTCGAGGCCGATCCTCGCGCGGTGCGCGCCGAGTATCTCGAGCTGCTGCGCGAGCACGTCGAGGGCGTCGATCGCATCGCGCGGGCGTTCGCGGCGGATGCGGTCGTCTGCGACTCGCATGAGTCCGTCGGTCCGGTGCTTGCGGCGCTGCTCGACCGGCGCATGGCGTTCGCGGGGAGGCGCGGCGGATGAACGTGCTGCACCCCGGCATCGCGTTGGCTGGCGTGGCCGCTGTCGCGCTTCCGATCATCATTCACCTGCTGTTCCGGCGCAGGCGCATCCCGCTCGATTGGGCGGCGATGGACCTCTTGCGCGAAGCCGTGCGACGCACGAACCGGCGGCTGAAGCTCGAGCAGTGGACGGTGCTTGCGCTGCGCGCTCTTGCGGTGCTGTTGGCCGGACTCGGGCTCTCGGTGCCCTTCATCGGCGACGCGGGCCTGCTCGCAGATGTCTCCCGCACCTGGATCGTCGTCGTCGATGACGGCGCGACCAGCGGACTGCGCGTGGGATCCGAACCCGAACTTGAGCGACTGAAGGACGAGGCGGCGCGTCTCCTCGCCGAGCGCGGACCGCGCGACCGAGTCGGGATCGTCCTGGCATCGACGCCACCGCGGCTCTTGCTCGCGCCGACCGGCGACCTCGCGCAGTTCGAACGCGAACTCGAGGCAGTGACGCCGAGCGAGACGCCGAGCGATCTGCGCGGCGCCCTGTTGCTTGCGCGCGGCGCGATCGATGGCGATGGACCGCGTGGCGCACCGGGCGATGGCAGAATCATCATCGCGAGCGCGTTCCGGACCGGATCGCTCGAAGCAGGGACATCGCAGCCGACGGCAGATGGAGGCGGGACGCGAGACCGGAGCGCTGCTGCCGATGCGACGAGGATCCTCGCGCCACTGCCGGCGCGCGATGCCCCCGTCGACGTCCGTGTATCGCGCGTCGAGGCGCGGCCCGCACCGGCGGGCGGAACGGTGTCCGTGCGCGCGACGCTCGCGAGGCAAGGCGGATCGCTCGAGGAGCAGTCGACGGAAGTGCGCGCTTCAGCCGATGGCTTCGCGGCGCCGACCCCGAGGCGCGTGGCGTGGGAGCGCGGTCAATCGGAGGCATTCGTCGAGTTCCAGCTTGCTCCGGTTGCCGCCGGCGCCTCGGATGCGCGTCGCGCGTCGATCGAGGTGAGCGTCGGCGACGATCCGCTGCAAGTCGGGAACTCGGCCTGGACCGTCATCGATGTCCGAAGCGACGTCGACGTCGGCGTGGTCGGACGGCGCGGCACGCTCGACGTGTCGGATCTCGAGAAGGTTCCGGCATCGCTCTGGGTGTCTCGTGCGCTGTCGCCTTCGGTCGGATCGGGCATGCTTGTGCGCGACATCGATCCCTCGACATGCGATGCGCGCTCGCTCATCGGTCTTGACGCGGTCGTGGTCACGCGTCCGGATCTCCTGTCGCAGCAGTCGTGCGATGCGCTCGGCGAGTTCGTGCGCGGCGGCGGCATCGCGATCGTGATCCCCGCCGGAGAGGCGCGCGTGCAGGCGTGGGCGACCACGCTGCTTCCGAGGCTCGGCGTCTCGATGACAGTCGATCCCGAGGCGAGCATCCTCGCGACACCGGCGACGTTGGCTGAGGAGCAGCCGGCCGCACGTATCCTCGCCTCGATCCGGCCGGAGCTTCCCGCGCTTGTCGCTCCGATCACCGCAACGAAGGTGTCCGCGATCCGGCAGTATGACGCCGCCGACGTGGTGCTTGCGTTCTCCGATGGCTCGCCATTCGTCGCGGCGCAGATGCCGCGCCTCGTCGGCTCCTCTTCCGTGGAACGCGCATCGGACATCGATGCGTCATCGAGCTTGTCGGAGCGCGGTCAGGGACTCGTCGTGCTCTTCGCGGCCGCGCCAGAGCTCGGTTGGACGAATCTGCCCGTGAAGCCGCTCATGGTGCCGCTCTTCCAGGAGATCGTGCGCACGGCGATTCAGTTGTCGGCGAGCCGCGAGCAAGTCGTGGTCGGCGAGCGGGTCCGCGGGAATCCCGGCCTTCGCATGCGCGGGCCCGCTGGATCGACCATCGTCGTCGAGCAGGATGGCATGTCGGCGGAAGCGGTGCGAGCATCCGGCATGCTGCGCGGAGAGGACGGCACGTTGATCGCGGTGAACGCGCGCGAGTCGAGCCTCGGGCTTCTGCCGGTGACGGAAGACGCGGTACGTGCCGCGCTGCGGGGAACGGGAACGATCGCGTTCCGATCGCTCGAGAAGCCGGCGGACGGCGGCGCCGCGTCAGGCATCGGAGAGACGCGCGGCGAGGAGCGCGAGGCGCAGCGGTCGCGGATCGCCTTCCTCGTCCTCGTCCTCGCGCTTGCAGCGCTTCTGTTCGAGGGCTTCCTGAGCCGCGTGTTCTCGCACGCCTCGCTCGCGCGCTCGGGTTCGAACACCGAGCTCGTCAGCACCATCGGCCGAGTGCGTCCGCGTGGTTTGGGCGCCGGGCGCGCAGCGGTCGGACAGGCCGAGCCGGCGGGAGGCAGGCGATGACAGCCGACCTCCTCCGCGTCGCGGTCGAATGGATGCTCGGCGAGCGGATTCCAGCCGATGCGCAGGGAATGTCGTTCGTCTTCGAGCGCAACGTGCCGACGTGGGTCTGGTTCCTCGTGGTGGTCGGCGCGTGCATGATCGCGTTCTGGAGCTACCGCCGCATCTCTGCGGGAACAGCAGTGATCTCGCGGGCAATGCGTGCGCTGCTTGCGGTGCTCCGCGCGTCGACGATCGTGCTGCTCGCGGTGCTGATCGCAGGACCTTCCGTTCGCTTCGAGCGCATGCGGACCGAGCGCGACCGCCTCATCGTGCTGGTCGACCGCAGCCAGTCGCTGCTGATCGAAGACGGTCCTGCGGGCGCGAGCCGTACCGCGCAGCTCGTATCGCTGCTCGAGTCGGCGGAGCCGACGTTCGCGGAGATCGCGCGCGAGAAGGACATCGATTTCGTCGGATTCGCGGGCGGAGCCTTCTCGCTCAAGGGCCGCGCCGAGGACGAGGGTTCGCGCGGTGGATTCGCGTTGCCTGAGCTCGGAGAGCCGACCGGCGACCGGACGGATCTCGATGCAGCGATTCGTCAAGGACTGTCGCGCGCCGCGGGACGCCCCGTCAGCGCGGTGCTCGTTCTGTCGGATGGGCGCTCGATTGTTCCTGTCTCGGCCGACACGATCCGTCGCCTCGAGCGTGATTCGATCAAGGTGTTCTCGGTGGCGCTCGGAGCGCGCGACCCGGTCGGCGACGCCGCGATCCTGGCCGTGAACGCCCCACCGCGCGCGTTCGCGCGGGATCGCATTCCGGTCGAGGTGCGCATCGATCGAGGCGGACTGCAAGGCGATCTCTCGGTACGGCTCGTCGACGCCTCCACGGGAGCCGAGATCGACTCGAAACCGCTCGAGGCGGATGCGGGCGGAAGTGAGTCGGTCGTGACGCTCGATCTTGTCGCGGATCGCGCCGGCATGCGAAACGTCCGCGTGGAGATCGTCTCGCAGCGGTCAGACCTGGTGCGTGAGAACAACGTTCGCTCCATCGGCATCGAGGTGATCGACCGGCCGATCCGCGTCCTCTACGTCGAAGGCACGTCGCGCTGGGAGTACCGCTATCTCAAGAACCTGCTTCTGCGCGAGAAGGACATCGAGAGCTCGGTCATGCTGCTGTCGGCGGATCGCGACTTCGCGCAGGAAGGAAACATGCCGATCGCGCGCTTGCCGCGGACGAAGGAGGAGTTCGGTCGATACGACCTCTTCGTGATCGGCGATGTGCCGAGCGGCTTCTTCTCGCCCGAGCAACTTGCGGTCATCCGCGGCGAGGTGAGCGATCGCGGCGCGGGGCTGCTCTGGATCGGTGGCGATCGCTCGATGCCGTCGACATGGGAAGGCACTGCGCTTGCCGATCTCATGCCGTTCCGTCCGCCGCTTTCGGTCGAGGCGCGCGTGGGCGCGAGCCTGCTGCAGCCGACCGATGTCGCCGAGCGGCTTGGCGTACTGAGGCTCTCTGACGACGAGTCTGGATGGCCCGAAGCCCTGGGCGACCGGACCTTGTCGTGGCCGAGGCTGCGGTACGTGCAATCGGTGCCAAAGAGCCGGCTGAAGCCCACGGCGGAGACGCTGGCGGAGGCGGTTGCGGTCGGAGCGACGGGTCAGGAGCCGAGCCCGGCAGTCGTTCGCATGCGATTCGGCGCGGGCGAGATCATGTACGTCGCCACCGACGAGATCTGGCGATGGCGGTACGGCCAGGGCGAGCGCTATCCGGAGCGCTTCTGGATCCCGCTGGTGCGGCTGCTCGCACGCGAGTCGCTCGCACAGGAGGGCGCGCGCGCGGTGCTTTCGGTGACGCCAGCGCGCGTTGCGCCCGGCGAGTCGGTCCTGCTCACGCTTCGGCTCACCGACGAGTCGACGGCGGCGGATGCACCTGCGACCGTTCCAGTCGAGGTCCGCGATGCAGCGGGAGCGGCGATCGCGGTCGTCGACCTCGTTCGGCAAGGGGCGGAGGCCACCACGATGCTTCCGATGGATCGTGTCGGGTCCTTCCGTGCGGTGCTTGCCGATCAAACGCTCGGTGCCGGCGAGGTCGGATTCGATGTGGTGCGGTCGGACGATGAGCTTCGGAGAGGCGATGCGGACCACTCGGCGCTTGAGGGACTCGCCCAGCGTTCCGGCGGAAAGATGCTTGCGGGGGCCGATCTACGCGAGCTTCCCCCGCTGCTTCCGGCGAGGGCGCGCGAGATCGACGAGAGCACGATGCGTTCGCTCTGGGATACGTCCATTGCGTTTGCGATGCTGCTGATGCTGCTGGCGATCGAATGGACAGGAAGGAGGTTGCTGCGTCTGGTGTAGGTCGATGCACCACCGCTGCGCGCACCCGCCGGACCATCGAAGGTCATCAGGGTGCACCGAGATCATGGCTACCGAGCACACTCCATCTTCCGCCAGGCAGGCGACGCGTTCAGCCGCGGTGCGTTCGATCGAGCGGATCGCGCTGAAGGCGCGGCTACTGCGCATCGCCGCGGCAGTGGCGTCGCTCGTGATCCTCGTCTTGGTCGGCTTCGCGATCATTGCATCGCTCGATGCGCTCATTCGCTTTCCGGCGCCCCTGCGTGCGCTCATGCTGTGCGTGCTCCTGATGCTCGTCGCGATCGACGTGCGGAAGTTCCTCATCCCCGCCCTGCGCTTCCGTCCTAGACCGATCGAGATCGCGCAGAGGGTCGAGAAGCATCGGCCGGAACTTGCAGGACACCTCGCTTCGGCCGTCGACTTCGAGCTCAGCGGGCTGTCGAAGACCAATCAGCTTGCCGCCTACGCGGTTCGGAACCTCGAGGAGATGGCGCGAGGCGTCGACTTTGGCGCGGTGCTTCGCCCCCGTCCTGCGATGACGAAGCTGGCGGGCATGGCGCTGTGCGTGGGCGCCACGGGATGGGTTGCGATCATGCATCCGACGACGGCCTCGATCGCGGCAAAGCGCGTGCTGCTCCCTTGGACCGAAGCAGCGTGGCCTGCGCGTACCGCGATCGAGAGTCTCGTTCGCGACGGACTCGTTGCATCGAAGGGCACGCCGGTTCCGCTTCGGGCACGCTTGACGATGGGAGACGCCGCCAGCGAGCGCGTCTTCCTGCGGTATCGCGTGCTCGACGGCTCCGGAGCGGAGCTCACGCCGTGGACGGAAGTGACACTTTCGCGCCAGCCGAGCGGCGAGTTCGAGCGACTTGTTGACGCGAGTGGCGACCGCATCGAGTATGTGTTCCTGACACGAGACGCGGAGACCGATGTCCGCGCGATCCGACTGGTGGAACCACCGAGGGTCGTTGCGTCGCGCGCCACGGTGCGCGCGCCGGGCTATGCCGCGCGGCAGATCGCGGAGCGAATCGAGGATCTCGGAACGGGTACCGACGCCCGCTCGCTCCTTCGCGAACCGCTGCTCGCAGGAAGTGCGGTCAGGCTCGAGCTGCAGCTTTCGCGGCCGCTCGAAGTGGATCCTGGGCGCAACGGTCTGTGGGCGGTGCGGACGGGCGATCTCGCGGAAGCAGCTCAACCAAGACAGCTTGATGCGCTCGCAGGCGAGGGCGAGGGTGCGGACGCCGGGGCGGTGGACACTGGTCGAAGGAAGCTGATCGTGTCCGCGGTCGACGGCGACCAAACGCGATGGGCTGTCGACTTCATCGCGATCGATCCAATGCGGATCGAGACGCAGCTCGTCGATGCGGATGGAATCAAGCAGTCGGTCGAGTGCGCCTTCGTGTTCGACGTCGTCGAGGATCGCCCGTCCACGGCCGCGATCATCGAGCCGATGCAGGATGAGTCTGTCGTCGTCGATGCGCGCGTGCCGATGCGGGCGGAGTTCCGCGACGACATCGAGTTGCGGGTCGCGGGCATGGAGATCGCGACGCGCATCGGAGGCGCCGAGAGCGATAGCCTTCTGCTCGAGGAGGTCGCTGCGATCGATTCGCAGTCAAAGTCGGGCACACTCGAGCGGACGCTCGAGATCGGTAAGCTCGGAGTTGGTCCGGGCGATCTCGTGCTGCTGCGTGCATTCTCGGAAGACTTCTTCGATGGAGCGGGCGTTCCTTCAGCGTCACCGCATGGACGATCGAGAAGCGCGTCACGCACGCTTCGTATCGTCGCCGAGGATGAGTTCGAGCGTCAGATCCGGTCGATCCTCTCGGGTGTCCGACGCGAAGCGATGCGGATCGATGAGCGACAGTCTGATGCGCGCGAGGCGCTCGCGTCCCAGGCGGATGAGCAAGCCGCCGAGCAGGTGGTCGAGCAAGCCCAGCGTGCGGTCACCGATGGGCTCGGCCGCATGCGCGATTCGCTGCGGAGCCTACTTGATCGAATTGAACGGAATCGTCGGGACGGCGAGTCGCTTGCCGACGTGGCACGGCAGGCGGAGGAGATCGCCGCGACGTCCGAGGTTCGCAGTGCCGAGGTGATGGAGTCCCTGCGCCGAGCCCGCGAGGCCATGGATCAGTCTGGGACCGAGGAGGAACGGCAGGCCAAGCGCGAGGAGGCGCAGGAAGACGCTGAGAGGCAGCAGGACGAGGTTCGAGCCGAGCTTGAGGATCTCGTGGCACTTCTCGACCGCGATGAGGACGCATGGGTGGTGCGTCGGAAGCTCGAGGGGCTGACGAATCGTATTCGCCAGCTTGCACGCGAGACCGATCAGGCGGCCCAGCGCTCAGCCGGCGAGTCGCGCGAAGACCTTCCACCCGACGCGAAGGCGGAACTTGACGCTCTGGCCGAGCGGCAGACGAAGGCGGCGGAGGAAGCTGAACGGACCTTCGCGGAGATGAAGGACCGATCTCGCGCGCTCGCCGAGGCGGATCCGGAGCAGGCCAAGGCCCTTGAGGCCGCCGCAAAGGAGGCCGAGGACGGTCAGGTGCGCGATGAGATGCAGCAAGCCGCGCGTCAGACCTCTGAGAATCAACTCGAGCAATCGAAGGATGCGCAGGACCGTGCGCTCGAGGCGCTTGGCCGCGCAGCGCAGGCGCTTGAGGCTGACAACAAAGCGCGAGCGCAGGAGCTCGCGCGCTTGCTCGAGGATCTCGTGGCGTCGATCAAGCGCTTGATCGCACAGACCGAGGCTTCACGCACCGCGGTCGCGGCGGTTTCCGACGCCACCGACGAGCTTGGACTTCGGACACGTGAGCCGGTCGCCGCAGGATTCGGCCAGCTCTCGCAGAACACACGCGGTGTCGCGGCGGATGCACGCAAGCGAAGCCGGGAGGCGACGCGTGCGGCGCGGTTCCTGGATTCAGCGGCGGGTTCCATGGCCGCTGCAGCCGGCGGACTCAGGAGTGAACTGTTCAAGCGCGCTGACGTCGACTCTGCGACGGATGCCGCGCTGGCGCGTCTGGACGAGGCCTTGAAGGAGGCGGAGGATGCAGCGGAACAGGCGGAGGATCGCGCTGCGGATGAGAAGCGCGAGGAGTTGATCGCAAGGTATCGCGATCTCCTTGAGAAGCAGATCGGTGTTCGAGATGCTGCCGTCAAGATCGCTCCCGCCGAAGGCGAGACGCTTGGTCGTCGGGAAGTGGTCGAGAGCCGACGACTCGGAGCCGCACAGGGCGAAGTCCGCGAGGCGCTTGCACGCGTGCTTGAACAGGACGATGACGTTCGTGGCTCTGAACTTCTTGGAGAAATTCACGGTGAGATCGATGAGTTCACCGCGAGCGCGCGGACGCGATTCCTCGAGGCGAGGCCCGGACAAGCGATCGCACCTGCTGAAGCCGCCATCGAATTGCTCTCCGTGATCATTCAGGCGCTCGATGAGGAAGCTGCTGGCGGCGGCGAGGACATGTTCGCGGAGCGGGGGCAGGAGGATGCGAACCAAGCGGGCGGCGCCGGTGGCGCGGGCCAAGGTCAGGCGATCCCGTCTTCGGCCGAGGTGAAGATGCTTCGCTCGATGCAGTCATCTCTCATCCGGCGTACGCGGGCGCTCGATGAATCTGGACTGGGGGCACAGTCGGCTGCACGTGCCGAGGAAATCTCGGCCATCGCTGCCCGGCAGGCACGGATACTCGAGCTTGGTTCGAGGCTCGCTGAGAGGATTCGCGGGCGCAATGGTCCCCCCACGATCATTCCACCGGAATCCGGTTCGGATGGCCAACCCGAGGACGACAAGCAGCAGGGAGATGATGGAGGACAGCAGCCATGACTCATCAGCTTGGATGGAGTGACGCAACGCGACGCGAAGCCAGAGCCTTGCGAAGTGGGCTTCGGTCCACGGTCGCGGTGGCAGCGCTGTTGCTTTGCTCGGCCAACACCTTCGCAGTGATTCAGAAGTCTGGCGGCGATGCGGGTTTCGCTGTGGGTTTGCAGCACGGCCAGTCCGGTCCCGCGGGCTCCTCCTCTGGGGGCGCGAGCCACGGTACGGGACCAGCGAAGCCCGATGATGCGAAGCCTGGGGGCGAGGGACAGCCGCCAGCCCCGAAGTCGCTTGACGACCTGCTTGGTGTGCCGCAAGACAAGCCGCCTGGTGTGGAACCGGCCGCCGATCCAGCGCTCGACGAACAGGCTCGCCGACTCAAGAAGTCGCTGGAAGAGGCGTCGATGGATGATCTCGTGACCCGCGCGATCGATGGGATGAAGTCTGCGTCCGACCGTCTCTCCTCGGCCAAGGATGCCGGTATCGGGACGCAGCGCATCCAAGAGGACGTTGTTCGGACGCTGGATCGTCTGCTTGAGGAGGCGCAGCGCCAGCAACAGCAGCGTTCCTCGAGCCGGAGTTCGAGCCGAAGCCAGAGCTCAGCGCAGAAGCAAAGCGAAGGTGACCCGCAGGAGCAGAGCGGACAGCAGCGCGGTGCACCGCGAAGTGCGCGCGGGAATCAAGATGAACAGGGCGCAACGCAATCAACTGGGGATACCGCCGCCGAGCGCGAGCGAGACGAGGCCACGGGGAACCCCGGTGAACTGGATGAGGCTCGAATCGAATGGGGTCGGCTGCCCGAGCGAGTTCGTGAGCTCGTGCTTCAGGGGCGACGTGACCGGGTTTCCTCCATGTACGAGAGGCTGACCCGCGAGTACTACCGCCGACTCGCAGAGGAGGCATCCAAGTGAGCAACCTCCACGGCACTTATGGTGCGCGCTTGATGTTGCCGGTGGCGGGACTCTCGCTTTTCGGACCGGCATTGGTGCTCTCTTCGACTGCGTCGGCGGCCGCGATGGCCGCGTGCAGCCGGAGGTCCGCGGATCATTCGGCCGAGGTGACTCAAGAGATCGTCCGTGAAGAGTCTGCTACGACCCCGGTTCGTGCGTCGATTGAAGTTGGCGCAACGTCGAACCCTGTGGGCGGCCCAGAGGCTCCCTCGCTTGAAGCCCTGCGTCTTGCGCCAGGCATGGCGATCGGTTGGCCAGGGTTTCTCGCGATCGACGCCGGGACCATCGGTCCGGCTACAGCTCTCGGTATCGCGATCACTGGCGGGTTGCAGGATGTCGGCCGAGCAGGGCCGAGCGGCGCTACCGCCTCTCCGAAGACCGCGCCGCCAGTGTCCTCGGACCCAGTGAAGTCCGAGGCCGCCGCGCCGCCCGATGGGGCTGGAGGCGCGGAGAACCTTCCCCTGGCCGAGGAGATCACTCCTCGGCTTGAGGAGGCGGTCCGCAAGGGATTTGAGTACCTGCGCCGCAGCCAGAAGAGCGACGGCTCTTTCGGCCAAGGTCGATTCGGACAGCATGTCGGCGTCACGAGTCTCGGCGCGATCGCCTTTATGGCAGATGGCAACGTTCCAGGCCGAGGTGAGCATGCCGATGCTGTCCAGAAGGCACTCGGCTTCGTACTCGCGCATTCGACGGAAACAGGGCTTCTTGTCTCCGACGAGACGCATGGCCCGATGTACGGACATGGGTTTGCGACGCTGTTTCTTGGCGAGATCTACGGGATGAATCAGGACGACGACCGGGTCCGCGATGCACTCGTGCGCGCGGTGCAGTTGATCGTCGGCAGCCAGAACGACGAGGGCGGCTGGCGCTACAACCCGGTCCCGGACGACGCCGACGTCTCCGTCACGATCTGTCAGGTGATGGCGCTTCGCAGTGCGCGCAACGCCGGCATCAAGGTGCCGAAGACGACGATTGATGATGCGATTCGCTACGTGCGTGCGTGCCAGAACTCCGACGGCGGCTTCCGCTACATGAAGGATCTCGGCGGCTCGGCGTGGCCGCGCACGGCCGCGGGAGTCGCGAGTCTCTTCTATGCCGGCGTCTACGAAGGCGCCGCCATCGATCGTGGCCTTGACTACCTCAAGCAGAATGCGTTTCCGCGCGGTGGCGGTGGATTTGCGGGCGGCTTTTCCCAGCCCCACTACTTCTACGGTCACTACTACGCGGTACAGGCGATGTACCTGTCGGGCGGCGATCGCTGGCGCGTCTGGTGGCCCGCCATCCGGGAGGAACTCCTTGCCAAACAGAATCCCGATGGATCTTGGACCGACCCTCAGGGAGATGCGTACGGCACGGCGATGGCATTGATCATCCTTCAGATGCCGAAGCGTTACTTGCCGATCTTCCAGCGCTGAGAACCCATGCCAATCCGCTGTCTCATCCACGCTTCCGATGTCCTTCGAGCCCGTCCGCGGCTTGCGCCTGCTCGACTTGCGACTTGCGGTCTTCTTTCGCTTGCGATGCTTTACGCGTCGCCGTCGGCTGTCGCCGCTGGAGTCGCCCGATCCGACACCGGTAGGTCCGTCTCCCTCCTCCTCCGCGACGGCAGATGGATCTCGACCCGTCTTGAGCGGTTCACGAACGACTCGCTCGAGTTCAGCACGGCCGTTGCCGCCGCAGAGACCGGAGTCGTTGCACCGGCCGTCCGGTCCGACATCCTTGCATGCGTCGTCGGCGGATTCCCTCGCTCGATGACCTTCATGACGGCCGTCGGTGCGAGCAGCATCGTCTTCAGCGATGGACAGCTTCTTCCCGGCGTGATCCAGTGTGAGTCCAAGCAATGTGCGCTCGAGCACAAGTGGCTCGGTCGGATCCCGCTCGAGATCGAGAGGCTTTCGGAGATCCGCGTGGACGCCGCGCGCCGCGCCCCCACCCGACTCGACTCGGACATGCTGTTGCTCTCGAATGGCGACACCATCCGCGGCTTCGTGCTCTCGCTCGGAGAGGAGATTCCGCTCGAGACGACCGAGCAGAGCGGTGAGGGCTCGTCGGCCGAGCCCGCCGAGCAGCCGAACGATCCGCCGGCCGCAACCGAGGGAGCGGGCCCCGCGACTCGAAGGCTGCGCATGGAACGGATCGCGGCGATCGCATTCGCCGCAACCACTGAGACGGCATCCGCGAATCCCATGGCTTGGACTGCCGATGGCACGATCATGCGGGTCATGGACGTTGCGCTCGATCCGGTGTCTGGCTGGGCATTCACGCCTGCCATGCAGGATGTCGGCGTGTCCAGTTCCAACGTCGTGATCGCCGAGTCGATGATGCAGCCGAAGGCGCTCCTGTTCGATCGCGCTGCCCTGATCCCGCTCGCGGCTTGCGGAACACCGCGCATGCTTCCGTCGGAGTCGTCGTATCGATTCGAGCAGTCGCCGGAGATTCGAGTGGATCCACCCGAGCAGGCGCTCCTTGGGCTCGGAGAGATCGCGGTGGCAGGACCGACACGGCTCCAGTTCGGACTTCCAGAGCGTCTGATCGCAGCCGCCAAGCCGTCTGTCTTCACGTGCGAGGTCGCCCTGCGCGAGCCAGCTCCGGTCGACGCGCGCCTCTCGGTCGAGATTCGCTACGGTGGAACATCGACAGGAAGCATCGTCCTCGATGCCTCCCGCCGTCGCGCAGCCGTCCGACTTGAGTGGACCGCGAAGCGTGGCGACGTCCTCGATATCTCCGTCGCCGATGGAGGGAACGGCATCGCCGGCGACCATCTCGTCCTTCAGCGTGCCTGCTTCGTCCAGCAACGGTAGTGCGCGTGGAGACAGGGTCGCCCGCAGCCAGCGCAGCGCACGCAGTCGCCGGTGGCGGCGCGTCGGCTGGGCCTTCGCCACGGGTCTCCACCCATCTGGCGCCACCGGGTCGAAGACGCTCGCCAAAATCGCGCCGCAAGCCTGCCTGTCGATGCGGATCGAGCCATCCCTACACGTGACAAGACGGATCGATCCTGACGGAAGATGCGCCGCAAATCGATCCGCGGCAAATCGGCGTCGTGCGGTCGACTGGAGGATGATCGACGGCTGTGCTGCAGCGAGATATCCGACAACGGCTTCACGCCAGCTTCCATGATGTGGCAGCTCAACCACGTCGCTCGAGAGATCGATTTCGCCCCTCGCATGCATTGCGGCGAGCCTTGCAGCAGGCTCCGTCTCGATGTCGCCAGAGAGGAGGATGCGGAACGGCGGATCTGCGCCACCACCATGCCGCTCGACCATGATGACAAGCGAAAGATCGTTGTCGCGCCTCGATCGGAATTCCGCATCGGGCCAGAGGGCAGTCCAGCTCGCAGTTCCGATCTCCACCGAATCGCCGCGCGCAAACTGCACGATGCTTGTCGACCGCGACCTCAGCACCGAGAGAAGTTCTGCGACCGCGGGGGTTCCTGACGAAGCATCGAGCAACGTCGGGTGTACATACGCGGTCTTGATCTGAATGCGGTTCGCGACATCGACGAGCGAACTCAGGTGATCGAGATCCGGATGCGAGATGAAGAGCGCGTCGACGACTCCGCCGCGTTCCGAGGCCCACGGAATCAGCGCCCGAGATGCGACATCGCTCATCGAGCTCGACCCCCCGTCGAAGAGGATGAGCGAGCCACCCGACTCGATGCCGATCGCGGTTCCGTCGCCGACGGCGAACATGGTGCATGTGAATCTCGCGTGATCGTCCGGATCCGGTATCCGCGGGATGGCCTCGCGCGCGCCGATTCCTGCCGCGATGCATGCGATCACGAACCATCCCGACCGCCGCAGCGCGCGGGTGGAACCGATGACGACCGATACGATCGCCGCGCACAGCATGACCCCGGCAAGCCACGGCAGCGCTCCGACGGAGATGCTTCGCGCTCCAGCAGCGGTTGCGACATCGACGAGCTGGACCTGAAGCCACGATGGCACCCAGACGAGCGGACCAAGCGGAGCGGTCAGCTGCTCCGAGATCGCACCGATGATCGCCTTTGGGTAGGCGATCATGAGCGTCAGCGCGGAGAGAGGCGCGCACAGGAGCGTGAGCAGGATCCCGAACGGCTGTAGCGATCCGAAATGCACGAGCACGATCGGAGTACTGACGAGGAAGGCGGCGAGTCCAGAAGCCAATGCCTTCGTGAGAAACTCGCCAGCGATTCCCATCGAGACCGGCACCCCGAGACGAGGGTCGTCGCGAGGTAGCCACGAAAGCCAGCGGACCGCGATCGGCGTCGCGAGATGCCGGAGCGCGAGCACGCAACCAAAGCTGAGCTGGAAGCCGGGATTGACCGCATCGGACGGGTCGCGTAGCAGCATCAGCACCGCCGCGATGGCGAGCAGGGCGTCGGAGTTCCAATCACGGCCACAACTGCCGCCGATCGCTCCGACGATCGCCATCAGGCAGGAGCGGATCGCACTTGCGGCCGGTGCCATCAGGGCGAGTGCGGCAAGCGCCGCGATGCCGATCGCCGCGCTCCTGAGGCGCTCGTCGCGCGTCAGGAGGCCCGCAGCAGCACCCACAAGCCAGCCGAGCACGGCGAGGTTGAAGCCGGAGATTGCGAGGATGTGTGAGAGACCGACCTCTCGGAACGCATCCTCGATCGGCCGATACCCATCCTCGACATCGCCGAGGACAAGCGCGACGAGCATGGGGCGAATCGCGGTCACTCCGTCGTCTGGAACTCCGGACAGCAGACCATCGCGGATGCGGCCACGCAGCGAGTCGCGCATCGACAGCAACGCCCCCACCACCGGCGCGTGCACCGCCGCCGGTGAGATGCATCGGATCAGGTCAGGCGAATCGACCGAGACAAAGCCGACGATTCCGTCAAGCGCAAGATGCTCACCGAATCGCTCGGTGCCCGGGATCGCCGGCACCTGTAGTGCTCGCAGCAGGCCGGTCAGCTCGACCTGGTCCATTGCCGCCAACGTAGGCATGGAGCCCCGCACGCTCACCCGCAGTCGCGCACGCGTGTCCGCAAGCGGCATTCGAGTGCTGTCGTTCGCCACGAACACGACATCTCCGACAACGGCGTCGTATCGTTCCGGCTTCTCAAGATGCCTTGAAAGGACGTCGCTCGCCCGACTTCGATCGACGAACCGCGTCAACAAGGTCGCCTCGATCCTTGTGAGCGTCCCTTCTTGTGGCGCAATGAGCGTCGGCTGACTCGCGAGGCCGGCAGTCTGCCCGAAGCGTAACCCGGCGCCGAGGAAGAGTGCGGCGATCGCGAGGAGCGAGAGTCGCGTGAGCGTGGTCCATCTCCCGTGGGGAATCGAGGCTCCTCGCAGGACGGTGAGGATCAGCGCTCCGATGGTGGCGATGATCGCCGCCCAGGTGCCGACCTCGCCGAGAACCGCGGCGACCGGGCCATGGCGTACTTCGCACCATCCGCTCGACTCGGCCAACGCGCAGCCTGCCCAAAGCGCAGCGGCTGAAGCACACAGCGCGCGCGGCACGTGTCGATTCTCCACGGAGGACTGTGCCTCATCGCTTTCCGAGGATGTCAGTTCGTTTCCCTCCGCCATGCTCGATGCTCGACTGTTGACGGTTCTGCGTACCTCGTCGTGAACGATCACCTCGGTGCGGTCCACGTATGCGTGCGACAGCACCACCCCCGCAGGCGTCAGGACCATTTCTCCGCTTGCACTCCGTTTGACGCAGAGCGCTCACCGCGCGTCCGCAAAGCACACCGCTCGACGTCTGGCTCATGAAGCCACCAACACCGCGCGAACTTCCAATGTGGAACCTAGCACGCGGCGAAGAGACTTCGCCAAACTCCGCACCATTTGCAGGAAGATTTCCGAGCGCCGCCGTCTACTGGCCGTTCGAGCGTGCGCGCAGCATTTCGAAGGTTGCCAGCGCCTTTCCGAAGTCGATCGACTCCGCCGCGATGCCAATCCCCGTCTCGATTGAGTCGGCGATGCCGCCGACGTAGAGTGCCGCCGCCGCGTTGACAAGCACCATCGCGCGACGGGCCCCCCGCTCCTCGCCCGTCAGGATGTTCGTGAAAAGCGCCGCCGCTTCGTCGAGCGAGTGGGGCGCGAGCTCGGTCGGGTCCGAGCGCTCGAGGCCGAGCTTGCGCGGATCGATCGACCACTCGCTCACCCGGCCGTCACGCACCTCCGCGACGCGCGTCGGGGCACCGATCGAGATCTCGTCAAGGCCATCGTCGGAGTGGAGGACGAGTGCATGCATCGAACCAAGCCGGACGAGCGCTTCCGCGATCGGGCGCACGAAGTGACCTGCATAGACGCCCATCACCTGCCTGCCGGCGCCCGCTGGGTTCGTGAGCGGTCCAAGCAGGTTGAACAGCGTCGGCACGCCAAGGGCGCGGCGCACCGGCAGGACATGTCGCGCCGCAGGATGGTGGTGGATGGCAAAGCAGAAGCAGATGTTGGCCTCGTCGATGCACCGCGCCTGATGTTCGAGCGACGCATTCACGTCGACGCCGAGCTTCTCGAGGACCTCGGCCGACCCTCGCCCGGTCCTCGATCGATTGCCATGCTTCGCCACCTTCGCGCCGCTCGCCGCCGCTACGACCGCCGCAAGCGTGGACACGTTGAAGGTCTTGGGCGCGCCACCGGTTCCGGCCGTGTCCACGACGTCACGGGGGTCGGTGGAGCAAGGTACGCGCGCGACATTCGCGCGCATGACCTTCGCTGCACCCACGATCTCGTCGACCGTCGGCATGCGCGTCGCCAAGAGCGCGAGGAACGCACCCATCTCCGCCTCGGTCGAGTGACCCGACGCGATCGCCTCGAATGCGGCTTGCGCCGCGCTCTCATCGAGCGGCTTGCCGCCAAGCAGGGTCTTGAGATGCGGGGTCAAGTCGCCGGGGCGAGCGGGTTGTGCGAACTCGGGCGGTCCCTGGTGTGGCATTCCGCTAGCGTAGCGGAGCCACGTGGACTTCACGGTACGTCTCCGTCCTCGATGCCGTAGCATTCGGAAGGTCGCGCGGTCGCATGACACCCACCCCAGCCATCCTCGCCGAAGCCATCGTGCACACGCTTGATCCATTCGTGTTCGAGGTGGCTCCCGGCATGGGCCCGCGCTGGTACGGCACGGCGTACATCGCCGGGTTCCTTGCGGGATGGTTCATCCTCAGACTGCTCGCCAAGTCGGGCCGCATTCCCCTGTCGCTGCGCCAGGTCGGCGACCTCGTCACCACGATGTTCATCGGCGTGATCGCGGGCGGGCGTCTCGGGCACGTCCTCTTCTACGACCCCTACCTCTTGATCGAGTTCACCGGCAGCTTCCCATTCTGGGGTCTGCTCGCGATCCACAAGGGTGGAATGTCGAGCCATGGAGGCGTGATCGGCGTCGCGATCACGGTGATCCTGTTCGCACGGCGCGAGAAGATTCCGATCTTCGCCGTGGGCGATGCCGTGGCGTTCGTCGTCCCCTGGGGACTGATGTTCGGGCGGCTCGGGAACTGGGTGAATGGCGAGCTGTGGGGGCGCATGCTCCCGAAGGACATGCAGGCGGCCGCGCCGTGGTGGAGCGTCAAGTACCCGAGGGAACTCGAGCTCTTCAACGGAGTCCCGGCGGCGCTTGAACCTCTTCGGGACCTCGCGCCGGCCACGCTCCGGGCGAACGATGCGAAGTTCATCCAGTGGCTCATCGAGACCGCCTACGACCACTCGAGTGCCGCTCACGCACAGGTGATCAAGACCATCACCCCGTTGCTCAACGCGTACTACCCGAGTCAGTTCTTCCAAGCGTTCGCAGAGGGACCGGCCTTGCTTCTCGCGATGTCGGTGGCCTGGCTTGTGCCAAGGCGCGCAGGCGTGATCGGGGGGACATTCCTCACGGGCTACGGCGTGCTCCGCTTCACCACGGAACAGTTCCGCGAACCCGATCTGAACGTCTTCACGATCGCCGGGTTGACCCTCCCGATGCTTCTGTCGCTCACCATGATCGCGGCCGGAGCGTGCTTCTTCGCGATGTCGCGGCGTTCGCAGCCGATCGGCGGGCTGCTTCGCCGGTACGCGTCGCCGTCGGACGGGGCCTGACGCGGCTACATTTCGCTTGTGCTCCCATCGGACTTCGAGCCAATCTGCCCGGGCTGCGGCTATCTCCGCGTCGGCATCGCGAACGACGCTCGATGCCCTGAGTGCGGTGCGGATGGCTTCGCCGACGCGTTCATCATCCATGGCACGCCGACGAGACCCGTGATCTCACCGATCATCGTCATCCCGATCGTGGTTCTGTTCGGGACCTTTGTCCTATTCCGCCTTTGGGCCGCCGTCAGCCGCGGTGCGCTGACATTCGACATCGTTCCGCTCGTCATCGGACTGCTTGGGCTGGTCCTTCTCGCCTACCGGTCGCTTCGCACCGCGCGAGCTGCAGTCAAGGGCGGACGACGCCCGGTCGGCGTCTGGCAGTTCAACACCAGCGGCGTCGTGGTACGTGTGAGGGAAAGGATGCGTCACATTCCGGCCGAGTCGATCGTCCGCATCGACTGCTCCGACTCCCTGATCGCGCCAGTGTCGCAGCTGATGATCGTCACACGCCCGTTCGTGAAGGAGTCGTTGGCGATGACGCCGATCCTCTACGTGCATGGAACCCGCGAGCAGCGGCGTGCCACGTGGCGACGCGCCCGCGAGGTCCTCGGCCTGTGGAGCCCGAGCGGCATGGTGCGTTGAGCAGAGCGGGAACAATCTTCCTGCAAAACATGCAGACATTTCGGATGCAGCGGATTCTCGCGGTAGCGTCGGGGGCTGTTCAAGGCCGCATCGAACGCCGGGCAGGTGTTCGGGGTGGATCCTCGCAGCTGCGACCGATGCCGCGGCTGTGAAGCATCACGTTCGCACCAAGGGAAATGAGGTGGTTGCCGATGTCGCATGATCTGTACGGCTTGCAATCGAAGGGATCGGATCGCGCACGAAAGGCCGAGGCCATTGCGCGTACATGCCGGCTTGACGCCGAGGATGAAGCGAAGGCCATGAGCGTCTACGAGGGCATGCTTGATGCACTCGCGGACCGTATGGCGAGGCACGCCGGCGCATATGCGCCCAAGCCCGCACTCGTCTACATCGCGGCCTATCAGCACCGCTATGGCGTCGACCTATCCGCGCATGCGTCGCGCGATCAGGCCGAGGCAAGGCTGCTGTCGATCGCCTGGCAGCAGTGCATGTCCGACGCGGCGATACGTGCGGCGGTCGATGCTCGATTCGGACCTCTCGTCGCGGATGAGCCGCCGCTTGAGCCACCCTTCGAGTCATTTCCCGACGCGAATTCGGATCCGTTCGACGACTTCGCAGCATCCGATGAAGCAGCGTCTCAAGTGCGATTGGACCCGATGACGCAGGCGGCGCCAAAGCGATCGATCACGGCTTGGGATCTGAGGCGCGAAGGCTCGGGCGACGCGCATCACGAGGCGGAGTCCGACATGGATTGGCAACCGACCGCGGCGAAACCAGCGCCGGACCGCGAGGAGCGCCGGCGAACGTTCTGCGAGCAGCTGCTTGAGGAGTGGCCTCGATTCGCTCGGGGCGAGGCGCTCTGGATCGTCGAGTGCGTGATTGAGGAGGATGACGAGCCTTCGCGGTTCGATCCCGAGCCTGAGCGCGAGCCTCCATCCAGTGCACGGAGTGCCGAGGACGGTGCGTGTTGAGCGGGATGATGCCTACGCGACGCGCCTCCGTGACTCCTCGCGGATCAGCGCGTGAATCGCCGACTCGCTCGCGGCCGCACCCCAGCCGGTTTCAGCTTCGATCCGCGCGATCTCCACCGGCGTTGCCTCATCGATCCGTCGCCCCGCGAGGTGCCTTCGCAGCGACGAGGAGTAGGCCTCGTCTGGAAGGCGGCACGCGAGGTCTTCCTCGAGGATGGATCGCACCGTGTCGAGATCCATGTGGCGGATTCCCTCGGACTCGGCCCGCAGGATCGTGGCTCGCGCAATCTGCTCTCCCGAGTCAGTCAGCGACTTGAGGACCCGCTCGAGCTGAGGAATCGCGCTGGGGTCGATCGAGATCGCATGATGCCGCAGCGCGCGAAGCACCGCGTTTCGAAGCGCCTTCGGGTCTTCGCGCAGGTGGAACATGTGCTCGATGCGCGTGCGCACGATGTAGCCGACCTGCGCCATGGCATGGGCGGTGGCGACGAGGGTCACATCGTGCGGCCTGCGATCGGATGCGGAGGCACGCGACCTGGCCGAGGATGAGATCACATGGTCGAGTTCCGACTCGGATGGATCGATGACGCCTCGCGGGCGCCGTAGGCGGGGGCTTCGGCCAGCGAGGAACTCCGCGAGCATCTGGTCGCACTCTGCATCGAGCACTTCGATGTGACGGATGAAGAGAACCCCACGCGGCCCGACGTCGTCGATGCATCGGCGGAGCGTCTCCTGATCGCATCCGAGCGCTGCATCGAGCTCGACGACGTTTCGCGGCGCGTAGTCCTTGATCAGTGCCTGCGCGAGAAGTGTGGTTCCGCTTCCGGGCAATCCGTGGATCAGGATGTGTTCGAGTCGAGTGTTGCGCTCGAGGCTGCCCGAGATGAGGGTGTCGAGGTGTCGCGGGACGCGGGACGTGCTCAGGAAGTTGCTGACCCCGTGCACCTGAAAGACGGGTGCGACTGGTTGTGCGTCGCGTGTGCCGCGTGTTTGAGCCTGCGCCCTCGCCTTGGATGTCGGCGGATTCACGCCCTTTCCTGCTCGCTTGCCCTGACTTGGGCTTGGCGACGCGCTCAGCGGGCGACCTGACGGCGATGTGGTCGGTGGAATCGGATTCCCGGGAGCATCACGGTCGGCGCTCGCGTCGGATGCACCGGCGTTGGGGCTTGGTTGAGACGGGGTACCGCCTGGTGCAGCACCTTCGTTTGCTTGACCAACGCCAGCTTCACCGACGGCGTCTCCGCTCGGTGGCGGGCGCTCGGAGGGACTCTCGTACGGAGCGCCTCCAGGCTCATCGTTGTTGTTCGACTTCAGTTTGTCAGCATCGTCGTGTTCATTGGCTTCGCTCCACCCATTCGGCCCGTCGCCCATGCATCCTCCTTTGACTTGGTTCGATCCGATCCCCGCCATCGCTTGGCGTACTGCACTCAGCTCGACTACGCACGCGTAAACCGACACACCGCGTCGGCATCGACGCGGCGTGACCTGCTTTCACCCAGCGGAACCGAACAGCCCGCACGAATCGAGCGCGCGGCGCTTCCCAGTTCCATCAACTCAACTGCTTTACCTCTCCACGATTCGCCATGCTATGCACGCAACCGCCATAGGCAAGGTTGCTGCGTCAAGATTTCCCGAAGTCGTGACGGTGGTGCGCGTGTGCGCACGGCGGTGCCGCGTCCCACCGACTGCGCGTGGCGAGCATGCCACCTCGGTCCTCAAAACCGCGAGGCTCGCCACGATCCGCGGGGCCGTGCGGATGTGGGCGAGCCATCGGGTGTCAGACTTCTTGACCGCAGACCATTCGCGCACGCGGCTGAGCTGGATCCATCTTGCTCTGCGCATCTCCGGAGTCGGCTCAACAGGCGCGCAGGTCGCCGTCAGCCGCGAATGCCTTCGAGGCTGACGATCACCCGGACCGCGTCTCCAAGCGTCCGCTTCTCAAGCCCGTACCGCATGCCGAAGTCGCTGCGGTTCACGGTGAACGTCGCCTCGACGCCGGCACGCGCACCCATTCCCATGTCCGCGATGCCAGTGACCTCGAGAGCCGCCGTGATCTTCTTGGTCACTCCGTGCATCGTGAGTGAGCCGGTCACCTCGAGCGAGCCATCCGGCTTCTTGCTGACCGAGTCCGACTTGAACGTCATTGTCGGGAACTCCTTGGTGTTGAAAAAGTCTGGGCTCTTCAGGTGGCTGTCGAGCTTCGGCTCAGCTGTGTCCACGCTGTCCGTCGCGATCGACACATCGAACGAGGTCGGCTCTCCGGCGGCGTTGAAGGCCATTGATCCCGAGACAGCGTTGAGGCGGCCCCAGAACTGTCCCGCGCCGAGGTGGTGGACGCGGAAGAGCGCCGACGAATGCACGTCGTCGATCTTGTAGTTCGCGCCGGCGGTCGGGGCCGAAGTCGGCGCACCGGCTGACTGTTGGGCGCTCGCGTTTGCGATTGCCATGGTTCCCAGGGCTGCAAATCCAAGGACGGAAACCACGGTCAGGTTCTTCAGTGTCATGTGTTCTCCAGATTCAGATTGGCTGCGCGAGCCCGGCTTCGGCCGCCAGCTCGGACGCGGAGCGCAGGCGGTGCGCGATTCGACGCGCGGTCCAAAATGGATGCCACCACTGGCATCCACGGCAATACGCCGAGGGCATACTCGATCCCCATCGGTCTGATGCGACCAAACAGAGCGCCCTAGAGCATGACAACGAGTCATTTCAGCCTATTACGGGCTATCGACTCCGGTTCATACACCCCCAGGAGCCTAAAAAAGGCACCTAAATGAGACATAATGACCTATTTGCAGGAGATGCGAGGCTTTGTGACGCTCTACTGAACAGACAAACGCCTGGGTGAGTTGGGTGATGAGGTGTCGTCGGGGACTTGCATTCGGAGCCCATGCACCGCCTCGGCGCATGAGTTTACAGCGACCGGCTCGACGGTCGGCGAGATCCAATCCAGTGCCTTGCGGATTCGTACGTTCCTGGAGCGGAGTTGGAGGCATGGCGCACCCGCACCGGCCCGGCATGCATCGCACGGGGGCGCACGCTCGGGCGCGCCGAGACGTTTGGATCTGCACTCGCCCCCGCTAGCATGGCACGATGCGTCATCCAAGCCTGCGTGTTGCATCTGTGGTCGCCATGGCGATCGCATCGGCGGGTACGGCGGTTCCTCCCAGCCAGCATGGGGAGCCACGGGCAAACGAACCTGTTTCGTCCGCTGGAGGGGTCCCCCGGGACGAGCCTCCGACCAAAGTCAAGCCGGTCACGGGACTCTCGGCGTCCACGGTCGCGCGCTACCCGCTTCTGGACGACCCGGTCGCGTTTTGCATCGACGAGCAGGGCCGGTTCTTCTTCGCCGAGAGTGATCGTCAGGAGCGCGGAGTCGAGGACAATCGTTCCAGCCCCTTCTGGTTGCTCGATGACCTCGCGAGCGAGTCGGTCGCCGACCGCCTCAAAATGTACGAAAAGTGGTCGCACAAGCGGGCCGGCGGCATGTCGTACTACAGCAAGTTCGACGACCGGGTCGCACGGCTCGCGGACATGGATGGCGATGGAGTGCCCGAG
>JBIKXP010000319.1:0-2774 GCA_044355685.1 Phycisphaerales bacterium
TCGCCGAGGCCGCCTCCGTGCCTCCGTGCCTCCGTGAGAGACCTCGAGACCGTCAGCCGCACGCCGCCCGCTGAGGGCCGACGGTGCCATAGCCCACACGAAAGCCTGAAGACCCTCTTTTTGCCGCTGAGCGCGGCGCGCATGCGCCGTGCGCGGGCGTGGTTCGCAGTCTGCTATCGTGCTGCTCGTCCGCTTCCGGATTGGAGTCGATATGGCCGCGAGTTCGTCGCACATCAGCATTCGCAAGATCGATGGAATCAGCCGGATCGACTTCGTCGACCGGAACATCCTCGATGAGGTCAACATCCACCAGATCAGCGTCGAGCTGATGAAGGTCATCGAGTCGGAGTTCCGTCCCAAGATGGTCGTCGTGTTCAACAACGTCGACCATCTCTCGTCGGCGGCGTTCGGTGTGTTCGTTGCGCTGAAGAACCGCATGGACAGTCGCGACGGCCAGTTGCGCCTGTGCGAGATCAAGCCCCGCATCCGCGAGGCGTTCGCCATCACCAAGCTTGACCGCATCTTCTCGATCCACGACAGCTTCGATGCGGCCGTGAAGAGTCTGAACTGAGCGCAGCGGACCCGCTGCATTCCTTTCCCTGAGCATGAGCGAGCCAGCGACCGTCTTCGAGCGTGAATACACGCTGCACGACCTGCGGACGGGCCTCGAGGAGGTCCACGAGGACGTCGCATCGGCGCTGTCCGCGCATCGGTATGACGAAGGCGCTGCGTTCGCGATTCGTCTGGCGATCGAGGAGGCAGTGGTCAACGGCTTCCGCCACGGGAATCGCAACGATCCGTCCAAGGTGGTGTTCTTCCGCGTGCGGATCGACGACCGGTCGTCGTGCTTCGAGGTCGAGGATCAGGGCCCGGGCTTCGACCCGAAGGCGATCCCCGACCCGACCGACCAGTTCAACATCGAGATGCCGTCCGGCCGCGGCGTGATGCTCATCAGGGCCTACATGACCGAGGCCGAGTACATCCCGCCGGGAAACAAGGTGCGGATGATCTACCGGAAGCCGGCGTGAACCCAAGCGCCCAGCTCACTTGATTTCGATCGTCGTCCGAAGGTCGAGCGGATACACGGCTGCGCCCGCTGGCGGCACCAGTTCGCCGTTCTCGTCGAAGGTCGGCGTGTAGCGCTCCCACTGCGGGCCGTGGATCACGATCCAGCAGCGAGCACGCACGGCGTGCATGCCCTTCGGTGCATCTTCGATGCGGCTGGCGAATGCCAGCTTCGACTCAGGAAGCGTGCCGCCTTGCGCCTGCTTTCGCCAGAACGCGTCGACGTCGTGCATGAAGAGCGACCAGTCTGCGCCCGTTGTCCACGCGCCGTCGCCGAGCGACACGCCACCGAACACGAGCCGCGGAGTCTGCATCGCACCGAGGATGAGCTCGCCGAACGCAGGCCGGACGGTCGCGACGATGGCGTCGCCATCCTGCTCGACCTCGAGCGTGGCCTCGACCGTCGCGCGCGCGACCTTCTCGAGGATCGCAGGCGTGAGCTTGCCGGCGCGCTCCACGTTGCAGAGGAACGAGAAGTCGAACAGCGGCCGCGGTCCATCGGACCTCGCGCACGTGATGAGAAGGTCCGCGGCCTCGTCGACCTCGGCCTGCGTCATGGCGGCAGGGTTGAGGCCGCTGAAGTAGTCGAGCGGTGGCCGTGTCCAGAGGTAGACCGTGTGGCGCATCTCCGTGGGGAGCATGCCGATGATGGACTTCGCAACCGGCGGCCCGAGCAGGATCGCGCCCACCGGAAGGAGCACGGTCGCCGCGCGCACGGCGCCGCTGCGACGCTCCGTGCGGGTGACTGCGCCCGGTTCGGCGAGATCGGCGCCGCACTCTGGGCAACGCGTCAGCGCGTCATGCGCGCAAAGTTGTTTGCACTTCGCGCATCGAAGCCGGCCAACCTTCCAGACAGGGCCCGCAAGCGCCGTGGTCGGGATGAGGATGACCGCCCACCAGCAGCCTGAGAGCATCGAGACGAGCATCTGCCGACCGGTCAACGGCACGAGGACCGCAGCGAACAGCGCGCCCAGTGCGGCCAGTGTGAGCAGGAACGGCATGGCCCGCCGCAGGCGCTCTGCGGGTGCGGCGTCGGCGTCGTTGATCGCCGCCACGTAGCTGCGGAAGGGGCGCGCGAACCATGACGCGACCGATGACGCGCGGTGCATGATCGAGCCCGTGTGACGCCGCCGCGCCGCGAGTTGATCGGTGCATGCCGCGATGCGGCCGACGTCCTTCAGCGCGATCGCCTCCCAGTAGCGAAGAAGCAGGGCGTGCTCGCTCCGCGTGAATCCATGCCTTCGGCATGGCGCGGCATCGATGCGTTCGCGGCACCATGGGCACGCGCACCCCCGTGCCTCCCAGACATCGGGGAAGATCGCGACGTCTCGCCGCACGCGGATCAGCGAAAGCACGCTCACCGCGAGGTAGACGAGCGCGATCGCGCAGGCGATCCACGCAAACGAATCCCAGGGCGGGTCGAGCAGCAACGCCGCCACGGCCGCCCCGATGGCGATGACCGGTAGCAAGACGCACAGCCACCAGAGGAACCGCGACATCCTGCGCGCCCGGACGACCATGCCATCCCACTCCGCCTTGGTGATCGACCAGGTCGGATCGGAGTGGGGCGGTGGAATCGCTGGTTGCCCCTCCATTGGGTCCTCGCAGATGCGCTACCGCGCGATCGCCTCCGCGCGGGTCTCGCGCAGCACGGTCACCTTGATCTCGCCGGGGAAGGTCATCTCGGCCTCGACGCGCTTCGCGATGTT
>JBIKXP010000320.1:0-2770 GCA_044355685.1 Phycisphaerales bacterium
GGCTTTCAACCGGGGCCCCAATCAGGGCAGCCGTCGAACGCTCTTCAGCGAAGCGCGGTTCGCTCTCTCCCGCCGCGAAGCTGTTCTGGGCTGGCTCCGGCCTGCCTGGCGCCCTGCTGTGGGCCGCTTGGGCTCTTGCACAGGCGCCGGGGCTTGTCTGGCTGCGCCGGGGCTTGTGTGGCTGCGCCGGGGCTTGTCTGGCTTCGCCGGGAATCGACCCGGCTGCGCCGTGGCTTGTCTGGCTGCGCCGGGGCTTGTCTTGCTTCGCCGGGGCTTGTCTGGCTGCGCCGTGGCTTGTGTCTGGCTGCGCCGTGGCTTGTGTCTGGCTGCGCCGTGGCTTGTCTGGCTTCGCCGTGGCTTGTGTCTGGCTGCGCCGGGGCTTGTCTTGCCGACACCGCCGGCTTCGGGCGCCTTTTTCGGCGCATTGGTTGGAGGAGGCCCGTCAGAAGGCCGATACGGGTTCTGAGACACGCCGTCAGGATCGGTTCAGGTGGCACAGGCGGAAGTTCCCAGCCGCCTCTGACCCAGCACCGCCCTCCGGGGCTGTTCGCAAGCGATCGAGACGAAACCATGCAGACGACCGCACTGTTGATCGGGCCGAGCGCAGATTGCGACCTTCTGGAGCAGCAACTTGCGCTGCTCGCCGCCAACTCCGGCGCCGCGTGCGCGGCGGGCCGCGAGATCCCGCGCATCATCGGCCGTGTACCCGTCGGCGGCGCTGGCATCCCCGCCTGCGCGGGCGGCGCTCCGATCCTCGGCGTCCTCGAGGATCTCGAGACGATCTGCGCCGTCCACCGCCCGAGCGTCGCGCTGGTCACCCTCCCGGCGCAGATGTCGGAACTTCTCCTGACCATCCGCACCCGGCTTCGCCGGATCGGCGTTCCCGAGCGCTACATGCCCGGACTTGAGGATCAGCTCGCAGGCATCGGCCCGCGCACCGAGATCGACATCGACCTCCAGCGGCTCATCGGCCGTCCGCCCCGCACCATCGACGAGCAGGCGATCCAGGCCGTCGTCGGCGGTCGTACCGTCGCCGTCACTGGCGCCGGCGGCTCGATCGGCAGCGAACTCTGCCGCATCATCGCCCGCTTCAACCCCGGCAAGCTCGTCATGGTCGAGCGCAGCGAGAACGCGCTCTTCGAGATCGACCGCCAGATCGCCCGCCGTCACCCGACGCTCGCGCGCCGCGCCGCGCTGCACGACGTCGTCGACGCCGAGGCCACGCTCGAACTCTTCCGCGAGGAGGAGCCGGACATCGTCTTCCACGCCGCCGCGCACAAGCATGTGCCGATGATGGAAGACCACCCCGCGCTCGCCGTCGACAACAACGTGTTCGGCACGCAGAGCGTGGTCGATGCCGCGGTCGACGTCGGCGCCGAGCGCTTCGTCCTCATCTCGAGCGACAAGGCCGTCAATCCCACGTCGATCATGGGCTCGACCAAGCGTCTCGCAGAGCTCTACGTGCAGCACGTGAACCGCACGAGCGGCACCGCGTGCTCGCTCGTCCGATTTGGCAACGTGCTCGGAAGCTCAGGCTCTGTGCTCGAGACGTGGAAGCGCCAGATCGCAGACGGCGGTCCGATCACGGTGACCGACCCGCGCATGACGCGCTACTTCATGACGATTCCCGAGGCCGCTGCGCTGGTCATCCAGGCCGCCGCGCTCACCGATCGTTCGTCCTCGAGCGGCGAAGTGTTCGTGCTCGACATGGGCGAGCCGTTCCGCATCGTCGACCTCGCGCGGCGCTATGTCGAGATGTACGGGCTCACCGCCGTGTTCCCCGACGACGCCGCGAACGGCACGCGCTCCGGCGAGATCCTGATCCGCTACAGCGGCGCGCGTCCGGGCGAGAAACTCTACGAAGAGCTCGCGCTCGACGCGGAGACGATCCGCGAGTCGCGCCACCCCGACATCCGCATCTGGGCGCTGCCGCGTCCCGACCCGGCGTGGATCGCCTCGATGCTCGAGCAACTGATGCCGAGCCGCCGCAGCCGCGACGCGGCCAAGGTGTCGACGCTCGTGCGCGAACTCTGCCCGGAGCGCTCGACCCAGTCTGCGCGTGCCGCAACCGTCCCGGCCGCCTGACGTCGATCGCGCAACTGCAACGAGTGTCGGCGATCCGTCAGACAGAACCTACTGGTCCCGCGCCTGCTGGGCGAGTTCGGCCGATTGCTCGAGGATTCGGATGAGTTCCTCCGTCGAGGCGATTGCAGCCTCGAGGGCGCTTGTGCCGGTGACTTGGCGGATTGGGTCGAGCCGGCGGTCTTCCGCCAGCTTGTTCTCCACGATCACGCGGTTCGCCTGCAGTTCGACAAGCACCGCCTTCGCTTCCGCGATCGCCGCCGCCGCCGCCTCGGGAGTCAGTTGGGTCACGTTGGCCTGAGAGCCTTCCGCCACCGCCGTACCGTCAGCAGACGGGGGCGGGAGCCCCGGTCCCTCTGCGCCGAAGATGGCGCCGGGGGGTGAGCTGAAGCGAGCTTTCCGATCCATGGACCGTGAATGATGGCAGGGAAGATAGGGCGCGGCAAGTCCACGGGAGCCGGGTTCGCGGTTCTTCCAGCAAGCCCGAGAATCGGGCCATCGAGGGCGTATGAAGGGGGTCTGAAGGGGGGCACTGAAGCCACGGTCGGCCGACCGATACGCCATCCGCAGCGGGAAACCCTCTCAGAGGGGCTCCGACTCGATACTGGCGGCCTCGCCGGCCAGCCGCTTCTCGGCGTAGCGGCGGATCCAGCTCTCCCAACTCTTGCCGCTCGCCGCGTCCTTACCC
>JBIKXP010000321.1:0-2769 GCA_044355685.1 Phycisphaerales bacterium
CAGGCGCGTTGGGGCGGATCGTTCCTCACCATCGCGCTCGCACGCGCCTTCGTCGAGGGCGTGTGGTGGTCGCGGCTGCAGGATGTGCGCAATGGTCCGTCTGACGGCGTGCTCGACGCCGACGGCAGTCCCAAGCCGGTGCTCGCGCGGCTTCTCGAGATCCGTCAGTCGCTCGAACAACTCTCGCGGCCCGCAGGAGCGGCGCCGTGAGTCCATCCGCTTCGCCCGCGCATCGCGGGGTCGTCGAGGTGACCGTGGTCGCGTCGCTCGTTCTGGCGATTGCGGCGGTCGCCATCGTGCGCATCGCGCAGCAGCCGGGGCCCAACCTGCCCCACGCGCTGCGCGTGACCCCCGAGCGCTGGCTCATCGATCTCTCGTCCGCGCCGGTCGCGGAACTTGCGCTGCTCCCCGAGGTCGGGCCGCAGCTGGCGGCGCGGATCGTCGCCGATCGCGCGCTCCACGGGCCCTTCGCGACGATCGACGAGCTCGCGCGCGTGCATGGTTTCGGCCCTGCGAAGCTCGAGGCAATCCGTGGGTTCGCCGTTGCCGACCGCTCGCGGATGCCTGCGCATGGAGCCGCGCCGCGATGAGCGCCGCGACGAAGCAGCAATGCGCGGTCGTCGGGCGTCTCGTCGACGACGTGCTCGGGCCGACGGTGGGTGCCGCGGTCGCGCGTGGCGGAAACACCGCCTTCGAGGGATCGGCCGGCAGCCTCTCGACGTTCGTCGCCTGCGCTGCGGTGCGATTGGCGGCGCCAGTGGTGCTTGTGGTCGCACACCTCGACGAGGCCGACGACGCCGTCGAAGAACTGCGCGGCCTCGGCGTCGACGCCATGCTCTTCCCGGCGCTCGAGGTGCTGCCTGGCGAAACGGGGCCGAGCGCGGAACTGACCGTGGCGCGGCTCGCGGTGGTGCGGCGACTTGCAGACAACGCGCCACCGGCCGCCATCGTCGCGCCGATCGCGGCGCTCATGCAGGCCGTGCCCGAGCCGGCTCGGCTCGGACGGCTGGTGCGGCAACTCGCGACCGGCACCCGCGCTTCGCCCACCGAACTCGTCGCGTGGCTCGTCGAGGGCGGCTACACGCGCGTCGACGCGGTCGAGTCGCCAGGAGAGGTCGCCGTGCGGGGCGGCATCGTCGACGTGTGCCCGCCGGGCGGCGGCGCCGCGATACGGCTTGACTTCTTCGGCGACGAGATCGAGCGCATCTTCGAGGTCGATCTCGCGACGCAGGCGTCCGACCGCCGCATCGATTCCGTCGAGCTCGTGGCGGCGGCGGTCGAGACGGCCCTCGGCGATGCGCAGACCGGGAAGGGCGTGCAGCCGCTCGCCGAACTGCTGCCCAAGTCCGCGGTCGTCGTCCTCGCGGAGATGTCGGAGATCGTCGAGCAGGCGCGCGCCTACTGGGACCGCGTGCGCGACGGCCGCGGCGTCTACGGTCCACCCGCCACCATCTCGGCGCTCGCGAAGGCCGCGCGCGCCACCCTTGAACTGCACGCCTTCGGCTCGGCCGGCGCCGGCGCGAAGTCGCTCGGCGCGCGCGCGCTCCCTGTCTTCGAGGAGGACGCTGCGAAGGCCGTGTCGCAGTTCGCGGCTCTCGCCGACGGAACCGACGCCGCGCTCTTCTGCGAGAGCGACGCCGAACGCGCGCGGATCACCGAACTCCTCGCTCGCAGCATGCCGGCCGATGCGATTCTCCGCCCGATCGCGCACATCTCGCGTGGCTTCATCGTCGAGGCGGAGAGCCGCACGCTCGTCCTCGCTCCCGCCAGCGAGATCCTGCATCGCACGCCGGTTCGACGCCGTGGCCGCTCGCTCGCGGGGGGGCGCGCGAAGGATGCCTTCCTCGCCTTCGAGCCGGGCGATTATGTCGTCCACCGCGACCACGGCATCGCGCGGTTCGTTGGCCTGCAACTGCTCGCCGCCGACGGCCCCGGCGCGGGCGGCGGCCCCGGCGCGGGGTCGGCCGGTGGCGGCTCGATGCAGGAGTTCCTCACGCTCGAGTTCGACCAGGGCGCGAAGATCCACGTGCCGGCGACTCGCATCGAGCTGGTGCAGCGGTACGTGGGAGCGGGGGCCGCGCGCCCGAAGCTCTCGACGCTCGGTGGCCGGCGTTGGAAGAAGGCGAAGGAGGATGCCGAGGAGAGCGCGCGTGATTTCGCTGGTGAAATGCTGCGGGTTCAGGCCGCCCGCGCGGCGACGAAGGGCATCGCCTATCCAGCGGATACCGACTGGCAGCGCGAGTTCGAGGCGCAGTTCCCCTACGAGGAGACGGACGATCAGTTGACCGCGATCGCGGCCACGAAGCGCGACATGGAACGCGCGCGGCCGATGGATCGCCTCGTCTGCGGCGACGTCGGCTTCGGCAAGACCGAGATCGCGATCCGCGCGGCCTTCAAGGCCGTCGACGCCGGTCGGCAGGTGGCGGTGCTCGTCCCGACCACCGTCCTCTGCGAGCAGCATGAGCGCAGTTTCCGCGACCGATTCCGGGCCTATCCATTCCGGGTCGAGAGCGTGAGCCGCTTCAAGAGCGACGCCGAGCAGAAGGCGACGCTCGATGCGCTCGCGCGCGGCGAGGTCGATGTGATCATCGGCACGCACCGACTGCTCTCGAAGGACGTCGTTTTCCACGATCTCGGAGTGGTCGTCGTCGACGAGGAGCAGCGTTTCGGCGTCGAGCACAAGCAGCGCCTCCTCGAGTTCCGCGTGACCGCCGACGTGCTCACGCTGTCCGCGACGCCCATTCCGCGCACGCTGCACATGGCGATGCT
>JBIKXP010000322.1:0-2760 GCA_044355685.1 Phycisphaerales bacterium
CGGTGCGTGACGATCGCGCGGCTGCTGCGGCCGCTCGCTTTGGTGCTGCTGGCGGTGCGTGACGATCGCGCGGCTGCTGCGGCCGCTCGCTTTGGTGCTTGTGGCGATGCGTGACGATCGCGCGGCTGCTGCGGCCGCTCGCTTTGGTGCTGCTGGCGATGCGTGACGATCGCGCGGCTGCGACCGCTCGCTTTGGTGCTTGGGAGCTGCTTGAAGCGTCCACGACGACGGAGCGCAGCGAAGTCTGAGCGACCGACGCCGGAGTCGCTGGTCGTATCGTGTGGCATCACTTTGAGTGATGGCGGCCGCGAACGCGCCGTGCGCGCCCAGCCTGCCGCCCAGAGCCTTTGCCGCATCGCCCGCCGCACAACCACAACGCGATGAAATTCTTCGCGGAAATCTGTAGCACATCGCGAACTCGCCGAAACTGAAGTGTACATTTCGAGTTGTACAGTTCAGGAGTCGAACCTATGGCGGCAAACAAGCGGGCGAAGCAGAAGGACGAGCGGGCGAAGCCGCGAGCGCGGGAGGCGATGTCGCGGGTCGGGCCGTCGAAGTCGAAGTCGAAGTCGAAGTCGAAGTCGAAGCCGAAACCGAAGCCGAAGCCGAAGCCGAAGCCGAAGCCCAGCGAGGCGCGGGGACGAGCCGGGAAGCTCGAGATCCCAGAGGGCGCGCGCGCGCTGCCTCTGGCGGCGTTGCGCTCGGCGCTCGGCACCGAGGTCGACCGCGTGCGGCAGCACGGCGGCTACACGCTGATCCTGCGCCGAGGCAGGCCGGTTGCCGCGGTCATTCCATATGAGGAGTTCAGGAGGTATCGCATGAACGGTCGATTCGAGGAACACGAACGCGCTGAGCGCAGCGCAAAGCTTGTCGCCGACATCCGGCGCGTGCGCGAAGCGATTGCGAACGAGTGGGTCGACATGGGGCGTCCACCCGAGGCGGGCATGCCCGCGGCGCAGCTCATCAACAAGCTTCGCGAGGAGCGCACCCAGCGCATACTTGACGCGGCGAGCAGCGCGTCCCGCGACGATGAGCAGGACCATGGCGGTCGATCGCGAGGCCAAACATGATCGCCGTGGGGGAAAGATGCACTGCAGATTCGCCAGTTCGAGGCGTGCTCGATGCATCCGTCGCGGCCCGCTGGTTCATCCCTGAGCAAGCGAATGATGCGACGGAAGTGCTCCTCGAAGCGGTCCGGCATTCCGACGGCGACAGCGTTCAGCGACCCATGTTCGTGGTGCCCGAGATCTTCTTCGCCGAGGTCATGTCGGCCGTCACCAAGCAATGCCGCGGTGCGGAACTTCTCGCGTCCTGCGCCGATGCGATTGCGCGGCTTCCGGTCGACCGTGTGCCATCGGAACAGACGCCGGTCCAGCTGTACCTTGAGATGGTCGGTCAGCGGGTCGGGGCGTACGACGCCATCTATGCGGCGATTGCACTTGAAGCCGGGCTGCCGCTTCTCACTGCCGACGCCGGGCTCTTCCGAGCGCTTCGAAAACCGCCCTGGGTGGTGCTGTTCGAGTAGCGCGGCTGTGTTCGAGTAGCGCGGCTGTGGTCGAGTAGCGCGGCTGTGGTCGAGTAGCGCGGCTGTGGTCGAGTAGCGCGGCTGTGGTCGAGTAGCGCGGCTGTGGTCGAGTAGTGCGGCTGTGGTCGAGTAGCGCGGCTGTGGTCGAGTACTCGGACGCTCTGGTGGGAGCACGACGATCGGCTCGAGCCAGCCTGCGGGGGCCAGGGCGCGGCTGTCCTCACGCCCATGCCAGTGCCGAGCGATGCAGCGTGAAGGGGGGCGCTGCTACACTCGGCGACTCCGATGGGGGTCCGTCGGGCAGGTTGTCAGCAGTCGGACGTCGAGGTTCGTGTACCTCTCGAAACCCGTCATCCGAGACCAAGGCCAGCGCTAGACCCCGGACCGCTCGCGGCACCCCGTCGACGTCAGACTCCTTCCGAGCCCACCATGCCCATCACCACCGCCTACGAAACCAAGATCGAACACGTCTCGATTCTCGATGAGAAGGGCAACTTCGATGAGAAGCTTGGCAAAGGTCTGATCCCCGACGCCGACCTCATCAAGCTGTATGAGGCGATGTCATCGTGCCGCCAGCTCGACCAAGTTGCGTTCCGCCTCCAGCGCTCGGGCCGCATGGGCACATACCCGCAGAACATGGGCCAGGAGGCGACGAGCCTCGGCGCTGCCTATGTGCTGCGTAAGGACGACTGGATGGTCACCTGCTACCGCGAGAACTGCGGCCTCTTCTGGCGCGGTGTCCCCAAGGAGGCGATCCTGCTCCACTGGATGGGCGACGAGCGCGGCAACGCCATGCCGAAGCCGCACTGGGTCACTCCGATCTACGTACCGCTCGGAACGCAGATGCTTCATGCCGCTGGCCTGACAATGGCCGCTCGCTACAAGGGCGAGGATCGCATTGCCTGCACCTTCTTCGGCGACGGCGCCTCGAGCGAGGGCGACTTCCACGAGGCCTGCAACTTTGCCTCGAACCTCAAGATCCCCGTCGTCTTTGTCTGCCAGAACAACTTCTGGGCGATCTCGACTCCTTCGAAGATCAACAGCGCGGCGCCCACCTTTGCGCAGCGGGGCATCTCCTACGGCATGCCGTGCATGCAGTGCGACGGTAACGACCTGTTCGCGACCGTCTACACAATGAAGAAGTCGGTCGAGTACACGCGCCAAACGGGCCAGCCGTGCTTCGTCGAGATGGTGACCTACCGCCTCGGCGACCACACGACGGCCGACGACGCGTC
>JBIKXP010000135.1:0-9302 GCA_044355685.1 Phycisphaerales bacterium
GAGGCGAGGCTGTATCCGCAGCGATACAGCGAGCCGATGACGACGCCGCCAGCCGGGATGCCGCGCGGATCGACGTCCGGCGGTCTGGCGGACCGAACCTACGGCGAGTGAATCGCCGCGGGCTGGAAACGCCGGAGTCGCACACCACGGGTGCCCGGGGACGTCAGTCCCCGGAACGACACGCGTCGGAGTCGAAGGCTCACATCACGCGTTCCGCAGACTGCGTCCGGACTTCACCCGGACTCCGTCAGAAGGGCACTCGTGACTCGACCGCCGGCATCACCATCGTCATCGTCGTTCCGACGCCCTCCTCCGATTCGATCTCCAGCCGTCCACCGTGATCCTGGACCACGCGTGAAACGAACGCAAGGCCGAGTCCCGAGCCCTTGCCGCCGTTTCGCGTGGTGAAGAATGCCTCGGTCGCGCGACATCGGACCTCGGGCGTCATGCCGATGCCATTGTCCGACACCGAGATCCGAACCCACTTGCCCATCGCATCTTCCGTCGCGGTCATCTCGACCGAGACGCAACCGCCCCACTTCAGCTGATCGATGCGCGCGTCGATCGCTCGCGCAGCGTTGGTGAACAGGTTGAGCATCGCTCTGGTCAACAGGTGCCCGGACACCGACAGCGCGGGAAGATCGCAATCAATGTGCACCTCGAGCTTCGTGCGGCGCGGCATGGCGCAGCGGAAGAGCGCCTCGAACTGCGACCACCAACCTACGACCGAGGTCTTGAACCCAGAATCCTCATCCGCCACAACCTCGTCGGATGCCAGTAGGTGAAGGCTGTCGGAGAGGTGCTGAAGATGTTCGAGCCCGCGTCGCAGAGCCTCGATATGTGCAGCATGGCGTGGCTTGACCGTCAGGCGTTCCCCGGCCGCGATCGCATTCAAATGCGCCCGCAGCGGTAAAAGCAGGTTCTGCACGTCATGGCCGAGGCCGGCTCCGAGCATGCCGATCGACGCCATCCGGTCCGCCGTACGGACCCGCTCCTCATACTCTCGCGACTTCTCGCGAAGCTCGCTGACGTCATGGATCGTCATGGTGATTCCCCCGATCTCGCCATTCTCCGTCAGCCACGGTGCCGCATTCCAACTCACCCAATGCGTCACGCCGTCCGCGCGGACGAACGAATCCTCGTGACCGCAGACCGTTGCTCCGGTGAGGGCGCGCCGATACGCCTGCCGAAATCGCTCGGGAAGGTCGGGCACCAACGCCTCATGATGCCGTCCGATCCAGCAATCGGCACCCGGAAAGTACCGCTCGACCCATGAGCGGCTTGCGCCGAGGTAGCGCAGTTCCGTATCAAGCACCGCCACGAGGCACGGCGACATCTCCGCAAGTGCGACCAGTTGCCGGGCGATCGTCCGCCCCGACCGACGCCCGCGAAACGGAGGAGGCGGTGCCGCGCGAACCGCCTCACGCTGCCGCGCACAAAGCTCGACAGCAGCTCCACCAAGCGCACATCCGCACGCGGCCGACATGACGATTCCCCGAGTGACGCTCATGCCCTCCTTCCGCACGCGGGAAGACAATCCTGTCAACGAATCTGTGCTTCGTAGGCGAAAGCCTTAGAACAGGTCAGTTACACCCCGTCAACCTCCCCCAGGTCCCTTGCCGCCGGGCTTCGTCATCGTGCGTGCGTCGAGCAGTTTCTCAAGTCGCTTTGGCTCGACGAGCTTGTGGCGGAGCACGTACTGACGAACCGTCTCGCCCGACTTGAACGCTTCCTTCGCGACCTTCGCAGCGTTGTCGTAGCCGATCACCGGGGCAAGCGAGGTGCACATCATCAGGCTCCTCTCGACGGTGCCGGTGGCCTCGGCTTCGTTCAGGGCAAGCTCGTCAAGGCACTTCTCGCAGAACATCGTGCTTGCATTCGCGAGGAGCTCGATCGACTCGATGAGCCGCTCCGCAATCACAGGCATCGCCACGTTGAGCTCAAGCAGCGATCCCACGCCGCCGAGGCCGCCCATGGTGATCGCGGCGTCGTTGCCGACGACCTGGCAGGCGACCATCATCACGCTCTCGCAGATGACGGGATTCACCTTGCCGGGCATGATCGATGAGCCCGGCTGCGTCGCCGGCAGCGAAAGCTCGAACAGCCCGCAACGCGGACCGGAGCCGAGCCAGCGAATGTCGTTGGCGATCTTGGTGAGTGAGACGGCGATCGTCTTGAGGTGGCCGTGCGCGTCGACGACGCAGTCGCGCGTCGACTGGGCCTCGAAGTGGTTCTTCGCCTCGGCGAACTTCACTGCGGTCGCCTTGGTGAGCTTCGAGCACACCGTCCGGCCGAACTTCGGATGCGCGTTGATACCGGTGCCGACGGCGGTGCCGCCGATCGGCATGTCGAGGGCGAGCGCGTCACGCGCGGCCTTCGCCCGAGCGATCGCCAGTCGCGCCGCCGCCGCGTAGCCGCTGAACTCCTGCCCGACTCGGATCGGCGTCGCGTCCATCAGGTGCGTGCGGCCGATCTTCACGATCCCGTCCCAGGCCTTCGCCTTCGCCTCCAGCGACTTCGCGAGGCGCTCGAGCGCAGGGATCAGGCGCTTCGCGACAAGCAACGCGCCCGCGATCTGCATCGATGACGGATAGGTGTCGTTCGAGCTCTGCCCGTAGTTCACATGGTCGTTCGGGTGGACGGGGTCCTTCGAGCCGATCGCCTTGCCGGCACGTTGGCTCGCGACGTTCGCGATGACCTCGTTCACATTCATGTTGGTCGAGGTGCCCGAGCCGGTCTGGAAGACATCGATGGGGAAGTGCCGCATCAGCGGGTGGCTGTACGGGTGCCGCAGGCCGTCGGCGGACGGCTGCGCGAACTCGGCGAGGAGCTGGTCGGCGGCCGCCACGATCGCAGCAGCCTTGGCGCGCGGCAGCTCGCCGAGTTCGGCGTTCGCCTCGGCGCAGCACTTCTTCAGCAGGATGTGCGCCTCGATCTGCGCCTGGGGAATCGTGCGGAATGAAACGGGGAAGTTGAGCACCGCGCGCTGCGTGGTCGCACCGTAGAGCGCGTCCGCGGGCACGAACATCTCTCCCATCGAGTCCGTCTCACGACGCTGGCCGATCTCGGGGGCCGCAGCGGCACCCTTGCCCTTCTTGCTCGAGCTCGATCGGGAGGCGGGGCGAGACGCACGGGTTCCAGCTGCTGGCATGTCGGTTCCTTCGATTGAGGATCTTTCGCGCGGTTGAAAGGCTCGAGAATCTCGCGAGCGAGACGCATTCGGCCGGATCGGGACTATAGCGTTCCCCTCGGCAGCGTCCGGATCGCGGGGAACCGTGGCGTAAATGCGCCTGAACCCTCGTCTTTCCGGTGCGTAGCGTCTATCTTGAGGGCAGAACCGCCAATGGCCGACGCACGAAAGGGTGAACACCACGCAAACCGCGCTCGCGAGATGCTCCGACAGGGCAGGCTCGTCGACGCCGAGCGCGAATTGCGCGCCGCGGTGGCCAGCGACCCTTCGCGCGGCGACTGGATGCTGAATCTTGGCTGGACGCTCGAGGCGATCGGCCGCCAGGAAGAGGCGCTGCAGTTGTACCGGCAGTCCGCCTCGCTTCTTCCGACCGCACGTGATCCGAGGCTCGCTGAAGGCCTGCTGCTTGCCAAGTTGAGCCGCTATGAGGAGGCCGTGGCCGCGTTCGAGGCGACGCTCAAGCTCGACCCGAAGTGCGAGACCGCGGCGTCGATGCTCATCCGCTGCCTCGCGCTCCTTGGCCGGCACGAAGAAGCGGAGACCGCGTACTACCTTGCGCTGTACTCGATCGAGCGACCCGCGACGTCGCACCTCGAGATCGCCCGGAGCCTGCTCGCGCGCGGCGACTTGAAGCGCGCCGAGCACTGCTTCCGCAGGGCGATCACGGAGGGTCCCACGCTGACGGGCGCGCGCATCGAACTCGCGCGAACGCTCCTGCTTGTCGATCGCGGCGCCGAGACGGCCCCGCTGCTCGCCGAGGAGTTCCGCCGCGGCGGTGTGCCCCCGCCGCTCGCGATCGAGGCCGCGCGCATCCATCTCGCGTCCGGCCGCGCCGCAGAGGCCGCGCAACTCCTCGATCAGCTCGCGCGCGTCGAGCCGTCGAACGCGCGCTTGCACCTTCTCTACGCGCGCGCCATGCGACGCCGCGACGACCTCGTGCGCGCCGCGCGCCACGGCGAGATCGCCACGCGGCTTTCACCGGATCTGCCTGGCCTCTCGCTCGAGGCGGCGCTGGTCGCCATCACCCGCGGACAGTCGGCTGTGGCGAGGCCGCTCCTCGAGCGCGAGCTCGATGCGCGGGGCGCGCCAACCGACCGGATCGACGTGCTCGAAACCGTGCAGGCGCTCCTCGCGACCGGCCTCGTCGAGCGTGCCGAAAAACTCTTCATTGCGCGCTTTGGCCCTGACGCCGTGCGCACCCACGCAACCGATGCAGACGTGATACGCCTCGCCTCGCGCCTCGCGCTCGAGAAGGGCGACCTGCGCACCGGACGCGCCTATGCGCGACGGCTCCTGCGGCTCGAGCCGAAGTCGATCCCGGCGATGCACAACCTCGCGCTCATCGCGATCAAGCGCCGGCGCTTCGACATCGCGCGCGCCTGGATCGCGCGCGGCCGCGCGGTCGATCCGTCCGATCTTGGACTGCGCAAACTGCGCACGCTCTGCGCGGTGTCGCGTGCAGCCGCCCTCCTACGACTGCGTTAGGCTCTGTCTGAAACCCGGCCTGGCTTCGAGCCGACGGGGCGACTTCACAACAGAGCGATTTCGCAACAGAGCGATTTCACAAAGGAAACAGGCGACCAAGCCGGCCTTTGCATCCGTCGCGCGAGCCGTCTCGTGAATCCCGGGCCAACGAACAGCACCGGGCCAACGCAGCGCGCGACCCGGTGCGGAGTCCTGCTTCGTGGTTACATCGTGGCCGACGTGTACGGCAGCAGCGCCATGAAGCGCGCGCGCTTGATCGCCTGTGCGACCTGCAGCTGCTCCTGAGCCGAAAGACTGGTGCGCTTGCGCGAGTAGATCTTGCCGTTCGGAGTCATGAGCCGACGAAGGTCCTCGGTCGAACGGTAGTCGACGAAGCGGCGTCCACCGACGCCTTCCTTGAGCTTGAACGTCGGAGCCTGGGTCTGGAACTGGGTCATTGTTCTGGTGCGCCTATCAGGGTGAGGAGAGGACGACGCCTCACGCTCACTCGGTCATGGAAGCCCCGGCCGGATCAGCCGGGATTGGTCCGCCACGGGCGGCGGACGACGGGGTGCCAAAGATAGCAGTTTCCCGCCCGGCTTCCAAGCCACACCGAAGCATCGTTTGCCGCAATTCCAAAGCAAGACGGCGCTTGCCGAGGACTTCTCCCGAAGTGGTGCTAGATTTGGTCATCCTGTGGTCGGTGAGGAAATCCGTCGCGCCATGCCAATGCCAGCGCCCAACCCCTTGGACGCACTGCGTCAGCACACCCACGCCGTCGTCCTGACGGCGGGCGATGGCACCATTTCCGACTTCGTGGCGCGTGCACTCCACTCTGCGCGGATCAGCCACGATTTTATCCGTCATCCTCTGCTGGCCATGGCCCGCCTCACGACGCTGGCCCGCGACGCCCGCGGCAACGCGACGGACCGGCCGGCGCTTGTGGTCACCGATCGGCAGATCGACGATCTCTCCCCCTTGTTCTCGGCCGTTCGCAGCCGCCTAGGCCGGGTTTCGATCTGGGTGTTCGAGGCCGACCTCGCCATCGAGGTTCAGCGAGGCCATTCTCCGGACGTTCCAACGCCGCCCGTCATCGAGGCTCCGGCTCGCCCCAGTTCGCACACGCCTCCGGCGCTCCGGATCGCGGGTGTTGGCGATGCGCCCGCCGCCGCGCTCGGGCGCGACCTTCCCGATGCAGGCCCCCCCGCCGATCGCGATGCCGACCCGCTTGAGCCGAGCGGAGAGAACGTCACCGCGGCCGAGCTGAAGATGCTGCTCGAGATGTTCGAGCCAGGATCAGACGGTGCACCATCTCGAGACGGGGAACGCCCATGACAGTGGCCGGATCAACGGTCCAGCGGCAACGCGCGCAGCGTGCGCGCGCCCTCGTCGTCGGCTCTGGCGAGTTGCTGCGCGAACTTGCGGCTTCGATGCGCAAGCTCGTGCCTGCCGTGAGCGAGACCGAGAGCCTGTACGAAGCCATCGCGGAAGTCGGCCTTTCGTCGGCGCGCGAACCCGTGTCGGCGGTCATCGTTTCGGCCGACTGCGAGGGCTTCGAACTGCGCGAGGTCGTCGAAAGCTTCCGCGCGGTCGATCCGGCCGTCCCGCTGATTCTCGCGGTGCGAAGGGGCCAGGAAGATCTCGTCGCCGAGGCGATCGCCGAGGATTTCGAGCATTCGCTCGTGCTTCCCGTGGATGCGGCCGAACTCCTTCCGATCCTGGGCGAAGTTGGTCTCGTGGAACTGCGCCGCGAGACACAACGAGACGCGACGCCCGCCGCAAGGCCGGCGGCCACGGCGCGTGCGGCCGATGGCCGCGCGGTCGACGCGCACCAGCCCGCCCAAGGTCGGGAGCCGTCGACGCCCGGCCACCACGACGGTGAACGCAACGTCGTCGAACTGGTGATCGAGGACGCCATCGCCGGCGCGTCGCGCGCGAAGGCACCGGCGCATGACCCTCGCGAGACCGACCACCTGCGAGCGCCTGTGCAGCGCGCGAAGGACGCGCTTCGCGAGCAAACGCGCGAGCAGGCGAAAGATCGCGCGCGGGAGCCCTCGAACGACGGGCGCGCTCCACGGCATCCGCGGACACACTTCGTGATGCCGGCGCCGAGACCGGCTCCTGCGCGCGAAGGCCCGCCCGGCGACATCGACCTCGTGCGCGCGGTGCTTGAGAACTCAGACCTTCAGGCTGCGGCTCTCCGCGTGCTTCGCCATCACCTCGGCACCGCCGACGTGCGCTTTGTCCCGGCGCTTCGCCCTGGCGAGGAGGAGACCGTCAAACTTGATCGGCGCGGGTTGCGCGAGGCGGTCGTCCACGTCGGCAGCCGCACGTTCGGCTCGCTGCTGTCGGCCACGCTCGATGAAGCCACGCTCGCGGCATGGGCGACGTGGCTCTCGCACTGGCTCGAGCTCGAGGAATCGCATCGTGAACTGCGACGCTTCGCCTGGACCGATGAACTGACCGGCGCCGGCAATCGCCGCGCGTTCGAAACCGTGCTGCGCGAGGCGATGGCGCATGCGCTCGCCGAACGCCGCACGATCAGCCTGATGTATCTCGATATCGACGACTTCAAGCGCTACAACGACGACTTCGGCCACCATGCCGGCGACGAGGTGCTGCGCGAGACCGCCGAGCTCCTGCGCACCTGCGTTCGCACGGGCGATCACGTGTTCCGCATCGGCGGCGACGAGTTCGTGGTGGTGTTCTGCGACGCTTCCGGGCCGCGCAAGGGTGGCGGCGGCGCGCCAGAGTCGGTCGAGGCCATCGTGGCGCGCTTCCAACGCGCGATCAGCGAACTCCGGCTTCCCCAACTCGGCCGCGAGGGCCCCGGCACCATCACCGTATCTGCCGGCGTCGCCGTGTTCCCATGGGAGGGTCACGACGCAGAGACGCTCATCGACCGCGCCGACCAGCGTGCGCTCGAGTCGAAGCGAAACGGCAAGAACCAGATCACCCTGGGACCCGGGGCCTCCGCAGGGGGCGGCCTGCCCTCGTGATCTGAACGGGGACGACCCGCACTCCACGCGCGCGCCGAGAAGGGCGCCATCCTCGTCCGGCATGTCTCGACGGACGGGCTCCCAAGTTCAAGTGCAACGCATGCTGAGCCGATGGAAAGCGTCCGGACTTCGCAGAAGGCCGCAGCCTCGATGAGCAGCGAACCCTCCCAACGCACACTCGTCCTGAGCGACCTCCATCTTGGCCGCACCGAGGCCGCCGCGCAGTCGCATCGCTTCGCGCGTCTGATCGCCGAGAGCTCGCGCGTCATCGTGAACGGCGACGCGGCGGAACTCCACCACGCGCGCTTTCGGGCGTCGGCCGAGGAGGAGTTGCTCCGGCTGCGCGACCTCTGCGACCGCGCGAACGTGCGCCTCGACCTGATCGCTGGCAACCACGATCCCTACATCAGCGACGTCCGCTCGCTCTCGCTGTGCGGCGGCTCGATCTACATCACCCACGGCGACGCCTTCCACCCGGCGATCGCCCCGTGGTCGCCCTACGCGGCGTCGATGGAGAAGGCCTACCGCACGGCGCTCGCGGCGTCGCCAGCCGGCCTCGACGCCGAGACGGCGCGACTCGCGGCCGCGCGCGAAGCGGCGGTCGCCGAGTGGCAGGCGCTTGGCGACGGCGCGTACATCTCGACCATCTTCAGCGTCGCCGTGCGTCCGCATCGGGCGTTGGCAGCGCTCAGCTACTGGCGGCGCTACCCCGCGATGACGCTCGACTGGGCGTCGCGCCACGCGCCGCGCGCCGACACGGTGATCGTCGGCCATAGCCATCGGCCGTTCGTGACGACGCTCAACGGCGTTCGCATCGTGAATACAGGGGCGTATGCGTTCCCTGGCCGGCCGCTTGCGGTCGTCATCGAGGGCCGCGAGGTCGCTGCGCATCGCATCGATATGTCCGAGCGCCTCTTCCGACTCTCGCCCACCCCGATCGCGCGCTGGACGTGCGGCGCCGGGACCGCGCACGCCACCGAGCACGACGCTCACGCGCCGGCGCGGCCAAGCACGCGCCGGATGAACGCAGCCGCCTCGCCGAGCGCGGCACGATCGACCGACGTGCGGTAGCCAAGCGAGGTCGTGAGCGACTCGAGACGCTCGGTCGCCACGTTTCCGGCGGCGCCGGGCGCATACGGACAACCGCCGATTCCACCGGCGGAGGCATCGAACTTCCGCACGCCGAGCCCGAGCGCACGCTCGGCGCCCGCGGCCGCGAATCCGCGGGTGTCATGCAGGTGAAGCACGAGTTCATGTGCCGGGCGGACCTCGATCGCGCGCTCGATGACACGCGCGATCTCGTCGGGAGTGGCCACGCCAAGAGTCTCGCCGAGGTCGAGCTCATCGACGCCAATCGCAGCGAGACGCGCACAGGTCTCGCGCACCGCCTCGGGCGCGATCTCGCCCGCGTACGGGCAACGCACGATGCAGCTGACATAGCCGCGCACCGTCGCTCCCGCCGCATGCGCGCCACGCACCACGGGCTCGAAGCGCGCGATCGACTCGGAAACCGTCGCGTTGATGTTCTTGCGCGTGAACTCCTCGCTCGCGGCCGTGAACACGGCGACCTTGCGGACTCCGCAGGCAAGCGCGCGCTCGAGGCCCTTCTCGTTCGGAACGAGCGCCGAGAGCACGACGTCGTCACCGGC
>JBIKXP010000012.1:0-30175 GCA_044355685.1 Phycisphaerales bacterium
GTGAACGTCGACGCGTGGCGTCCGACCGCCGACGCGCGCGGTCTGTGGGTACCTTCGCCGACACTGGCGCCGCTTGCCGACTTCCACGGCGACATCGATGTCTACACCGGGTTGCGCCACCGCAACGCCGAGGCCAACGGCGATGGCCCCGGCGACCATGCGCGCAGTTCGGCGTGCTTCCTGACGGGCATGCAGCCGCGGAAGACGGCGGGCGACGACATTCGCGTCGGGAAGAGCATCGACCAGGTGATCGCCGACGATCTTGCCGAGCAGGGCGTGCGCGCGCGGCTTCGCTCGCTCGAACTCGGCAGCGAGCCGGCGATGACGGCCGGCAACTGCGACTCGGGCTACTCGTGCGCCTACAGCGCGAACATCTCGTGGAAGAGCGAGAGCCTGCCGAATGGGAAGGAGACGGATCCTCGCGCGGCGTTCGACCGGATCTTCGGGAAGCGCGGCCAATCGCCGGAAGAGGCGGCTGCGCAGGCGCGTACGCGGCGGTCGATTCTCGACGGCGCGATGAAGGAGGCGAAGCGGCTGTCGCGGCAGGTTGGCGCTTCTGATCGCGCGCGGCTTGACGAGTATCTCGAGGGCGTGCGCGATCTCGAGTCGCGGCTCGGCGAGGACGCGCTTGCCGATCTCGAGGTGGGCGATGCCGTGCCGAACTTCGATGCCGCCCCGCGCGACATCGGTTCGCGCATCGACCTTCTGGGCGAAGTGCTGGCGCTTGCCTTCAAGACCGACTCGACGCGCATCGCGACGCTGATGCTTGCGAACGAGGGCTCGAATCGGCCGTATCGCGAGGTCGGCGTCGCCGAAGGCCACCACGACGTGTCGCACCACGGCAAGAACCCCGAGAAGCTCGAGAAGTTCGCAGCGATCAACCGTTTCCAGAGCGAGCGCTTCGCGGCGTTTCTCCGCGCGCTGACGCGCGTGAAGGAGAACGGGAAGCCTCTGCTTGATTCGACGATCGTCCTTTACGGAAGCGCGATCAACGACGGCAACCGGCACAACCACGACGATCTGCCGATCCTCGTCGCGGGCGGGCGCGCAAAGCGCGGTCGAATCGTCGCGAGTGCGCCAGGCACGCCGCTCTGCAACCTGCATGTGGGCATCGCCCGCGCGGCGGGCGTGAAGATCGACCGCTTCGGCGATGCGAACGGAGCGATCGAGGTCTGACGCCGGCGTCTGCATGCCTCGGCGCTGTGCCGGTACCGATGCGGAGGCCCGCGACCGCTACGGCTTCGCCGCGTCGAGCGTCGACTTCCACTCCGCGGCGCGCGCGTCGTGGCCCTTGCCCGGCTCGGACTTGTCCCACGCCGTATGGAGCTCGACGAGTGCACCCACGGCCGCCCGCGAGAGCGGGTGTTCGGCGCCGAGGACGCTGCGGCGCTTCTCGAGCGACTCGTCGAGGTAGGACTGCGCCTCGGCGTGCCGTCCCTGTCGCGTGAGGAGGATGCCCATGTTTCCGATCGAGACGAGCGTGTGCGGGTGCTCCTCACCGAGCGTGCGGCGGCGCTTGTCGAGCGCCTCGCGGTAGTAGGGCTCTGCCTCTGCAAGCCTGCCGGCGTCACGCAGCAGCGTGCCAAGGTTGCCGAGCGAGATGAGCGTATCGACATGACCGTCGCCGAGCGTACGGCGGCGGATCTCGAGGACTTCGCGCAGACGGGGCTCCGCTTCGGCGAACCTCTGCAGGTCGAACAGCAGCATGCCGAGGTTGTTCACCGAGAGAAGCGTGTCGGGGTGCTCTTCTCCGAGCGTGCGCCGGCGGATCTCGACGGCCTCGCGGAGGTAGGGCTCTGCCTCTGCGAGCCTTCCTTGATCGAGGAGCATTGCGCCGAGGTTGCTGATCGCGAGGAGCGTGTCGGGGTGCTCCTCGCCGAGGGTGCGCCTCGACTTCTCGAGGGCTTCGCGAAGATGGAGTTCGGCCTCTTCGGTCTTGCCCTGGCCGAGGAGGAGGAAGCTCATGTTGCCGATGGAGGTGATCGTCAGCGGATGCTCCTCGCCGAGCGCGCGTCGGGACTGCTCGACAGCCTCGCGGTAGTAGGGCTCCGCCTCGGCAAGCCTGCCCTGTTCGGCGAGGAGAACCCCCATGTTGCTGATGGATCTGATCGTCTCGGGGTGCGCCGCGCCGAGCACGCGACGGAACTTCTCCAGCGCCTCGCGGTAGTAGGGCTCCGCTTCAGCGAGCGCGCCCTTCCCGCGAAGAAGGCCACCCATATTGCTGATTGCGATGATGGTATCGGGGTGCTCCTCGCCGAGGATGCGCCGCGACTTCTCGAGGGCCTCGCGGTGGTAGGGCTCCGCTTCGCCAAGCCTGCCCAGCTCGCGCAGCAGGACGCTCATGTTGCTGGTCGCAAGGATCGTGTCGGGGTGCACCTCGCCGAGTACGCGCCGTCGCGTCGAAAGCGCAGATTCCTGCAGCGGAACCGCACTTTCGTTGAGACCGATCCTCCGGTAGAGCTCGGCGAGCGCGTGCCTGAGCTGCGCGTCGACGGCGGGCTGATCGCCGAACTGCTCGTCGATCGTCTTGATGGCTGGCCTGAGGATGGTGCGGTCGATGAGCGCCGCCGCCGCGTCGGTCGCGTTCACGCGGCCGAGTTCCCGCGCGAATGTACCGACGCGCGCCGCGCGGTCCTGCTCGGGCACGCCGGACTTCTCGAGCGCCGCCGCAAAGCGCGCGCGGACATCGCGCATCAGATCGACGCCCGCCTTCGTCGGATCGATCTGGCCGAGCATCTGCGACTGGAAGTCGCTCACGCGCTTCAGTTCGTCGGCGCGCGCTTTCTCGGCCTTCTCTGCCTTCAGCGCCGCGTCCGCGCGCTCGTCGGCACGCGCGCGCTGCTGGGACTCCGACTCTTTCGCGCGAATCGCCTCGCTCCGCTGCCAGAGCGCGACGGAGAGGCCCGCCGCCAGCGCGACGAAGACGGTGGCCGCCGCCACCACCGGCACCTTGTGTCGCCGCACGAACTTGCGCGCAAGGTACGCGCGGCTTTCGGGCGCCGCGCGCAGCGGCCGCCCGTCGAGGTAGCGCCGCAGGTCGTCGGCGAGTGCCTGCGGGCTCTCGTAGCGGCGGTCGCGCTCCTTGCGCAACGCCATCAGCGGGATCCAGTCGAGCTCGCGGCGAAGCTCGTTCGCGACGCGCTCGCCCGTCGCCGAGCGTGCATTCGAGACCGTCGTCGCGCGGTCGTTCGCAAGCTGCGCCATGCGGGTGCTCGGCTTCGGCGGCGTCTCGTCGCGGATGATCCGCTGGATCTCCGCCATGGCCGCCTTGCGCATGCTGCGCGCATCGAACGGCGCCTCGCCCGCGAGGAGCTCGTACAGCATCACGCCGAGGCTGTAGACATCGGTGCGCGTGTCGACATCGATCTGGCCTGCAACCTGCTCGGGGCTCATGTAGAGCGGCGTGCCGATCATCACGCCCGACTGCGTGTGCGCGGTGTTCGTCCACTGCTCGCCTGCGATCGCCTTCGCGACGCCGAAGTCGATCACCTTCGGCACGGGCTTGCCCTCGATCTCGACGACGAGCACATTGCCCGGCTTGAGGTCGCGGTGGATGAGGCCCTTGTGGTGCGCGTGCTGCACGGCTTCGCACACGGGGATGAAGAGCTCGAGCCGCTGGCGCAGCGTGAGCCGCTTCGCGTCTGCGAACGCGGTCATCGGCTCGCCTTCGACGAACTCCATCACGAAGTAGGGTGTGCCCGCCGCCGTCACGCCGCCGTCGAAGACGCGCGCGACATTCGGGTGGTCCATCACGGCGAGCGCCTGCCGCTCCTGCTCGAATCGCGCGATGACGGCGCGCGAGTCCATGCCCGGCTTGATGATCTTGATCGCGACGCGCTGCACCATCGGCTCGCGGCGCTCGGCCAGCCACACCTCGCCGAAGCCACCTTCGCCGATCACCTCGATGAGCTTGTATGGGCCGACCATGTCGCCCGTGTGCGATCCTGGAGCAGCGTAGAGACTGCTGAAGGGGCGCGAGCCTTGCTTGCCCGTGCGGTCCCTGTCGCCATTGCGCGGCTGCTGTGGCTCGTCGGATGAGCCCGAATTCGTCATCGACGCATTGTGGGCTGCGGGAGGGCCTGTGGCAAGGCAAAGCCTCGGCCGCCGCAGCGGCGAGGAATTCGATTCGATATGGCCAGCACCAGAGCGAGCCGCCGCAGCGGCGAGGAATTCGATTCGATATGGCCAGCACCAGAGCGAGCCGCCGCAGCGGCGAGCGCTACAATCTCCCCTTCCACTCCGCGGCCTTCGCGTCGTAGCCCTTGCCAGGCTCCGCCTTGTCCCACGCCGTGTAGAGGTCGACGAGGGCCTGCGCGCATTCGCGCGTCAGCGACGCTTCGAGCTGGTCCATCACGCTGGTCAGGATCCGATATGCCTCGAGGAGATTCTCCTCCGCGAGCTTGAATCGCGCCGCGTCGAACCCGACGAGCGTGCGCGCGCGTCCAAGCGTCGTGAGGAAGCCAGCCAATCGCGTGATGCGGGCCTTCGTGAACAGCCTGCGCGCGGCCGGCTCGAGCCGAAGGCCGGTTTCGAGGGCTTCCGCCGCGTGGCCCTGGTCGACCCTCAGCCGCATGAGGACGACGGCGGCATTCAGCGTGTCGACATGGTCCTCTCCGAGCGTGCGTCGCCGTCCATCGAGCGCCGATCGCACCAACGGTTCCGCCTCGGCCAGCTTGCCTTGGGCCCGAAGAACGGCGGCGAGAGTCAAGGCGGACCCGAGCGACTCGGGGCTGTCGCCCCCGAGCGTGCGCGTGCGACGCTCGAGGACATCGCGCAAGCAGGCCTCCGCCTCCGTGAGCCTGTCTTGGGACCGCAGCACGGCGCCGAGGCTCACCATGGTTCGCAGCGCGTCGGGATGGTCTTCGCCGAGCGTGCGTCGACGGCGGTCGAGTGCCTCGCGGAGAGAGGACTCGGCCTCGTCGGGCCGGCCGAGGCCGAGGAGCGCGACGCCCATGTGGTGCAGGGAGAGCAGCGTGGTCGGGTGGTCTGCTCCAAGCGTGCGACGACGCCGGTCGAGTGAATCCTGTGCGACGAGGAGCGCCTCGGGAAACCGGCGCTGCTGCTCGAAGAACCGGAACATCCAGTCGAGCGAAATCAGCGTGGCCGGATGATCCTCGCCGAAGATGCGCCGTCGCTTCTCGAGAGCCTCCCGAAGATACGGCTCTGCCTCCGCGCCTCTGTTGAGCCAGTTGAGCACCGCGCCCATGCTGTTGATGCGCGTGAGCGTGTCGGGATGCTCCTCGCCGAGGACCCGGCGCGATCGCTCAAGGGCCTCGCGGAGGTAGGGCTCGGCTTCCTGCAATCTTGCGAGATCGACGAGTAGCCAGCCCGACCAGTAGATGGACCAGAGGGTCTCGGGATGGTCGTCTCCGAGGATGCGGCGGCGCTTCTCGAGCGACTCGCGGAAGTAGCGCTCCGCCTCCAGGAACTTGCCATGGAGCTGGAGGCGTATGCCGGCGGCGAAGATCGATCGCACCGTGTCGGGGTGATCCTCGCCGAGCGTGCGGCGGCGCGTCTCAAGCACTTCGCGCTGGAGCGGCTCGGCCTCGTCGAATCTTCCTTGATCGACGAGCGTGCCCGACAGTCCGATCATCGTGTTCAGCGTGTCCCGATGCTCGCGACCGAGGAGGCGCGTGCGCGTCGCAAGCGCCTCGCGGAGCATGGACTCGGCCTCGCGGAACCGTCCGAGCAATTGCAGCGTGTAGGCCATGCCGACGACGGACTGCACCGTGCGCTCGTGCTCGTCGCCGAGGAGGCGCCGCCGAGTGGCGAGCGCGGATTCCTGCAGCGGCATCGAAGCATCGAAGAGCCCGATGGTTCGATAGAGATTCGCAAGCGACTGCCGGAGCTGCGCATCGACGAGGGGCTGTTCCTTGAAGCGCTCGTCGATCGTGGTGATCGCGGGCTTGAGGATCTCGCGGTCGATCAGCGCCGCAGCGGTGTCGGTCGCGTTCGCGCGGAAGAGCTCCTGCTCGAGAACGGCGACGCGCGCCGCGCGCTCGGCCTCAGGCACGCCGGCCTTCTCGAGCGCCGCCGCGAAGCGCGCGCGCACATCCTTGAAGAGGTCGGCGCCCGCCTGCGTCGTATTGATGCGGTTGAGCATCTGCGACTGGAAGTCGCTTACCTCCGACAGTTCGTCCGCGCGCAGCTTCTCCGCCTGCTGCGCCTTCTCCGTCTCGGCGAGCTGGGTCTTGAGCCCGGCCTCGGCGGCAAGGGCTCGATTGAGCGCAAGGCCCGTGGCGATCACGCCCGCGACAAGCGCGAGCGACACGGCGCCCGCCGCCGCAACAGGCACGCGGTTCCGCCGCACGAACTTCCGCAAGAGGTACGCGCGGCTCTCGGGCGCCGCCTCGAGCGGCTTGCCATCGAGATAGCGCCGCACGTCGGCTCCGAGCGAATCCGCACTCGCGTACCGGCGCGTGCGGTCCTTGCGCAGCGCCTTCATCGGGATCCACTCGAGCTCGCGTCGCAGCTCGACCGCGATCCGCTCCCGCTCCGTCTGCCGCGCCTTCGCGATCTCGGTCCCGGTGCTGTCGTCCGCGGTGCTCAGCCGCGTGCTTGGCTTCGGCGGATCGATCTCGCGGATGATGCGCTGGATCTCGGCGTAGCCCGCGCTGCGCAGCGTCTTCGGGTCGAAGGGCAGCGTGCCGCTGAGGAGTTCGTAGAGGACGACGCCGAGCGAATAGACATCCGTGCGGGTGTCGATGTCGTTCGCGCCCATCTCCGCCTGCTCGGGCGACATGTACTCGGGCGTGCCGATGATCTGCCCGCGCTCGGTGAACACGGTCTTGTCGGTCAGCGTGTGCGAGATCGCCTTGGCGACGCCGAAGTCGATCACCTTCACGACATGCGCGTGTCCCTCGCCGCCGTGGGCGACGAGGATGTTCGACGGCTTGATGTCGCGATGGATGATCCCCTTCATGTGCGCGTGCTGCACGGCGTCGCACACGGTGGCGAAGAGCTCGAGCCGCTCGCGGATGGTCAGGCGGTGGCGGTCTGCGAACCGAGTGATCGAATCGCCCTTCACATGCTCCATCGCGAAGTAGGGCTGGCCCGATGCCGTCACGCCGCCGTCGAGGACGCGCGCGACATTCGGGTGATCCATCATCGCCAGCGCCTGGCGCTCCTGCTCGAAGCGCGCGATGACGGCGCGAGAATCCATGCCCGGCTTGATGATCTTGATCGCGACGCGCTGCACCATCGGCTCGCGTCGCTCGGCGAGCCACACCTCGCCGAAGCCGCCCTCGCCGATCACCTCGAGGAGCTTGTACGGTCCGATCATCTCGCCCGCGCGCGCGCCTGGCGCGAGACGGTCATCGCTGGATGGCCTGTAGGGGAAGTCGCCGTCGCTCGGGCTGGGACCGATCGATCGCGTGGGTTCGTCAGGTTGGTCGCCCGGATTCGACACACGCGCATTGTGGGGCGCGGCCAGCGGCGGTGCAAGCGCCGCGTCATTCTCGCGGCGGCTGCTTGCGGCAGCCGCCTTTGGCGTGATCAGCACCAGAGGGAGCGGCCGCAGCCGCGACCGCCCAGAGACGAAGCGGCCGCAGCGGCGACGATCACGAAACGCGACTTCAGCACCAGAGGGAGCGGCCGCAGCCGCGACCGCCCAGAGACGAAGCGGCCGCAGCCGCGACGATCACGAAACGCGACTTCAGCACCAGAGGGAGCGGCCGCAGCCGCGACGATCACGAAACGCGACTTCAGCACCAGAGGGAGCGGCCGCAGCCGCGACCGCTCAAACACGCCGCGACCGCTCAAACACGCCGCGACCGCTCAAACACGCCGCATGATGAAGCAGTAGTTGAACCCCCGCAGGAAGAAGTTGCCTTCCTCCGCAGCCTTGCGCCAGTTGCCGAACGACAGCTTCTTGTTGTGGCGCACCACGCAGATGATGTCGACGGGCGTCAGGTACTTGCGCATGATCGCGAAGAGCTCGAAGCCGATCGGCATGAACTCGCTGCCTTTCAGCGACTTGCCGTCGTGGCCCTTCTTCTTGCGCCATGAATCGCTCACGTAGAGCCCCATGTAGCGGCCGGGCTTGAGCACGCGGTGGATCTCGCGGATCACATCCTCCATCGCGCGGTAGTACGCGCGGCCGCCGTCGTCGCCGCCCGAATCGAGCTTGCCGATGCAGCGCGCGTCGTCCGAGTAGTCGACGTGCGTCGAGTACGGCGGGTCGATGAACACGAAGTCGACGCTCTCGGCGTCGAGCGGCAGCTTGCGCGAGTCGTTCTTCTTGATCTCGGGCCGCTGCGGATTGAGGTCGAAGCCGACGCCGCGGCGCTTGAGGTCGCGGCAGACGTCGAGCGTCGTGCCCGAGCCGCACATCGGATCGACAACGAGGTCGTTCTCGCGGGTGTAGCGCGAGAGCAGCTGCCAGATCACCCACGACGGCGTGGCGCCGACATAGTCCTTGTCGCCTTGCATCGAGCCCGAGCCGACGACAGCGTCGCCTTCGATCTCGAGCTTCCGCGGCTCCTCGCCGCGCGAGAGTCGCTGCTTCTTCTGCGCCTCCCGCATCGCCGGGCTGTCGTAATGCTGGCTCGGATACTCCCAGAGCGTCGTCGGGAAGATGCGCAGCGGTGGGCGTTCTTCCCGCTTGCGCTGCGGAGGTCGGTCGGAGGAATCGCGGAACGGCTTGGGCACGCAGAGAGTGTACGGTTCAGCGCATCAGGCCGTAGATCGCGCCGCCTGCACCGGCCACGATCACGATGAGCGGCGCGGCGAAGCGACCCTTCGACACCCAGACCGCATAGACGAACATGCCGAGGATGAACGGCGTGGCCGAGTCAAACGGCATCGGACGGCGCATCCAGCCGATCGCGGCATCTGCCACGATGTGGAACGCGGCGCCCACCATGATGCCCACCGCGATTGCGCCTGCGATGTCGAGCGCACGGCGTGCGGGTGTCCACGCGAGAAGCCGCTCGATCGCGCCAAAGCCAAACACGGTGAACGCAAACGCCGGCAGAAAGATGCCGGCGGTGAACGCAAGTGCGCCCACGAAGCCAGCGCCCTGGTACCCGACGAACGTGCCGAAGATGACGAGCGGCGCGGGCAGCACACTTGCTATGGCGACACCGTCGAGGAACGCTCCCTGCGTCAGCCAGCCTTCCGCGCCGGTTGCGACGCCCGCGACATACGGAATCGCCGTGTACGCGCCGCCGAAGGTCACGGCGCCGGCCACGAATCCGTGCGCGAAGAGTTCGGCCGCGGGCTCGGCGCGTGGCGACGCCGCATGCGACACCGCATGCGACGCCATCGCGTCGCCACCGGGAGCGAACCACCAGATCGCGAGGGCGCACGCGGCAAGCGCGACGACAGTCGGTGCGCGCGCGGATGGATCCCGCCAGCGGACGATCGGCGCAAGCAGCCGCGACGCCGCGCGCACGATGAGCGCGGCGGCCACGAGTTGCATCGCCGCAAGCGCATGCGACGCGACCGACGACGAGAGGTCGAGCGCGCTGTACAGCGCGCATGCGCCGAGCATCAGCGCAAGCCCTGGCAGCATGAACCCGAGCCCCGCCGCGATTCCGCCGAGCCTGCCGCCGCGCACCGTGCCGAGGTAGCAGCACATCTCGTGGGCCTCTGGGCCGGGAAGCAGCTGGTAGACGGCGAGCGCGCGTCGGAAGCGGTCGCGCTCCACCCATCCGCGGCGCTCCACGAAGTCGGACTCGAGTTCAGCGATCTGCGCCACGGGGCCGCCGAACGCGCGAATCCCGAACCCGAGGAAGGTCCAGAGAATCGACGCCGAGAGGCGGAGCGAGGGCATGACACGAAGGTAGCAGAGCGCGATTCGGACGCGCGCACGACACGCGAGGCAACGTGCGGCGAGGAACTCGCCCGCGTGGCCACGCGAACCCCGCCGCATACGCTCCGCATTCCGTACGATTCCGGCACATGAACGGCGGCTCCTTGACGCAATTCGACACCATCGTCGTCGGCCTCGGCGCGATGGGCTCCTGTGCGCTGGCCGAACTCGCGCGCCGCGGGAAGCGCGTCCTCGGCATTGATCGGTTCAGCCCGCCGCATTGGCGTGGCAGTTCGCATGGCGGAAGCCGTGTGATCAGGCTCTCGTACTTCGAGCATCCCGACTACGTGCCGCTCTTGCGCCGGGCGTACGACGGTTTCGACCGGCTCTCGAAGGATGCGGGCGTGACGCTGCGCTATGAGACGGGGCTCGTGATGGGCGGCCCGACCGGCAACCGCGTGGCGACGGGCATGATGCGAAGCGCGCTCGCACATGACCTCAAGGTCGAGGCGATCGACGGCACGGAGCTCATGCGACGCCATCCGCAGTTCAGCGTCCCACGCGACTGGGAACTCGTCTGCGAGACGCGCGGAGGCTTCGTGCGTCCGGAGGCGACGATCGAAGCGGCGCTCGATGCGGCGCGCAAGGCGGGCGCCACCATCGTGACGAACGCGCCGATCGACGCGTGGCGCGCGTCCGACTCGGGCGTCTGGGTGCGGTGCAGCAGGGGATCGTTCGAAGCCCGCACGCTGGTGCTCGCCTCCGGCGCCTGGATGCCGGGAATGGTGGGCGATACGGTGCCGTCGCTGCGTCCGACGCGCGAGACGCTCGCATGGATCGACGACGCGGGTGACCCGCTGTGGCAGTCGACCGCGATGCCGGTCTGGCTCTTCGATCGCGGCGGTCTACCTGAGATCTACGGCGTTCCGGCGTTTGCGAACATGGGTGCACCGCGTGGCATGAAGGTCGGGCTTCACTGCAGAGGCGAGGATGCGGACCCCGATGAGGCCTTTGGTGTCGCCGACGGCGCCGTGGTGGCAGAGACATTGGCCGCCGTGCGCGAGCGTGTTCCTTCAGCGGCAGGGCGGACGTGCCTGAACGCGAAGAACTGCCTCTACACGATGTCGGCCGACTCAAACTTCGTCGTCGGGCTGCATCCGGCGCACGCGAACGTGGCGATCGCCTGTGGCTTCAGCGGACATGGGTTCAAGTTCGCCCCGGTGATCGGCGAGGTGCTGGCGGATCTGTCGACGGATGGCAAGACGACGCTCCCGATCGGTTTCTTGAGCCCAAGCCGAGCGATGTGAGGGCCGACTGTCGGCGAGTCGGCGGAGTGCCTACGGTTCGCGCTCGTCTCGCAGCGCGCAGGCGCCACCAAGAACCAACGGGGTGTGGCCGCTCCCCCTCGCGCTCGTATCTCCCGAGGACTTCTTCTCCCGAGGACTTCTTCTCCCGAGGAATTCTTCTCCCGAGGACTTCTTCTCCCGAGGAATTCGCGATTCTCGCCTCGGGAAACAGCGAAACAGCCTCGGGAAACAGCCTCGCGAAACAGCCTCGGGAAATAGAAAAGGGCCACTGCGAGATCGGCTTCGCAGTAGCCCCATGGGGGAAAAGATCGTGTGGACCCCGCGCCTTCCGGTGCGGTTGGAACGAATATAGCAGTCGCTCCTATGGCCTGTCGAGAGTCGACCGAGCGAACTGATCTTTTTCGAAAATTTATCCGCCAGTTTCGCCCATAGGCGCCTACAGGCTTCGAGTGGCGTTCGGAGATTCCTGCCACCCGTCTGCGTGATGGGCTCGACGTCAAGCGGAGCGGAACACCAGTTCACACGCATTTCGGGCCTTCGACCGATCCGTCAGACAGAACCTAGTGCGGTTGCGGCTTCGTCTGCGATTCTTGCTTCACAGGCGCCGCTTCGGGGCCGCGCTCCGGGGCCGCTGCGATCTCGGCATCGCCTGCGGCCCACAGGATCCCGCCCTCGAGATGCGCTCGGAACAGAGGCTCCTTGAAGCTCTCCTTCGTGTGGCCGCCTCCCGTGTACCACGATCGCCCGCCTTCGAAGACGTGGAACCACGCGATCGGGTGGTCCTCGCCCATGCTGACGCCCTTGATGGTGGTGGCATCGAGGCTCGCGAGCACGCGCACGCGGCTGCGTGGATTTGAGGTGTAGACGTACCACTCATCGGTGCGGCGCCACTCGCCCGGCAGCATGAACGTCGAGGGATGCGTGCGATCCTCGACGCGGACCAGCGACTCCTGAACCTCGGGATGGGTCTTGAAGTAGGCACCGACGAGTTGCCCGTACCAGGGCCAGGTGTGCTCGGTGTCCGCAGCTGCATGGACGCCCGCGAAGCCGCCGCCGCGCCGGATGAACGACTCGAACGCGCGCTGCTGCGCCTCGTTCAGGATGTCTCCCGTGGTCGAGAGGAAGACCACAGCCTTGTAGCGCGCGAGATTCTCCTCGGTGAACACGGCCGAGTCCTCGGACGCGTCGATGTCGTACCGGGCCGAGAGAAGCTCGCGCAGGGCGGCGATGCCATCGGGAATCGAGTCGTGGCGGAACCCGGCCGTCTTCGAGAAGATGAGGATGCGTCCCCGCTGCTCGGCGGGGGTCTTGCGCGCGCCGGCGTCCTCTGGGGAGTTCGCCTGACTCTTCGGGTCGGAAGCCTGCGTTGCGCCGAGGAGTCCGGCGCCGATGAGCGCGAGCAGCGCGATGCGCGCTCCCGCTCCCGGGCGAAGGCGGCGAGGACGGTGGGCGATCGTCGAAGGCGTGAGTGGCATGCGGAAAGACTCCCGCAGCGGCCGTGCGAAGTCAAGCGGCGCCTCGGGGGTGACTTCCCGCCAAGTCGATCGCTACCCTGTCGCGGAACCATGCCCGAACTCGATGCACTGCTTGCGAACCTGCCGGACGGGAACGTGGATCTCGGCTCGTTCACCGACGAGATCGCGAAGGCGCTCGTCGAGACGGTCGGCTGCGAGTCGTGCGAGATCTGGCTGTGGCGCAACGATGAGTCGAGTGCGCCTCGGCTCGCGCGCGTGGGCCGTGCGGGCCCGCCGGTCCCCGAGGTCGACTCGCACGAAGCGGTGGAAGAGGTCGGCGATCGCACGCTTGATGGCAGCGACGCGGCGCTGATGACGGACCCGGTGACAGGCCGGAGCGTGGTGCAGGTTCCGATCGGCCTTCACGGGCATGCGCTGCTTGCACTCGGGAACTCCGCGGTGAGCCAGCCGATGCTGAACTGGCTGACGCACGCCTCCGAGGAGATCGCCGAGGCGATCGCCCGTCGGCTGCCGCATGACGAACTCGTCGAGATGAATCGCTGGCTCCTTCGCAGGAACGCCGTCGATCGCGTGATCGCGCGGCGGTTCGCCAAGGTGCGCACGCTCGCGGAACTCGGGCTCACCATCGACGCCGTCACCGACAGGCTCTTCACGGTCGAGTACGCCGGCATCTACTTCCTCGACCCAGAGACCGGCGCGCTGCGGCTCGTGCATGCGAAGGGTCTGACGGAAGAGGAGCGCGTGGCCGCCGAGGCGACGGCGCTCGATCGCCATCCGGGCGCCGTGCTGCGGACCGGGCGCGCCATCGACGTACCCGACACGACCGCGTATCCGGGCGATCCGGCGTCCGTGCCCACCGCGCATGGGGAGCGCATCCTCTCGCGCATGTATCTTCCGGTGCGCGTCGATGGCTTGGTCGTCGGCACCGTCGGCTTCGCAAGCACGCGGCGCGGCAGCTTCTCGTCGCGTCATCGCAAGGCGCTGAGCTTCCTTGCGGACTTTGCCGGCCTCACGTACGCCCGCATCGTCGCGGCGCACGAGAACGCCCGCCGCGGCGCGCTGCTGCAGGCTTCACACGCCGCAGCCGAGCGACTGCTTGGCGGAATCGACTGGCGCGCGGCCGCGAACTCGTCGCTGGCCCTCGTCGGCAGCGCACTCGATGCCGGTACGCTCGCGGTGCTCGAGGTTGCGCCTCCGCAATCCACGAACGGCGGCCCCGTGCTCGCGGAGTTCATCTGGCAGCCCACCTTCGGCGACACATGGTCGCGTGCGGCGCGCCTCTCGCACCCCACCGACGACGAACGCGTGCGCCTGGCGGCGGGGGAGTCGGTGCCCATTCGCTTCGACGCCACCGTCTCGGGCGCCATGGTCAAGCCGATCATCGTCGACGGCGTGCTGTGGGGCGTGCTGGCGTTCGAGCCGCGCGGAGAGTCGCATCGGAGCCTCGACCTCCACGATCGCTCGGCGCTGCGCGCGCTTGCGAACTCGTTCGCGCTGGCAATCGGCCGGGAGCGGCTCGACCAGATGCTCCGCCAGCGCCAGCGCATGGAGGCGATCGGCTTCCTTGCGTCTGGCCTTGCCAAGGACTTCAACAATCTTCTCTGGCCGATCCTGCTCTACACCGAGATGCTCGAGCGGAGCCCGGGCCTCGACGCGCGAACGCTTCAGATGCTCTCCGAGATCCGCTCGTCCGCGCGGCAGGTGAGCGGACTGGTGCAGCAGGTGCTTGCGCTCTCGCAGAGCCGCGAGCGCTTTGACGAGCCGATCCCCGTCGCGCCCGTCGTGGTCGCCGTCGGCGAACTGCTGAAGCGCTCCGCGCCAGCCCTGCTCGACATCTCGATCGAGGTGGCGCCCGATGTCGGCGACATCCTCGGCGATGCGGACGGCCTCCACCACGCGCTGACGCGCCTCGCCGTGCGCGCGGTCGACGCGCTCCGCGGTCGAAGCGGCAAGGTCACGCTGCGTGCCGATATGCCGCAGCGTGGCGGACGGCCTCAGGTTCGCATCCTCGTCTCCGACACCGGGCCTGCGCTCAGCCCGGAGGCGTGCGCGCATCTCTTCGACCCCTACACGCCGCTTGGACAGGGTGCCGATCTGCCCGACCGGTCGAACCGCCTCGGGCTTGCCGCGGTGCAGCGCATCGTGACGGAGTTCGGCGGCACGATCTCCGTCGAGAGCGTGCCCGGCAAGGACACTCGGTTCGAACTGCTCTTCCCTTGCGTCCACGCAGCGAGTCGGTCGCCCGCTGCCGTCTTCAAGGTCGATGCGATGCAGCCGGCCGAGCGCGCGGAGCGCGAGCTGCCGCCGGCGAGCGTCGGTGGGGGAGGCGAGCACCGCGACGGGCGCGAAACCATCCTGCTCGTCGACGACGACCCCGCTGTGCTCGAGGTCGAGCGCGAGATGCTTGAGAGCGTGGGCTACCGCGTCATCGCGTGCGCCGATCCCGATGAGGCGCTGCGGATCCTGACCGACCGCGACTGCGTCATCACGCTGATGCTGACCGACCTGACCATGCCCGGCCTCGACGGCATCGAGCTTGCGGCGCGCGCCAAGCGCATTCGGCCAGGGCTGCGCATCGTCTGCTGCACGGGCTACGGCGACGGTCGAAGTGAACGCCGCGGCCTCGAGGTCGGCATCGCCGCCTTTGTGCACAAGCCGATCGATCTCGACCGGCTCGCGTCCACACTGCGTCAGACGATCGACGCGTAGACCGGATCAATCGGGGCCGTCAGTCGGGGCCGTCAATCGGGGCCGAGCAGCCGGGCCTTCGCCGTCTGGTACTCGCTGGCGTCGATCGCGCCGGCGTCGTAGGCGGCCTTGAGGTCAATGAGCTGCTTGCCGACCGTCGGGCACTCCGTGCGGGTGGTGCCACCGACGGCGACGCAGCCTTGGAGCGCTGCGACTGCAGCGAGCGCAGGCAGCACCTTGCGTCCACGGAGCAAGGCGTCCCGGTGATGCGCGGCGCGCAGGACCAGGGCTGAGGAGAACTTGGCAGCGTTCTTGATGGACATGGCTTCGGAGGCGGAGGTTCGGGAGCGAGGCGGAGGCGACGACCGGAATCAGACGGTGCCCGTTGCGTTCGGATTCCCGGTCGGCCCATTTCGGTACCGGATCGCAGCCGCGACGATGCAGAGATTGAGCGCGGCGGTTCCGAGGGCCCCCAGGATCGACTCCAGTTCACCGTACTTCTCGGTGTAGAGGAACAAGCAGATGTTCGCGACCGCATACGCCGTCCACGCCTCGATCGAGACCCCTGCGGCGGTCTTGCGCCGGACGATGGTCGCCAGCTGCAGCAGCGTGGCGCCGGGAAAGACCACTGCCGGCACCCAGCCGAGGACCTCGAAGAGCCAACTGGGCAGCACCGAACCTGATTCGTCGATCATCATGCGTATATCGGGAGCCATCGCGTCCGAACTTGCGGCGGATTTCTCCACGCATGGACGGCCGATGCTTGGGCGAACCCGAATCTGAGGCTACCTTGGTCTTGATGGATGGCCCGAGCCGACCCTCCCGCACCAACGCGCCGCGCATCCGGCGCGTGGCGGTGCTGCTTGGGGCTGGTGTTGCCACCGCCGCCCTGGTCGCGGCCGCGTCGAAGGACGCCCAGCCCGCGTCGAAGGACGCCCCGCCCGCGTCGAAGGACGCCCCGGCCGCGTCGAAGGACGCCCCGGCCGCGTCGAAGGACGCCCAGCATGCCCCCTCGGGGGCCGCTTCCCACGGCGCGCCCAAGGGCCTGAGCGAACAGACGATCGTCAGCCGGGCCAACGCTGCCCGCGAGAGCTGGTGGGCCTACCGGTTGCTCGCGAAGCCGGACGCTCCTGCGGTCCGCGATACGGGTTGGGTGCGCAACGGCGTCGACCGATTCATCCTCGCGAAACTCGAGGAGAAGGGGCTCGCGCCGGCCCCTGAGGCCGACCGCGTCACCCTGATCCGCCGGGCGACCTACGACCTCACCGGCCTGCCGCCGACGCCGGAGGAGATCGCGGCCTTCGAGGCCGATGGCTCGCCCGACGCGTACGAGCGGCTGATCGACCGTCTGCTCGCGAGCCCGCACTACGGCGAGAAGTGGGCGCGTCACTGGCTCGATCTCGTCCGATACGCCGACACGAACGGCTTCGAGCGCGACAGCGACAAGAGTGCCGCGTGGAAGTACCGCGACTTCGTGGTCCGCGCCTTCAACGACGACATGCCGTACGCCCGCTTCGTGCAGACGCAGCTTGCAGGCGACGAACTGCCCGACCGCAGTTTCGACACGCTGGTGGCGACGGGCTTCTACCGGCTCGGCCTCTGGGACGACGAGGTGCCCGATCTGAAGCAGGCGCTTGCGGACGACCTCGACTCGATCGTCGACACGACCGCGCGCACGTTCCTCGGCATCAGCATGAACTGCGCGCGGTGCCACGATCACAAGGGCGACCCGATCCTCCAGCGCGAGTACTACGAGTTCGCGGCGTACTTCGCCGGCGTCGCGCCCTACAAGGAAAGCCCGTTCAACTCGATCGAGGCCGACAACGTGCTCCGCATGGTGCGCAGCGACTTCGGCAAGGTCGACCCCGAGGCCGAGCTCAAGGCGCTGGTGGCGCGGCGCGAGAAGGTCGTCGACGAGATTCGCGCGCTCGAGTCGAGCGCGGGCATCGCGGCCGGCGCGTTCGCCGACTCGGCGCCGGCGTCGGGACTCGTGACGCACCTCAAGTTCGAGGATGCGAAGTCGGCGCGCGCGGTGAACGCGGCGCCTCGCGGGAAGCCAGCGAGCGTGCGCGACGCGGGGTTCGGTGTCGAGGGCCGCATCGGCAAGGCCTTCCGATTCGACGGCGGCGACGACCGCGTCGAGATCGAGCGACCGGTCGCAGACGACTTCACGATCGCCTTCTTCTTCAGCACCACCGACATCGGCGGCGGCACCGAGAGCGACCGGCGTTGGTTCCTCGGCAAGGGTCTCGTTGACGGAGAGATCGCCGGCATCGTGCGCGACTTCGGGGTCTCCCTGATCTCGCATGGCTGCATCAGCGCGGGAACCGGCGATCCGGAGACGTTCCTGAGCTCGGGGCCCGGCTACAACGACGGACGCTGGCATCACGTCGCCTTCACGCGCGAGCGAAAGACCGGCGACCTTGTCCTCTACATCGATGGATCCCCGGTTGATCGTGCACGGGGGTCGACCGCGCCTCTCGACGCGCCGCGGACGCTCTCGATCGGCTCCATGCTTCCGGGCTACGGCGCGTTCGCGGGGCTCATCGACGAAGTGCGCATGTACGACCGAGTGCTTGGCGAAGCTGAGATCCGCGCCATGGCGCTTGGGCTGACGCCGCTCGAGGAGTCGCGTGCGACGATCCTCGCGCGCTCGGGCGAAGCCGCTGCGAAGCGGTACGACGAGCTTGTCGCGCAACTTGCGGCGTGGCGCATGCCCGACTGGAAGGGCGAGACGGTGCTTGCGGTGCGTGAGAAGGCCGAGCCATCCGAGATGCACGTGATGCTGCGCGGAAGTCCGCACGCGCTCGGCGACCGGGTCGAGCCCGGGGTGCCGCGCGTCGCTGCGCGCTTCGAGCCGGCGATGGCCGTCAAGCCCGCGCACGGCGAGAGCTCGGGCCGGCGCCTCGCGCTTGCGAACTGGATCATCGATCCGCGCAATGCGCTCGCGTGGCGCACCGTCGCGAACCGCGTGTGGCAGCATCACTTCGGCGCTGGGCTCTCTGCGTCGACCAACGACTTCGGACGTCTCGGCGAGCAGCCGACGCATCCGGAGCTTCTCGACTATCTCGCCGCGACCATGCTCGAGAAGGGCGGCAGCTTCAAGGAGATGCATCGCCTCCTGATGACGAGCGCCGCGTACCGCATGTCGAGCGTCGCGTCGGCCGATGCGCTTGCGAAGGACGCGCCGAACGAGCTTCTCAGCCGATTCCGCATGCGGCGCGTCTCGGCCGAGGAACTGCGCGATTCGATGCTGGTCGCGAACGGCACCATCAACACCGCGGTTGGCGGCCCCCCGGTGCTGCCGCCAATGCCGAAGGAAGCGCTCGCGACGTCATCGCGCCCGGAGTCGGTCTGGCCGCTCACCGAGCGCGAGTCGTGGACACGCCGAAGTCTCTACATCAAGCTGAAGCGTTCGCTGCAGCATCCGCTGCTGACGGCGTTCGACCTCGCCGACCTCGACAGCCCATGCCCGCAGCGCTTCAACACGGTGGTGCCGACGCAGTCGCTCTCGATGCTGAACGGCGACCTCACGAACGAGGAAGCGCGCAAGCTCGCCGAGCGCGTCGCGCGCGAGGCCCCCGGCGATCTTCGCGCGCAGATCGAGCGCGCGCGGAGGCTGACGAGCGGACGCGCGCCGGACGCGCGCGAGATCGACGAGGCGATTCGCTTCCTCGACGACATCAAGGCGAAGGAGGGGCTGACGCAGGAGCAGGCGATGACGAGCCTCTGCCTCGTGCTCTTCAACCTGAACGAGTTCCTCTACATCGATTGACGCAGACTGCCGACGGTGCATCCATGAGCAATCCACTCGATAAGCCGACGAACACCTTCTGCGGCCGCACGCGCCGCGAGTTCCTGTGGCAGGCCGGCGGCGCGTTCACGTCGGTCGCGCTTGCGGGCATGCTCGCGAAGGACGGCTTCCTCTCGAGGCAGGCGCTCGCCTTCGACGGCGTCACGCCGCTCCCCGGCGGACCTGCGAATCCGATGGCGGCGAAGCCCGCGATGATCCCGGGCCGGGCCAAGAGCGTGATCTTCATCTTCTGCTACGGCGGCCCGAGCCACGTCGACACTTTCGACTACAAGCCCGAGCTCTACAAGTTCGACGGGCAGACGATCAAGGTGAAGACGAAGGGCCGCGGCGGCGACCGCGACGAGGGCCGCGTGGTGGGGCCGAAGTGGAAGTTCCGTCAGTACGGCCAGTCGGGCGCGTGGGTGAGCGACCTCTTTCCGCACATCGCGACCTGCGTCGACGACATCGCCTTCATCAAGTCGATGTACGCCGACAGCCCCATCCACGGCAGTGCGATGCTGATGATGAATTCGGGGCGCCTCCTCGGCGGCCCCGCGATGGGCTCGTGGGTGAACTACGGGCTCGGCACCGTGAATCAGAACCTGCCTGGGTTCGTCGTGATGCTCGACAGCGCCGGCGGCCCGATCTCGGGTGCGAAGAACTGGTCGAGCGGCTACATGCCCGCGATGTACCAGGGCACGGTGCTGCGCGGCGAAGGACCGCCGATCCTCGATCTGGCGAATCCGGAGGGGCGCAGCGTGGCGCTTCAGCGCGCGATGCTCGACAAGATGAAGGACTGGAACACGCGCCATGCGCTGCTCCGCTCGGGGAACTCCGAGCTCGAGAGCCGTATCGAGAGCTACGAGCTCGCCTACCGCATGCAGGCGACCGCGCCTGAGGCGGTCGACATGTCCTTGGAGTCCCCCGAGACACGGGAGCTCTACGGCTGCGACGACGAGCGCACGCGCGAGTTCGGGAACAAGTGCCTGCTGGCTCGGCGTCTCGTCGAGCGCGGCGTGCGTTTCGTGCAGCTGTACTCGGGCGGCGGCCACAATGACGAGTCGTGGGATGCGCATGGCGACCTCAAGACGAACCACGACTTCCACGCGGGCCGCACCGACAAGCCCATCGCGGGCCTCCTGAAGGACCTCAAGCGCCGCGGGCTGCTCGAGGAGACGCTCGTGATCTGGGGCGGCGAGTTCGGGCGGCAGCCGACTGCGGAGTATGCGGAGGGCACGGGCCGCGACCACAATTCGTTCGGCTTCACCATGTGGATGGCGGGCGGCGGGATCAAGGGCGGCGTGAGCATCGGCGAGACGGACGAGCTCGGCGCGACCGGCGTCGACCGCCGCTTCCACGTGAAGGACCTCCACGCGACGGCGCTTGCGTGCCTCGGCCTCGACCCGAACCACCTCACCTACTTCTACGCGGGGCTCGACCAGAAGCTCGTCGGCGTGGAGGGCGCGGAACCGATTCGAGAGTTGATCGCGTAGCCCGGCCGTCCGATCCCCGACGCGGGCGAGCGCTACCTCGTCACCGACCTCATCGCCGACGACGCGGAGGTCCGCGCCGAGTTCCGGGCCTTCGTGCTGACCGGCAAGCTCGCGCCGCGGCCTGAGCTCGACGCCGACGCCTACCTCGCGCACTTCGAGCTCGTGATCGACGCGATGACCGTGCAGCAGCGCGCGTCCATCGAGCGCGTCGAGGCGCTCGGCATGCTCGTCGAGAGCGAGGGGATGAGTGTGGAGATGGCGCCGCCGGTAGATGATGTCACGCAGCCAACTCCACCGTGGATTCCTGCCGACGAGATTGAGAGCCGACGATGTGCACTGCGTTGGCTGATATCGTGGTCCGCGCTCAAGTGCGTCTACAAGGCACGTTTCCGAAACGAGACCAGCCGCAAGCGCCCTGACCTTGACTGCGACGACTATGCGGATGCCGCGCTTCGATTCATGCTTCGCTACCTCGAAGGTTGGAGAGGGAAGATAGGCACCATCTATTGGAATTGCCCTGATGGGTCCGATGGCCATGGCGTGCCCATCCTTGTCGATCCGAACGGCGGATGGTGGTGGATCGAGCCTAAAGATGGATCTCTCCATGGTCCATTCAGAAATGAAGTCGATGTGCTGCAGAGCGCCCGTTCTGAGCATCCGCTTGCGTCACGATGCGGTGGAGGCGAACTCGACAAGGTCCTAGACCTCGAGACGTACCGCCAACATCTCGCTGAGTCGCCGCCTTGGTACACGTCTGATGCGATGCGTCGAAGATTCTGCCGCGCGTTGCGCAAGTGCTGCAACCGTTTCGCGAACGTCGTCTACCCTTGCATCCCGCCCGCGTTCGTGCCAACGGGCGAGCGCCTCTACTGTGATGCGCTACTCTATCTTCCACCTGCCTCCGAGGGCGGTATTGGCCTGGCTCTACCAGCTGTTTGCGAGTCGATAGAGGCTCGCTAGCGACCCTCACGATCGGGAGTTGATTCATGCGCAGGAAGGAAGCGCACCGCGACGTTCGACATCGACTCGCTCGCTACGCTCTCAGTTCGGTCGTGGTCGGATCCCTGACGTCGATTGCGATCTGCTGGCTCTCGGCGTGGGATCTTTCGATCCCTGCACCTTCGCACCCGCTCACGCTCGATCGTGGACCTGAGTTTGCTGAACCCGCGGTTCTCCGTTGGTACCGCTCCGTAACTAGTGGCACTTCCTTGATCCTCGGTTCACGACACGCAGCTACAAGTGAAGCGCCTCTCGACATCCGCGCCACGTCGCGCGAGACGCAGAGCGAAGACCTGACAACGGCCTACGGTTCAATCCCGTCAGATCCCCGATTGACAGATGTCCGCGGCGAGTTCTTCGCTGGGGGCGTGTACTTCGAGCACTTCATCGGCGGCGATCGCACCTACGACCAGGTAATCGCGATGGCCCCGGCGTTCAACCCGAGCGACAATCCTCACGCTGTGGAGCAGGCGAACAAGTCGTGGCGAGAGTTCTGGTGGGGCGAGTGGGGCTGGCCGTACGACCCTGCGCCTGAGTTTGAGGTTGACGAGGCATACGCCTCGTCGCTCGGTTCGAGCGCGATTGGCACTCCTCCGGCGGACTGGGGAAACGCGCAACTCTGGAACAGCATATTGGACAAGCCACTTGTCGCGCCGACATCGTACGCACCACTCATCGCTGTGCGGCTTGAACCAGGATTCCCACTCGCGCGCATCGCTCTCGCGGGAGTTCGTTCTCGCCAAGTCTCCGAGACGCGACTCTACGGCTGGCCGCTGCGGTGTATGACCGTGCACGGCGTTCGTGTGCAACGCTGGGAGTCTGCCGAGGATCTCGGCGATGGCATGGTCACCGTGCTGCAGGACGACCATTGGACCGACGCGCTCTTCGACTTCGAACACCATCCGAACTGGAGCTTCGACGCGGATCGGCCGCCCGCCACCGGTCTTCCCTGGAAGCCACTCTGGCTTCCATTCCTCGGAAACTCGCTGATCCTCGGCGTGCCGCTCACGCTTGCGGGCTTCGGCGTGTCGCGCGCCGCGCGTTGGGGCTTTGCGAAGTTCCGCGGCCGACGCGACAAGTGCCCGACGTGCGGCTATCCGCGCACGGGACTCGCGCGCGGCGCGACGTGCCCCGAGTGCGGCGGGAAGTGATTGGGGTGAGTGGGGTCAGTGGAGTGAGTCGGCAGGGACCAAGTCTCCGCAAACGTGAGTTGAGCCTCCCTCTGCAAGACATGAGTCTCCGATGCGCTGATGTGCTCTACGACGCAGGCACTTGGTGGACAAACTCCGCCTGGAGAGAGATTCTGCAGCGCGCTCGCTGAGTGCTGCGAGGCGACTCCACGCAACTTCCTCGACTGCACCCAAGCCGAGTGGATTCCGACGCCTCGACCCACCTTTCAAGCCTGTGACATCCGCGAGTACATGCCAAATCCACTGCCGACGTGGCAGGAGTCCTGGGGCTCTCTCACACCTTGCACCCCGCCCGCTCGCTGAGTCTGGCATGACCGTGAGCGGATGAGCGGAGTGTCGGTCTCGGTTCGGCCCGATGGATGCGCTCGGCTTCAACCCGATTGGCATCGCGACTCGCCATGATGCGACCATGATCAGACCTCGTCGCGTCCAAATCGCTGCTTCGCATGGTTGGATCCTTGAGATGTCACTTCGTATCCCCAACCTGCCACCCGGGAGCCGGTGCGGATTTCGAGGTCCTTCAGCCTTGGCCCTCAGCCCCTTGTCAGACGCAACCGAGGCTCGGCGAATGGGCTACACACTTCGATAGGATGCCGACCGGCGTGCGCATCGGTTCAGCCATCATTCTTGCGATCGGAACGGGTGCGGCTGCCTCTCTGCTGCTCGCTGTGCTTGCAGCCTCCGATCTCGCGAGACCGCTGCCGGACGCGGCGCGCGGAACGATCGGCGCCCGCGGAATGCCCTCCTCGTGGATCGATCGGATCTGGCGACCGATCGCGCCTCGCGCGTGGAACGCATGGCCCGGCGTACTCCACATCGAGGATCCAAGTGCGGAGCCGGGACGTATTGTCGGCATCGTGGTCGGGGAGCAGTGGATGGCGTGGGTTGTTCAAGGCGCGGGACTTTTCGATACGGTTTGGATCGAGTCATCGAAGGGGCCGCGCGACTGCTGGGCGTACCGCCGCGACGAGGCGCTTCGGAAGCTCGAAGAACTGGAGCGTCTGGGGCACGCGCGTGACGCGACGTCGGTCGAGGCCGCGCCTCCGTGGATTCCGACGGCATTCTCGCGAGAGTGCCGCGGGATTCTGCCCGGCGCTACCCCGCGCATCGCGGCGCAGATGCTCCATCACCCCCGACCGGACTTCCACAGTGAACTCCCTGGCGCACCCGGCGACGCCCAGCCGAGGGAATCGGCAAACTTCGAGTGCATCGACCGAGTTGACGAGGCACGCTTGTTTGGATGGCCGCTCCGGTGCTTCGTGGTTCATGGCTCGCGCGTGGATCGACGGCCCGCAGACCTGATGGACGACCGTGAGCCGACGCCCCCACAGCATTGGTCGGATGGAATCGGAGCAAAGGTCGTGACGGATCCTCTTGCGTTTCAGTTCGAGCTTCTCCCCGCCACCGGCCTTCCCTGGAAGCCGCTGTGGCTGCCGTTTCTCGCGAACTCGCTGATCCTCGGCGTGCCGCTCACGCTTGCGGGCGTCGGCGTGTCGCGCGCCGCGCGTTGGGGCTTTGCGAAGTTCCGCGGCCGACGCGACAAGTGCCCGATGTGTGGCTATCCGCGCGAGGGACTCGCGCGCGGCGCGACGTGCCCCGAGTGCGGCGGCGGGTGATTGAGCGCTCGCGACTGGTGGTTTGAGCGGTCGCGACTGCGGCCGCTCGCTCTGGTCAGGCTCGCCGCGAGTGAGTCGCGGCGGCCTGGAGAAGTCGGAGTCGCACACCACGGGTGCCCGGGGACGTCAGTCCCCGGAACGACGGACGTTCGAGTCGACAGCCAAAATGGGTGCCACCACTTCCAGTGGTGGTTTCGCGGCCGCATCGGCACGACGCCCGTTCCCGGCCACGTCGACTCCGCACTACTAGAAGTAGTGGCACCCATGAAAGGCTGTCGCAGTCGCGCGCTTCATTGCTCGCGCTGCGCGCTCGTACCCGCATCGGCACGACGCCCGTTCCCGGCCACGTCGACTCCGCACGGCCTCGGCCTGGAGACGTCGGAGTCCGAAACCACGGGTGCCCGGGGACGAAGTCCCCGGAACGACGGACGTTCGAGTCGACAGCCAAAATGGGTGCCACCACTTCCAGTGGTGGTTTCGCGGCCGCCTCGGCACGACGCCCGATCCCGGCCACGTCGACTCCACCCATGAAGGGCTGTCGCAGTCGCGCGTTTCATTGCTCGCGACCTCATCGCGACTCACCGCGCGCGGGCGTTCGCGATGTCGATCGCATACACGCCGCTGGTCGCGGTTACGTACAGCGTCTTGCCGTCCTTGCCGCCGAGGGCGCAGTTCGAGGTGCGCTCGGGAAAGCGAATCTGCCCGAGCGCCTTGCCTTCGGGCGAGAGCACGAAGATCGCCGCGCGCGGCGGCACCGCCACGTACAGATTCCCCTTCTCATCGATCGTCAGCCCGTCACCGCCGATCGTCTCGCGGGTTCCGCCGGGAATGCGATAGAACTCGCGCCCATTCCCGAGTTTCCCCGGGCCTTCGACTGGATACGCCATGATCGTGGTCGAGAGATAGGGCACGACATACAGCGTCTTGCCGTCGGGCGAGAGATGGATGCCGTTCGGACCGCGAAGCTTCGCGTCGGCGATGACTTCGGTCGCTTCGCTCGCGCCTTTGCCGACGAAATAGACGGCGTCGGGCGGCGAGCCTTCGCGCCGACGGCCGAGGACGGGCGCGGTGAACCAGATGCCGCCCGCGTCGTCGACCACGAGGTCGTTGAGCCGGCCAAGCGCGACGCCGGTCTTCTCATGCGGCTGCGCGCGCTTGTCGCAGATGATCGAGATCGCGCCAGTCGCCGGATCGATCTTGGTGATGGCGCCGGGGTTGGCCTGCGCGCCGTACAACGTACCGTCCTTCGCAAGAAAGAGGCCGAACGTCGCGTTCGACGTCGTGGTGATCGACTTCGCGCCCATCGGATCGACGCGCAGGATCTCGTTCGCCGGGATGTCGACGAAGTACACGGTGCCGTCCGGCGCGCATGCCGGACCTTCGGTGAAGTTGTGGCCCTCGGACCACTTGTAGATCGGAGTTCCCTTTGCGACGACGCCGGGAATGTCCTCGCCGGCCTCGCCGGCTTTCCGCGGCCACTTTGCCTCGAGCGCATGTGCCTCGAGCGCAGGCTTCGCGGTCTGCGTCGACTCTGCTGATGGCGTCGCGGTCGGCGCGACCACTGGCGGTGACTGATGCATGCACAACGCTACGGCGATGGTGAAGAAACTCATAGGGGAATCCTTCCGCCTCAGGGCTGCGAGCCGGTCAAGGACTCTTGGGCCAAGGACTCTTGGGCCAAGGACTCTTGGGCCAAGGACTTTTGGGTCAAGGACTCTTGGGCCAAGGACTTCTCAGCCAAGGATCTCTCAGCCAAGGATCTCTCAGCCACGGGCTTCGCGGCCACGGCGACGTCGACGAGCATCCCCGACTGGAGGAATGCCGGCGGATTCTCGATCGCATAGATCACCTGCATGACGCGTGTGTCGATGCGCTCGGCGTTTTCGCCGGTGAGCGTCTTCTTCGGCTGGACATCGGGCACGATCCGCACGAAGCGCAGCGGCACCTGCATGCGGCTTCCGCCGCGAATCGTCGCGACAGCCTTGCCGGCAGGGTCGAATCGCCAGTTGTCGAGTTCGTCGATGTCGGTGCGGACGTAGAGCGTCGAGATGTCGCCGAGGCGCATGAGCGAGGTGGCGTTCGGCCCCGCGGCCTTGTACTCGCCGACATGGGTATCGAGCTTGAGGATCGTTCCCGCGATCGGTGCGCGAACGACCAGAAGTTCCCGCGCGACCTCGGCCTCGCGCAACTGCGCCTCCGCGACGCCGCACTGCGCCCGTGCCGCCGCTGCGTCGGCGGCAGAGGCGCGGGCATCGCCCTCCGCGACGGCGACTTCCTCGGGATAGGCGCCGGCCTTGACGCGCGTCAGCTTCGCCTGCGCTTCGGCGAGCTGTGCCTCCGCGATGCCGACAGCCGCCTCGAGCGTCGGCTGCTCATTCGCAGCAGTGCCGCGATCGGTGACTCGGATGAGCCGGTCGAGGCGGCCTCGGGCGTCGGCAAGCGAGGCACGTCGCGCCGCAACGACGGCCTCCGCCTCGGCGAGATCCTCGCCACGCGGCTTCGCCTTGATTTCGGCGACCCGCGCCTGCGCCACCTCGGCGCGGGCTGCGGCCGCAGCGGCTTGTGCGCGCACGGTCTCGACGGTCGCGCGCGCGGTGGCGATTCGCGCATCGGCGTCGCGCGGATCGACTTCGACGAGCGGCTGGCCCGCGGCCACGCGTTCGCCTTCGGCGATGAACACCTTCGTCACGACGCCGCCGACCTGCGCGCCGATCAGGAGCGTCTCGCTCATCGGCTCCACGATCCCGACGCCCGCGACTCGATCCGGGAAGGGAATCGACGGCGGGGCGACTGGCTCGGGGCCCGTCTTCGGCGGCGTATTGAAGCGCGCGACGGCGACGGCCGTCAATGCGAAGCCGCCGAGGGCGAGAGCGGGGAGGGCGATCAGTCTGAGCTTCATGGCGGGAATCCTGCTCTTTCTACTCACAGGCTCTGTCGCGGCTGCGAAAGGTGCTCGCCGCGCGACAGCCGGTCGACCACGCCGTCGTTCATGTGGGCGATCGAGTCGGCGAGGTGGAAGATGCGGTCGTCGTGGGTCACGACGACGACTGCGCGATCGGGCTGACGCGAGCGATCGCGGATGAGGGTCATCACGCGGCGGCCGAGTTCGGCGTCGAGCGCGCTCGTCGGCTCGTCGCAGACGAGAAGCCTCGGATCATGGATCAGCGCCCGCGCGATTGCGACGCGCTGCTGCTGGCCGCCCGAGAGCTTCAGTGGCGCGCTCGTGCCACGCCCCTCGAGCCCGAGCGTCGCGAGAAGTTCATTCGACTTGCGCACCGCCGAGCCGACGGACTCGCCCTTGAGGACGAGTGGCACCGAGACGTTCTCCGCCACCGAAAGCTGAGGTACCAGGTTGAACTGCTGGAAGATGAACCCCACCGACTCGCGACGCCACGCGGCAAGCCGATCGCGCGAGAGCGTGCCGAGGTCCTGTCCGAACACCGACATCTCGCCGGCGTCGCGCGAGAGAAGCCCAGCGAGAATCGAGATCAAGGTCGTCTTTCCGCAGCCGGACGGGCCGACAAGCATGGTCAGCTCGCCGCCGGGAATGTCGAGGTCGACGCCGCGCAGGGCCTGCACCGCGTACTCGCCCTTGCCGAAGGTCTTGCGGACATGCCGCAGCCGGATCGCCGTTCCGGCGGGAGACGCGGTGGGGATGGATGTTGCCGCTGCCATCGCGTTTGCTTCCTTCTCTTTCACGGCCCCTTGAAGACGTCGGCGGGATCGAGTCGCACGACCTTCCACATCGAGATCACGCTCGCGAGGATGCAGATGACGAGCACGGCGCCCGCCGCGATGAGCGGGATCTGCCAGAGCATCTTGAAGGCGAGCTTGCCTCCGGCCGCGTTCAGGCCGAACGCGCTCACCGCGCCGAGACCGAGCCCGAGACCGATGATTCCCGCCACAAGCGCCTGAAGCGCGACCATTCCCAGAAGCTTCCACGTCGACGCGCCCATCGCCTTGAAGGCGCCGAAGTAGCGGAGATTGTCGAGCGTGAAGTTGTAGAACATCTGCCCGGCGATCGCGACACCGACGAAGAAGCCGAGCGCGATGGCGATGCCGAAGTTGATCGGGATTCCGGTCTCGCGCATCCAGTAGCCGAGCGTGCGCATCGAGTAGTCGTGCGGCTGCATGGACTTCAGTCCGGTTTCCTCCTCGATGCGCGCCGCGAGCGTCGCTGGATCGACGTCGGGCGAGGCCTTCACGAGCACCGCGCTCATCACGCGGCGCGACGGAGGCGCGTAGGTCACCGCGCGGGAATAGGTCGTGTAGATCGTGGGCGCTGCGACGAACGTCTCGGCGCACTTCACGAGGCCGACGACGCGCGCGCGACGCTCGTTGATCTCGATGATGTCGCCGATCTCAACGGGGCGCTTCGGGCCGTTCGGGTCGAAGACCTGCCCGGGCGAGGGCACGGCGCCCGGCGCGAGCTCCGCGGGGAAGAGCATCTGCTGCTGGCTTGAGCCGACCTCGACCATCACTGCGTCGGGAAGGCGCAGGTCGGCGAGCGACCCCGCGACGATCTCGGCCGGGCCGCCTGCGAGCGTGTCGTCGTCGATCCCGACGACGTCGCACACCTTGCGCGAGCCGTCTGGAAGCGTGGTTACGAGCAGGCCCTTGTAGAGCGGCGCGGCCCATCCGACGCCGGTGACGCCGCGCACGCGCTCGAGCGCGGTTGTGCGCAGCGGCTTCGGCTCGTCGACGTACGACTGCGTGGGGTCGAACACCCAGAGGTCGACGTGCCCCACCTCGCCGATGAAGGCGAACGTGCGGCTCATCAGCCCGACGAAGATCGAAGCCTGCTGCGCGATCAGGAGCGACGCGAATCCGAGTCCGAGCAGGATCCCGTAGAACTTCGCGCTGTCGCCGAAGAGCATCTTGATCGCGAAGCGGAACATGCGGTCAGCCCTTTGCCTCGGGCGGCTCGGTGGTCTTGGCGATGTCCCGAGCCTCCGCGGCCTCGCGCCTCGCCTCGCGCCTCGCCTTCCACCACTCAATGACGATCGGCAGCACGCTCACCACGATGATCGCAAGGATCACCTTCGAGAAGTTGTCCTTGATGAAGGGAAGGTTTCCGAAGAGCGCGCCCGCGCCGACGAAGCCGACCACCCAGACGAAGGCGCCGAACACATTGAACCACAGGAACCGGCCGTAGCTCATGGTTCCGACGCCTGCGACAAATGGCGCGAAGGTGCGCACGATCGGCACGAAGCGCGCGTATACGATCGCCTTGCCGCCGTGCTTCTCGAAGAACTTCTGCGTCTTCTCGAGGTGCGACTTCTTGAGGAAGCGGTACTTGCCGCTGAAGGCCGCGGGGCCGATGTACTTCCCGACGTGATAGTTGACCGTGTCGCCGAGCACCGCCGCCACGAACAGCATGACCATGATGAGCGGCACGCTGAGATCGGCCTGCACCGCGAGCGCGCCCGCTGCGAAGAGCAACGAGTCGCCGGGCAGGAAGGGCATCACCACGACGCCCGTCTCGACGAACACGATGGCGAAGAGGATCCAGTAGAACGCCGTGCCGTAGTCCCGCAGGAGCTCGGCGAGATGGGTGTCGACGTTGAGGATGAAGTCGATGAGATCGAAGCCTTCAGGCATGGTCGTCGGCCTCCGCGCCGGCGGTCTTTGTTGGGACGATGAGCGAAAGAAGCATGGTTCCTGCGATCAGCGCGAGGATCACGCCGAGCGAGAGCGGGATGGGCACATGGCCGTGCGGGTTGGTGTCGGCATCCCGGAAGAAGTAGGGTAGCGCCGTCATCTTGAGGCCGACCCAGACGAGGACGAGGCCGAGGCCGTACTTGAGCAGATGGAACTTCTGCATCGCCTCGGCGACCACGAAGAACATGGCGCGCAGGCC
>JBIKXP010000013.1:0-30024 GCA_044355685.1 Phycisphaerales bacterium
AAGAGCGCAGCCACTCGCGCCGCGAACCCGTCCTTTGCCGCGATCGACAGCTCGAGCACCTCGCGCCACGAGCACAGCGCCGCGACATCGGACATGACCACCGCCGTCGGTTCGACGAAACTCGGCCCGAAACGCTTTGGCGTGACGACCGTCGGTGCGAAGAGCGGCCGCCCCGCAGCCCGGGCCCTCCGCAGCAGCCCGCGCGCAAGTGACGACGCGAGCCGCTCGCCCGGCACAAGCACCATGGTCGTTGAAAAGTCGAGTGGATCGACGGCGGTGGCGGCACGGCCCCTGCCAAGATCCCCGCCTAGATCCCCGCCTAGATCCCCGCCTAGATCCCCGCCTAGATCCCCGCCTAGATCATCGCCAAGAGCACCGCCCTCGCCGCGCACACCGCCCTCGCCGCGCACACCGCCCTCGCCGCGCACACCGCCCGCGCCGCGCACACCGCCCGCGCCGCGCACAAGCACCTCGCACAGCGCCTCCGAGATCGGAAGCCTCGCGTCAAGCGTCTGGAGAACCGGCGCGGCGATGCCTCGCTCGCCCGCCGACACTCGTGAGGTTGTGCCGCTTCCACCATCCATCGTTCGATCCACCCTCTCGACTGACTTCACCATTACACCGCGTCATAAGAAACCACGCCACGCGCACGCCACGCGCACGCCACGTCACGCCAAACCACGCCGCACGACGTCACGTCAAACCGTGCCACGCCACCTCCGGTCACCTCACGCCACGCCCCACCGCCCAGACGCTCGGCGAAGGATCGCCGAAGGCGACAACACACGCGAAATCGCACACGAACATGCCCGTGTTCAAGATCTTCTCCCTCCTGGAAGTCCATCGCGTCGGTTATCGAAGCGGGCGCAGTATACCCCGCTCGAAACGGCCGTCGAGAAACACGACACTTTTACGCAGAACTTTTTCGTCCACGCCAGTCCGAGCTCGCTCGGTGTGTTCAGCCGCGATGAATCCGTCGAACGAGATCGGCCGGCCATGCTTCGCCGCGCAGCGTCAGGCGGAACTCTGGTTGTTCGCTTCACCGGACGCCCCCGCGCACACGCGCCACACGCGCGCGAGTCGAAACGCGCGAAGAGCGGATTCGAGAGTGGAGCGATCGGATCGATCGCGGCCGCCGAGTCGATCGCGGCCGCCGAGTCGATCGCCCCGAACTCGCGTAGGGAGGCGACGCGCCCCGAGCACCCCTTCTCGCGTGGGGCGCGGCGCGATCGCGAAGCGCTTCGCGGAGGGCACGAACGTCATGTTGCATGACGCCGGTCTTCCGGCCCACGCCCTCGACTCGGCATCGGAAAATCGGATGCCGAGGGCGCTTGTCGAGTTCACAGCAAGAGGGACGCACCCGGAGAAGCGGAAAGCCTGACGGGGGAGGCTGCAACGACGAGGCCGGGAAGTCGGAGGCCGAGGAGTCAGAAGCCGGGGAGTCGGAAGCCGGGGAGTCGCCGCCCGAGGCAGAATGCACGCGGCCCGGGGCACCGCGCTCCAGTTTCTTCGCCTAATCCCTTCGCCGCCGGCTACCCACCAAGGCGCCTAGCCCAAGTAGTGTTAGCGCCCCTGTGGTGGGGATTGTGTTACTTTGCACCCAATTTAACACATCCGGTTGACTTAAATCCAAGTAGCTGGTTGTGCCCACCAAAGCATTGTTTCCTGACTGACCAAAATTAATACCGACTAACTGACCAAGGGAATTATAGACCCCTCCCCCCGAATCGCCACTTAATCCTTTACCGTTTGCGGCTACTGCGTTGTCACCAAAGAAGGTGTAGTTATACCATTGGTTGCTGCCGTAGAGCGGGGCGCCTGACAAGACCCCAGCATTCCACCCTCTTCTAAATCCATCGCGTGGCACGGTTGGCTGCCCTGCAAAAAAGGCAAAGCCATATCCGCCCGAAGTAACAACATCGCCTGGATTGGCGGTGCCAAACTGCGCCTGGGTAATACCAGAAATCGGTGTTGCTAATCTAAGAATTGCTATATCTGGGCTATTAGTGGTGACCCCTCCCGGATATCCTGGATAGGTTATCACCTCTGCAACATCCACCACCTGGCCACGGTCGGAGAAATAATTTGACCCAGTGCCCACCCTAAAGGTGCCGCCGTTTTGAAGATTATTCCAAACAACATGGCCACAGGTGATCGCGAATTGGTCATTGATCATTGCCACCGAGGCATATCCGTTACCGCTGCTGGGCGTAACAATCTCAACAAACCCCACCCTATTATTCAGCGTCGCCCCCAGATCCAAATACGACTGCGCTGATTGTCCAGGTAGCATAAGAACCGCCTCTGCCTTTTCCGACATTCCGAGGCTTGCCCCTGCCAGGCTTGCCACAGTGGCCACGGTCTGTGCTTTGCCGGCCACGCCGAGGGCGAGGGTGCGCGCGAATGCGTTCATCGGTGGAACTCCTGAGACGACGCTGGGGCCGTCGATTTGGTGGGGGCTGAGGGAACGGGCGCACCGTAGGGAAGCGGCGCGGGCTGAGGGGCCGGACGGACAGGCGACACCCGAGGCGCCCGCCGCCACAATGGGCGCGGCCTTCGCCAAAAGTCAACCTCGAGCCCCGATTTTGGTCCCGTAAACCCGGTCCGAGGGGTCCCCTGGGCGCCCCACGACCGCAGCAGCGACGGGGCTTGCACTCCGCGCCCAGCCGCACCAGAGGGAGCCGCCGCAGCGGCGTCCGCTCGATTCAATCCCGATACTTCACATGGCAATCCTTGCAGTTCGCCGTGACCTGCTTCATTGCCGCCGACAACTTCTTGCGGTGCTCGGCGATCGCAGCCTCGTCGCTTTGGGCGATACCCGTCGACTTCGGCGCCCCCGCTGCCAGCATCGTCTCGAGCGCGCCCGCGCGCTCGGAGCCGGCCGCGAGCAGTGCGCGGAAATCCGTGCGCGCCGCGTCATCGGCAAGCGCCGCAAGATGCGCGTCGCCGTCGAGCAACCGATAGAGATCCGCGAGCTTCCCAGCATCGGCCGCGGGAGCGAGATCCGGGTGATCCTTCGGCACAACCCAGCCGTTCTTCTCGACGATCTTGAGTCGATCGAAGACCTCGTCGATCGTGACCATCGCGGCCGTCATCGAATCAGGCTTCGTCACCTCGGGGAAATCCGCGCGCGCCGCGTCGATCAGCGCCGCCATCATCGGCGCGGCCTTCGCCGTGCACGCCCACAGGCCCTTGTAGCCCTCGGCCGTGCCCGACACCTTCATGCGCGCGATCGCCACATCGTTCGTGATCCACCCAAGCGACACGCCGACCGTGCCCGCGGCGCCTGCGCTCCGGTGCTTGCCGTGGTGGCAGTGGAGATAGATCGGCTTCGCGAGGTCGCGCACCGCGCGCACCAGCTGGCCCTTGCGCGCGTCGTCGAACCCGTCGTAGCCGATCGGGAGATGCACATAGCGCATGCCGCGCGCCTTCGCCTTCTCGAGCTCTGGGATCGCGCCGTCGACCGAGATCACGGTCTTGATGCCGAGCGCGACGAGCGAGTCGAACCCGGCGTCGCCCTCGGGCATGCTGCCCGAGTAGAAGCCGTCGGCGAAGGCGACGACGTTGTGGATACCCGGGAAATCGCGCGGCTTGTCGTCGGTGAGCGTGGGGACGGACGGGGCCGGGGCGGCCTTCCCCTGCGTCGCCGGCGGTTCCGCGGACCCGCCGGGCGGGGCGACCATTCCAACGAGGAGGACTGCGCAGGAGGCGACGGCGATGACGGCGGCAACGCGAGCAATCTCGGTGGGCATTGCCCAACTATACCCGAGCCCTCGCCGATGACACATTGGTGCGTCGACCCGCACAGCGCCCCCGCTCCATGGTGGGGCGCGAGCGCCGCGCGGATCGAGGCGAATGCACGGAGCCGGGAAGACGGCTCGGAACGGGGAACGAAGGCCATGCAGGGAATCAACGATCACATCGGCTACGACGTCGAGGACGGGGTCTTCAAGGAAATCGAGGCGAAGCAGCTTGATGCCCTTCGCGCCAAGCTCGACGCGCGGCGCCTCGAGGCCCAGCGTGAGGCCGAGCGCGAGGCGCACTGGATGCGGTGCCCGAAGTGCGGCGGCCACATGGCCGAGGCGCAGTTCGAGAACGTCATCGTCGACAAGTGCACCGAGTGCCACAGCGTCAACCTGAACGCAGACGAGATCGAGCTGCTCGTCCAGTACGAGCGCGACCACGCGAGCCTCTGGAGCAAGATCTTCCACCACCGCCACACGCCAGACCAGAACCGCCGCGCCGCGTGACGGCGCGCGGCAAGCCGCTTTGGAGAAGGAAAGCACCCGCGCACGACGCGGGTGTTTTCCTTGTTTCGAGCCTTCGTCCGGGGCGGCTTCACCGTGCTATCCTGACTCCCGTCAGATCGACGGAAACAGACACCAACCGAGAAACGCACTCCCATGAGCGGAATCACCGAACCGAGCGGATACAGCCACGAAGACGCCACCTTCAAGAAGCAGGAGCAGGAGGCGCTTGCCAAGATCCGCGCCGAGCTCGATGCCAAGCGTCAGCAGGCGGCGGCCGGCTCGCAGAAGGCCGCCCACTGGATGTGCTGCCCGAAGTGCGGCGGCAAGATGGCCGAGAAGCGCTTCGAGAGCGTGATGATCGACGAGTGCACCGCCTGCGGCGGCATCTACTTCGACAAGGGCGAGCTCGACATCCTCATCAAGCATGAGAAGGGGTCGGGCGGCGTGCTTGGCCGGCTGTTCGGTCGTTGAGAACGGCTCACTTCACCCTTCACCATTGCGTGATCTCGGGCCTCCGCGGCTCAGCCGTCGGACGCCTCGGAAGGAACCGGCCGGGCGTAGCGGCGGCGGTCACCGCGTGAAGATCACGGCGAGCCAGATGCCGCCGATGCCGAGGCCGATGAGACCTCCGATGATGCCGATGGTGCAGCGCACGTGGCCGCGCAGGTGCGGACGCGTCCGCAAGCGAACGAAACCCGCGATGGCGAGGCCAATCGCAAACGGCGCGGTGCAGCCGCCGATCGGTGCAAGCAACCCGAGATAGCCCGCGGCCAACGAGCACGGCTCGACCCCGAGCGGAACGACGTAGCCGACGGCGCCCGGCCCTTCGGGTGCGCGTGACGGCTGCGCGGCCGACACGGGCCGCGGAGTCGGCGACGTGGGAGGCGTGCGCCGAACCTCGCTTGATGCGCCGTCCGGCTCAACGACACCGAAGGACCCGTAGAGCGCGGGAAACTCGCGTTGGATCTCAACCCACTCCTGCGCGCCCTCGGCGCATACGAGCCGCGTCGGCTCGATCCGCTCGGCGCCGATCCGGCGCACGATTTCCTCGCGCTCGAACGGGCCCTGCGGCGTCCTCTGTGCATCCACCATCCAGTAGCGCATCGGTCTCTCCTCTCGGAATCCGGGGCCCGTCGCCGCCTGCGGGACGAATCGCAGGCAACTGCGGCCCTCAACGCTCGATCACAGCCCCTTCACTTCCCAGCCCTTGCGATAGGTGCGGCGAAGCGCTGCGCTTGCGACGGCGCTGTTCTTGAAGACGCACTTCGCGGCGTCGTACTCGAGCACCTTGCCAGGCTCGAGCGCGCTCATCGCGCCGATCGACAGGCTCTCGCACATGCGCCCGCCCTTCTCGAAGCGCGACACGCAGGCGTCCTTCTTGCCGGAGAGACACGCATCGACCCAGTTGTGCCAGTGATTGGTCTGCGGGTACTCGACGGGCTTCAGCTCGACGGGCTTGCCATCGTGGAACACGCGGCTCCACGCACCTTCGATCGGGAACCACATGGTCCCCTTCTCGCCGACGAGGATCACGCCGCCGTCTCCCATCACGACGTTGCGGCCCTGCTCGCCGCCTTCCCATCCGTCGGGCAGGCCGATCGACTTGAAGTCGGGGAACTGCCCGCCGTCGAACCAGCGGAGCGTGAGGCCGTCCTTCGCGGTCATCGAGCACGGCGCGTACTTCAGCACCACCGACTCGCTTTCGGGGAACTGGTCCTTCGATGGCTTGACCGGCGTGCAAAGCGCGGACACCGGCGAGCCGAGGTCGAGCTCGTAGAACGGGACATCGAGCATGTGGCAGCCCATGTCGCCGAATGCGCCCGTGCCCCAGTCGATCGTGCCGCGCCAGGCGAAGGGCGTGTAGCCGTTCTTGTACGGGCGCAGGGGCGACGTGCCGAGGAAAAGGTCCCACGAGAGGCCTTCTGGAATCGGGTCCTCGCCCTCGGGGCGCGGATTCCCCTGCGGCCACCAACCGGCGGGGCGGTTCGTCCACGCGTAGATGTCCTTGACCGGGCCGATCACCTGCTCGCGCAGGAGCTGGCCGCCCCACTGCCGCCACTTGGTTGCGATGCGCTGGGTGCCCATCTGCGTCACCACCTTCGGCATGCGCGCCGCGGCTTCGGCAAGCGCGCGGTTCTCCCAAGCGCCCTGCGCGAGCGGCTTCTGGCAGTAGACGTGCTTGCCGAGGTTCATGGCCGCCATCGAGATGGGCGCATGCATGTGGTCTGCGGTCGAGCAGACGACCGCGTCGAAGTTCTTGTCGAGCTTCGCATACGCCTCGCGCCAGTCGCGGAACGTCGGCACGTCAGGGAAACGCGCGGGCTTCGTGTTGCCCTTGTCGTCCTTCGAATCCTTGGTCCAGCCGTCGAGCTGCACCTGGCTGATGTCGCAGAGGCCGACGATGTCGACCATCGCGTGCGACGAAACCTGCCGGAGATCCGCGCCGCCCATGCCGCCGACGCCGACCTGTAGCACGCGGAGCCGCGAGTTCTGGTTGAGGCCGCCGCGGAGGAACGCGGGCGCTGCCCCCGCCAAGATCTGCGAGGCAAGGCCCGCCGCGACCGGCGTCGCGAGAGCGGTGAAGACGAAGCGGCGCCGCGAGAGGCCGTGAACGTAGCTTGGATCGGTGCGTGGATCGATGCTTGGATCGATGCGTGGATCGATGCTTGGGTCGTTGATCGGGGCGTCGCTCATGCGCGCCATTCAACCACAAAGGCGGCGCAGGGGAAACGATGAGCGCGGCCTTTCGGAAAATTCCGCGAGGCCATCACTCGGCCGCGGGGACCACGCGCGTTCCCACGGGAACGGACTGGCGCACGGTCCACGAGATGCTCTTGGTCGAGGGCTTACCGTCACTTGAGATTCCCGGCATCGCGAACGACCAGCGCAGGATCCCGCGCGGACGGTCGTCGGCGAGGTACTTCGCGTCGGTCGACAGCGGCATCGTGATGTCCTTCAGCTCGATCTTGACCTTCTCATCGCGCGAGACGGGCACGCGGTCGACCACCTCGAGCTGGGTCGCGCCCTTCGCGCCCGACGTGATGTCGATGCGCCACTTCCACGCGGTGACGTCGTCCTTGCCGAAGACGCCCTGCTCGCGCGTGTCCTTCTCGACAAGCATGCGGCGCGCCTCGTAGCGCGCGTCGCCGCCGAGCCAGAGCGTCATCTCGGCGCCGGGCGCGACCTCGGGGAACTCCGCGAGGCCCACCGAGTCGTCACCGACGAAGAGCCTCGCCTCGCCCGCGACGAGCTGCGTGCCCGAGGTGTTGCGTGCCTTCGCGCGCAGGTACACCGTGCCGTCGACGATCGGGTGCACCACATGCGTGAACTCGGGCTTCAGGTCGAACGACGCGACGCGCTGCGTGCGCGTGCGCGAGTCGTCGCTCGGCACCGTGACCTTGCGCGGAATCGTGTAGTTCACGATCGCACCGCCCTCTGCGGCCGCGTCGGCGAACGCGGCGTCGTACATGCTCTCGCGGTCCGCGCTGCCGGGCTTGCCGAAGTCCTCGGCGGGGCTTCCGATGACGCCAGCCGTTCCGAAGCCACCTCCGCCGCTGCCGATCCCGCCGCCTCCCGGCCCGCGCGGTCGATCTTCGGCCACAGGAACTGCGACCGCGAGGAACTCAGGCTCGACCTCCGGCGGCGCCGGCTGTCGCTCCGGCTCCGCGGTCGAGAGCGTGAGCGTGACCTCCTTCCAGTCCTCGCCCGAGCGCTGCACGATGTCGGCGTTGAGCTCGATCGCGACGAGGTCGAGCGCGTCATCGCCCGCATCGGTCGCGCGCACCGCGTATCGCGGCGCCCAACCCGCATCGGACACGAGGTAGTTGAGCGCGAGCGTCGCAGTGCCCGGCTGCGACTTGCCGACGGTCACGATCGCCTCCCGCGCGATCCGCTTGCGGCCGCCGAGCGCGCGAATCCGCGCCTCGAGCGACTTGATTCCATCGGCGATCTTCGGGCGCGCCGACTCGAGGCCGAGACGCTCCTCGGCAAGCTTCTTCCGCGCCCCCGCGATGAACTCCATCTGTGCCGCGAGCGCCTGCGGATCGAGCTCCTTCGACCCGAAGTCCTGACCGGCCTCGCCCGCCGTCTTCGCGGCGATTGCATTGAGAAGCGTCGCCTGATCCGCAAGGATCGCGAGCTCAAGCTCGACCTTCTGCCCCTGTCGACGCGCGCTTTCGAGGCCTTCCGTCAGCGCCTTCAGCTGTTCGTCCGTGCCGGCGTCTGCGGCGAGCAGCGTCTCGCTGTAGCGGACGTCGAGCACCTTCGCGCCGACAACGCGCGCGGAGAGCGACGCAGCGTCGATCGACGCGGGAAGGCCGGCGATGCGCACCTCGAAGCCGCCCTGACCGTCGGGCAGCGCGCACGTGCGCGTCACCATCGCGCGGCCGCGATAGAGCGTGACCGCGGTGATCGGCGCGTCGACGGCGACCTCGGTCGGCGGCGCGAGTTCAGCCTGTGCCACGGCGCGCGCATCGATGAAGGAGGGCATCGCGAGCGTGGTGGCCGCGAGACCGGAAATGAGGGCGGATAGGCGAAGCGCTGTCTGCATGGCGTCTCCGATCGAGGGATGCGTGTGGACAAGGGATACGCAGGCCATTGCCTCCGGCGTGCGCGAAGCCTCCGTGATTCGCTCGATCCTACCAGCGCCCGCAGCGTCTACATTGCCTCGATGCCCGCACGCACGCGAAAGTCCTCCGCCACCTCCCCGCACGTCGATGCTTCGTTCGACCCAGACGCAGCGGCGACAGGCGACGGCCTCTTCGGCCTGTCGACGAGCCCCGACGAAGCGAACGTCGTCGTGATTCCCGTGCCGTTCGACGCGACGACGAGCTACCGCCCGGGCACCGCGCGCGGGCCGGCGGCGGTGCTCGAGGCGAGCAAGCAGGTCGACCTCGAGGACCTTCAGTACGGCGCGATCTGGAAGGCCGGCATCGCGATGCTGCCGATCCCGCGCAACATCGCGGCGCTCTCGAAGTCGGCGCGCAAGGCGGCCGAGCCCGTGATCGCGGCCGGCGGAGCCGTGCCCGGGAATCGCACGCATGCGAAGGCGCTTGCCGCCGTGAACGCGGCCAGCGAGCGCGTGAATGCGTTCGTCGCGGGCGAAGCGCGCAAGGTGCTCGATCGCGGTGCGATTCCCGCGCTCTTGGGCGGCGACCACGCGAGCCCGTTCGGATTGATCGAGGAACTCGCGAAGCGCCATCGCGGGATGGGCGTCCTCCAGATCGACGCGCACATGGATCTGCGCGAGGCGTTCGAAGGCTTCGCGTTCTCGCACGCGAGCATCTACCACAACGTCATGACGCGCATTCCCGGCGTCGCGAGGCTCGTGCAGGTCGGCATTCGCGACTTCGGCTCGCGCGAGCGCGCGTTCGCCGAGAACTCCATGAGCCGCGTGAAGGTCTTCTATGACCAGGCGATCCGCGACCGGCAGTTCGCGGGCGGCGCGAACGCCTCGTGGAGCGCGATCTGCGCGGACATCGTCGCCGCGCTTCCGAAGGAGGTCTACATCTCCTTCGACATCGACGGCCTCTCGCCCGACCACTGCCCGAACACGGGCACGCCGGTGCCGGGCGGGCTCTCGTTCCCCGAGGTCTGCCACCTGTTCCAGACGCTCGCGAAGAGCGGCCGCCGCATCGTCGGCTTCGACCTCGTCGAGGTCGCGCCCGGCCCGAACGGCGAGGACTGGAACGCGAACGTGGGCGCGCGCGTCCTCTACAAGATGCTCGGGGCGACGCTGAAGAGCAGGCGCATCCTGTAACCTCTTGAAACCCGCGCACACAAGATTTGGACGCACCGCGCGCGAAGGAGAAGACGAATGACGGAATCGGCGATTCGCGATCGTGACGGCGCTGCCGACCCTGTATCCGCGGCCTCCGCCCTTTGGACGATGTTCCTCGACGACGGCACCGCGAAGGGCGTGCGCGTCGAGTGCACCGCCGAGAAGATCGGCGAGTTCATCCTTGCGCGACGCGCTGGTCCGATGACGAACGCGATCGCCCCAGGCTCGACCGCGCGCGTGCCGCTCGCGGCGCTCCCGCTCTTCGCGCCCTTCTTCAGCGCGGACGATCGACGCCATGCGCTCGAGATGAGCGGCCAGGTCGCGGCGGCGCTCGACCCGAGCCTGCGCGAGGCGCTCGAGGCCCAGGTCGCGAGTCGGCGCGGGGCGAAGCGTCCGAGGTCGCTTCGGATACTGGCCATCCTCTGCAAGGTGTGCGCGTGGCTCTTCGTCGCGATCGGGGCGCTCTGGCTTCTCGCGGCCTTCTCTGCACCTGTCCGCGTACAAGGATTGAACGCGACGGTGGGCCTGATGGTGGCGATCCTGCTTGCGCTGGTGCCGATCTTGGCAATCCCGATCCTGTTCTTCACCCTTGCAGGGCTCGCGAACGGACTCGCGGATCTGCTTGAAGACAGGCTCGTCGCGCGTCTCCGTCAGCACTGAAGCTGCTCACTCCGCCATCAGCTGCGCGCGGGCGTCGGCAAGCTTCGCGCGGCCAGCATCGTCGAGCGCGGGGTAGTGCAGGTCGACCGATGCGAGCGCGTCGATGACCGTCGCCGCGACGACGAGCCGCGTGTACCACTTGTTGTCGGCGGGCACCACGCTCCACGGCGCGAAGTCGGTGGCGGTGTTGCGGATCATGTCCTCGTACGCGTCCATGTACTCGTCCCAGTGCGCGCGCTCGGCGACGTCGGCGGCGCTGAACTTCCAGTTCTTCGCGGGGTCGTCGATCCGCTCGAGGAAGCGCTTCTTCTGCTCGTCGCGCGAGACGTTGAGGAAGAACTTGCGCACGATGGTGCCGTTCCTCGCCATGTAGCGCTCGTAGGAACGAATGTCCTTGAAGCGCTCGTCCCAGATGTCCTTCGTCACGAGTTCGCGCGGGAGCCGCTGCTTCGGGAGATACTCGCGGTGGATGCGCACGACGAGCACCTCCTCGTAGTACGAGCGGTTGAAGATCCCGATCATTCCGCGGCGGGGCGCCAGACGCGTGCAGCGCCACATGAAGTCGTGGTCGAGTTCCTCCGCGCTCGGCGCCTTGAACGAGTGCACCTCGCAGCCCTGCGGATTGATGCCGCTCATCACGTGCTTGATGACGCCATCTTTACCCGCAGCGTCCATGGCTTGGAACACAAGCAGCACCGACCAGCGGTCCTGCGCGTAGAGCATGTCCTGCATGCGCGACACGATGCGCACGCCGTCGGCGAGAAGGTCCTTGGTCGCCTCCTTGCGCGAGCCGGCGGCCGCATCGGGAATGAGCGGGTGATCGCCGTTCTCGAAGGCTCCGATGTCTGCGGGGTCGTGCTTCGACAGCTTGAAGCCGTCGCCATCGCGCACCATGTGCCTCGCGGCGAGCTTGCGCGCAGCCTTGATGAGCGCTTCGTCGCGGTCGGACCACTCGGGATTCGCGTCGCCACCGGCCATCGATCCTCCATGCGCCGCGGGAATACCGAGGCAGCGCTGGGAATCATCGTCGCGCGCGGCGCCGGATGCAACGCGGGAGGGGCGCGCCCCCTACTTCAGGCCTGGCACGACTTCACCCCCGTCCCTACTGCGGCCCCGGACTGTCCTCATCGGCCACCCCGCCGTCCTCCTCAAGCGGGTCGGAATAGCCTTCGCGCCACGCGCCGCCGCGGAACGCGCGCGCGATGCCGCCGTGCCACTGGCGGCGACCGTCATCGAGCGAGCTCCTTCCATCGTCGCCGACCAGCTTTCCGTCGAGCTTCGCATCGATCAACTTCAGGAGATCGTCCGTATCGAACGGCTTCTCGAGGACGCTCGCATCCTTCAGTTCGGCGATCTCCTTTCCATGATCATCTGCGAAGCCTGTGATGAAGATGATCGGCACGGCCTCGGAACGCACGAGCGACCTCGCGAGCGTGATGCCGTCACCGTTGGGCATATTGAGGTCGGTGACGACGAGGTCGAAACTGCGCTCCTGCCACTCGGCGAGCGCCTGCGCGCCCGTCGCTGCCGTCACGCAGACGTGCCCGGCGTCCTTGATGACGTGCTCGAGATAGCCGCGTACGGTCGGGTCGTTGTCGACGACGAGGATCACCGCTGTGTCGGTCGCTTTCATGGTTGAGCCTCCGGAACTGCGCGTGGCGCGCGAGCAGATTGAAGGCTGCATGGCTTGCGCGGGCGCGATCGCAGCTGAGGGCGCAGGCGGTCCCACGGCAACTTGGGCGTCTTCCCCGAGGGACGAAGCCGCGACTCAAGAAAGGTCCCTTTGACCACATGCACAGCGCTTGACTTCATGCCGCGCGCGTGGCGGTACGCTGCGGAGCGCAGTTGCCATGCCCGCACGCCGCGCCCACACCCGCCCTCACCCCGCTTCCGACACCGTGCCGATCGAGTCGGCGCGGCGGCTCCTTCTCGCGGGCTGCGCGCTCGACCGCGCGCCCGCGCGCGCGACGAAGGCGCGCGTGATCGCGCTCGTGCGCGAGCTCGGCTTCGTGCAGGTCGACAGCATCAGCTCGGTCGAGCGTGCGCACCACCTTATCTTTCACGCGCGGCTCGACGGCTACGAACCCGCGCACCTCGCGCACCACACCGAGTCGACGCGCGCCGCATTCGAGCACTGGACGCACGACGCGAGCGTGATCCGCGGCGACTGGCTCCCGTGGTGGACGCACCGCTTCGAGCGAAGCCGCGCGCGCCTCGGGCAAAGCGCGTGGATGCGCGAGCGGCTCGGGCGCAACTGGCGGAAGACGATCATCGAGGTGCGCAGCGCGCTCGAGGCCCGCGGCCCGCTTGCGACGCGCGACTTCCCGCGACCGACGAACGCGCGCAAGAGTGAAGGCTGGTGGGACTGGTCGCCGCACAAGGCCGCACTTGAGTTCCTGTGGCGCACGGGAGAAGTCGCCGTCCACTCGCGTCGCGGCTTCGAGAAGATCTACGACCTTGCGGAGCGCGTGTACGGGTCGCCGCCCACGCAGCCCTCGCGCGATGCGCTGATCGCGTGGGCGTGCGTGTCGGCGCTCGAGCGCCTCGGCGCAGCGACGCCGCGCGAGATCGCGCACTTCGTGTGGGCGATCACGCCGGCCGAGGCGAAGGCGTGGTGCGAAACGGCAGCAAAACGTGGCGAAATCGCGTCCGTCGCGCTCGAACGTCTCGGCCGCGCGCCGGTCGCCGGCTTCGCGCGGCTCGACTGGAGGCGCGAGGCGACACGCATCGACCCCGACCCGATGCCGCGCCTTCTCACGCCGTTTGATCCGCTGATCCGCGAGCGTCCGCGCCTCGCCGAACTCTTCGGATTCGACTACCGCTTCGAAGCGTTCGTGCCCGCCGCGAAGCGCGTCCACGGCTACTACACGATGCCCGTCCTCGCGGGCGAACGTTTCGTGGCGCGGGTCGACCTCGAGAGCGATCGCGCCCTCGCGACACTCCAGGTCAACCGAATCTGGCTTGAGCGCGGCGTGCCTGCCGCGCAGGCTCGGCGAGGCACCACGGCGGCGTGCGAACGGCTTGCCGACCAACTCGGACTTCGGCTTGCAATCGCCGACAAGTCAATCCAAGGAAAGTGAGCCGCGGCCAACACGGTCGTGTCGGGAGAACCTACGCTCTTGCCGCGCGCGCTGCACCGCGCAGACTCAGATCTTGCGCGGCGGTCGCGGCGGTCCGCCAACAGGAGATCGGGGGGAGAGATCGGGGGGAGAGATCGGGCAGGAGATCAGGCCTTAGATCGAGGAGGAGATCCATGAGCGACGAGCCACACCAGCAGCCCACGAACGTCGCGCCGTCACGCGTCTCCAACTCACCCGCCTCCGCCTACGGACGCCCGTCGGCAGCGCCGTCGGCAGCGCCGTCGGCAGCGACACCGCCCGCCGCACCGACGCCGCGCGCTGGCATTTCGAATCTCCGCTTCATCCTCGCGATGGGCGTCGCGTTCCTCGCCGACATCATCGGCCTCCCCTTCGGCGAACTCGGCGTCTTCGTCTTCGACGTCTGCGTCGGACTCCTGCTTGCGCTCTGCCTGCGCGGTTTCCGCCCGGAGATTCTCATCGCCTGCCTCATCGAGGCGATTCCAGGCGCGGGGCTCTTCCCGAGCTGGTCGCTCGCGGTGCCGGCCCTTTGGGCACGCTTGCGACTTGCGAAGGGCGGCGAGCCCCCGCGGCAGGCGTAGGCCTCGCGCGGAATCGACGCGAGTCCCGCGAGAATCCGCGACGCCACGAAGGGCCCGCTGGATTTGTGCGGTTACACTCGCACCATGACGCTTCCCGCGATTGTCCGCTTCGCCGCGCGCGCCGCAGTCACCCTCAGCATTCTCCTTGCGCCCATCGCCGGGGCTGCGCATGCGCATGCTGCGCCGCCTGCGATTCCCGACGAGTGGTTCTTCGAGGGCGCGAACCGACCTGCCGCGCTGAAGGCGCTGGAAGGAAGGCCTGCGCCGACGCTTGAAACCGACACGTGGATCGGCGCGCAGACTTCCATCGCCGAGAGCAAGGGCAAGGTCGTCGTGGTCGACTTCTGGGCAACGTGGTGCGGTCCGTGCATGGCGGCGATTCCCGAGAATGTGGCGCTTGTCAAGAAGCACGAATCGTCGGGCGACCTTGTCTTCATCGGCGTCCATGACTCGAACTCCGGATGGGAGAGCGCCGACAAGGTCGCGAAGGAGAAGAAGATCAACTACCCGCTTGCGAAGGACAAGACCGGCGGCCCGTCCGCGCAGGCGTTCGCGGTCCAGTTCTGGCCAACCTACGTCGTCATCGATCGCGCGGGCATCGTGCGCGCGGCTGGCCTGATTCCGAACCACGTCGCCGACGTCGTCGAGATGCTGCTCAAGGAAGCGCCGCCCGCAGGCGGCGAGAGCGCGGCCGGAGAGTTCCCCGTCGACACCTACGTCGGCGGCGCGAAGCGGCCGCAGTCGCTGCGCGCGGTCGAGGGCAAGAATCCGGCGCTTGCCGAGAAGATCGCGGGTGTTGAATGGGTTGCGAACGCACCCGCCGCCAACTGGACCTCGACGTGGAAGGGCTCCGTGGTCGCGCTTCACTTCACGGCGCCGCTCGGCGCGCTGAGCGCGCGCGAACTTGAGCGCTTCGCCGCGCTCGAGAAGGATTTCGTCGCGCAAGGCGTGCATTTCGCGGTCATCGTCGATTCGAAGGCCGAACGGCCGGCGGTCGAGCAGATGATCGCGGCCGCGAAGCTCACGCTGCCGATCGGCGTCGACGGACAGCGCAAGGCGTCTGAAACCGAGGGCGGCATGACCGCCGACAGCTACGGCGTCAGACGCCACCTCCTCCCCGCCACCATTCTGATCGACCGCTCGGGCACGATCCGCGCCGCAGGCATCAAGAGCGACAAGGCGAAGGCGCTCATCGAGAAGTTCCTCGCAGAAGAGGCACGCTGAACATGACCACCTTGACAGAGCCAGCCACGGGCCATTCCCCGTTCGTCGATCATGTCCGCACCGAAGTCGCGCGCACGGTGGTCGGTCAGGACACCGTCGTCGAGCGCGTGCTCATCGCGCTCCTCACGGGCGGCCATCTTCTCCTCGAAGGCGTGCCCGGCATCGCGAAGACGCTGCTCGTGCAATCGGTCGCGAAGGCGATCGACCTCAAGTTCGCGCGCGTCCAGTTCACGATCGACCTTCTGCCGAGCGACATCGTCGGCAGCGAGATCCTCGAGCAGAAGACGGGCGAGTTCCGCATCCATAAGGGCCCGATCTTCACGAACCTGCTGCTCGCCGACGAAATCAACCGCGCGAGCCCGAAGGTGCAGTCGGCGCTGCTCGAGGCGATGCAGGAGCGACGCGTGTCGATCGGCGACACCACGCATGATCTTCCCGCGCCGTTCCTCGTGATCGCCACGCAGAACCCGGTCGAGCAGGCGGGAACGTTCGAACTCCCCGAGGCGCAGCTCGATCGATTCATGCTGCGCCACCGCCTGACGTACCCGACGCCGACCGACGAGGCCGAGGTTGTGCGCCGCAGCCTCAAGCTGAAGCTGAAGCGGCAAGGCGACGGCGCCGTGCCGATGAGCGCGTTCGACGCAATCGACGGAAGCCGACGCATGCACATCGGCGATCTCACGACCGCGATGGCCGCCGTGCAGGCGGTGCACGTCAGCGACGTCTTCGTGCGCGACGTGGTCGAGCTCGTCAACCTCACGCGCCGCCACAAGGACATCGAGCTCGGCTGCAGTCCGCGCGCAGCGCTCGCGCTCGTCCACGCGTCGCGCGCGCGCGCCTTCATCCAAGGCCGCAACTACACGATTCCCGAGGACATCTTCGCACTCGCGGACGACGTGATCCTTCACCGCATGCGCCTCAACTACGAGGCGCTCGCGACCGGCAAGACAGCGCAGGGCGTCCTGCGCGAACTGCTCTCGACGATGGCTTGAACGCGCCCCGCTCTCCCGCGATGGCAACCTCCGCAGCCAGCACCGACCTCGACCTCCCGGCGCCCGAGTCGCTCGCGCGCGGCGACTTCGACATCGTCATCCGCCGGCTCGCGGACGACCTCGCCTTCGGCAGCGACACGTCGCGCCTCGTTGGCAGCGGCCTCGAATACGCGAGCTCGCGGCCGTACATCCCGGGCGATTCGGTGCGGCTTCTGAATTGGCGGCTGACCGCGCGTACGGGCAAGCCCTTTGTGCGCGAGTACGAGGCGCTCAAGCGAACGGTGGTGTATCTCTTCGTCGACACCTCTGCGTCGATGGCGGTCGCGTCGACCGCGCGTTCGAAGCACGACCTCGCTGTGTGGATTGCATCGGCGATCGCGCTCGTCGCGCAGCGGCGCATGAGCCCGGTTGCGCTCGTGTCGGGCGGCGAGCGCGAGATTCCGCTTGTTCCAAGCCTCTCGCGCAACGAGCTCTGGCAGGCGATCGAGCCGCTGCGCACGAAGCGCGCCGACGAACAGACGACCCTCGGCTCGCAATTGCGTCGCGTCGCCCAGCGTGCGACGCGCGCGAGCGTGATGTTCGTCCTCAGCGACCTGCACGACCCGGACGCGATTCCTGCGATCCGACACGTGGCGCAGAAGCACGACTGCTCGGTCATCCATCTCGTCGACCCTGCCGAGGCGAAGCCGCTCCGCGGAGGCTTCTTCCGCGGCCGCGAGGCGGAGACCGGCCGCCGCTTCGTCGGAACAAGCGCCACGGTGCTCGGCGATGTCGACCTCATGCGCGATGAACTCCTGCGCTCAGGCGCCGACTATCTGCGCCTCGCGACCGACGCGCCCTTCATTCCCGCGCTGCGCCACCACCTTGGCTCGCGCGGCGCGCTGAACAGGGGGCGCGGATGATCCGTCGCTCGCGCACGTACGCCGCAGCCTGCACCATCGCGCTCGCCGCGAACGTCGCTCCCGCGGCGGCACACGCAACGCCGCAGGCCGACGCACCCAGCACCGCAATCTCGCGCGCCGCGCGTGGCACCGTCGGCTCGGTCGAGGTCACCTACCGCGACGCGCCGCTGCGCGCGAAGGCGCTGCGCGACGCGAACGCGCCCGTTCTCGTCCGCGTCACCGCGCTTGGCGACGACCGCTATCGCATCGACTACATCGGAGCGGTGACCGGAACCTACGACCTGCTGCCCGCAATCGAGCGCGCGGACGGTCGCCCCGCCGAGGGCCTCGGTGCCGGCATGGGATCGCTCTCGGTCGAGATCTTCACGCAGCTGCCTCCGAACGCAGGCACCGACGTGTTCGGCCTCTCGGCCCCCGGCTTCAACCTCGCGGCGCACTACACGACCGCACTGTGGGCCGTGGGCGCTGCGTGGACCGCGGTTCCAGCCTTCTTTATCGCACGGCGCATCCTGCGGCGAAAGCCGGCGCCGATCGCCGCGCCGCCAGCGCGCGAACCGACCACCGCGGAACTCCTCTTCGCAGCGGTCGACGCCGCGCGCAGCCGCGAACTCACGGCCGACGAGCGCGGCCAGCTCGAGCTGCGGCTTCTCCAGATCCTGCGCCGCGGTTCGCCCGAAGGCGATGTCGCCGCCGCGATCGCAGCGCTCCGCGCCGACGCGCGCACGCGTGAGATCGTGCGCGCGGTCGAATCGTGGCTGCACGCGCCCGAAGGCGGCGACGCGGCGCGCGCGCTGGCCGAGCTCGATGCACTGCGAGCAAAGTCGACGGGCGCCACCACGGGAGGCGCGCCATGACCTTCACGCATCCGTGGGTGCTCCTCTTTCTCGCGATTCCAGTCATCCTCGTCTGGTCGGTCATTGCGCGCGCGCCGGGAATCGTAAGCCCAGCCGATCACGCCGCACACCGCGAGCGGCCGTGGCTCGTGCGCATGCTCGGCTTCTTCGACGCCGTCCCGCTTGCAATCCTGTCGGTCGCGATCCTGATTCTCGCCGGCCCGCAGACGCTGCAGCAACCGAAGCGCGAACGCTCGCTCACGAACATCCAGATCTGCCTCGATGTGTCGGGAAGCATGATCGGCCGGAACTACGAGCTCGCGTCGAAAGCGGTCGACGACTTCACACGCGCCCGCGAGGGCGACGCGTTCGGCCTCACGCTGTTCGGCGTCGAGCAGATCCGCTGGATGCCGATCACGAAGGATCTCAACGCGATCCGCAACTCGCTTCCCTTCGCGAACCCCGAGCAGCAGCCGCCGCACATGGGCGGCACCATGATCGGCGCCGCGCTTGATTTCTGCAGGAAAAACATGGTCGCCGAGGCGGCCGCAGGCGATCGCCTCATCATCCTCGTCTCGGACGGCATGAGCGGCGATCTCGGCGGCGACGCGCCGACCGTGATTGGCTCCGCGCTCCGCGACGAGGGAATCACCGTCTTCCACATCCACATCGACGAGAGCGACGTGCCGGCCGAGGTCGTCGAACTCGTCGAACTCACCGGCGGACAGGCCTTCGCCGCCACCGACACGAACTCGCTGCGCGCGGTCTTCGACCACATCGACCGCATGAAGCCCGCGAAGTTCGCCCAGGTCGGCACCGTGCCGCTCGATCGATTCCAGCCCTTCGCGCTCGTGGCGCTCGCGCTGCTCGGCGCGCACGCCATCGGCCTCCTCTTCGCGAGGTACACGCCATGGTGACGCCGATCGTGGCCGCCGTGCTCGTCGGAATCACGGCGCTTCTCGTCGCGGGAATCGCGGAGTGGCTGCATGCGAAGCGCGTCGCGCGCGTCCGTCGCCTCGCCTTCGGGCCAAGCGGGCGCCCCGCGATCTGGGCCGAGATCACGCCGTACGCGCGCGCGATCGCGTTTGGCCTCGCATCGTTCGGCGCCACCGCGCTCTACCTCCATGATCCGCTCGAGGGCGACGGCGAACCAAACCCGCGCGCGTCGCGACAACTGCTCGTCGTGCTTGACGTCTCGCCATCGATGAACCTCTCCGATGCGGGCCCAGGGAACGAGAAGTTGATGCGCGGCGTGTGGGCGGGCCGGGTGCTGCAAGGGATCCTCGACCGGATCGACATGACCGACACGCGCGTCTCGATGATCGCGTTCTACACGAAGGCGATTCCGATGCTGCAGGATTCGACCGACAAGAACGTACTCGCCAACCTGATGGACGGCCTTCCGCTCTACACGGCCTTCCGCGCCGGCGCGACCGACATGCAGGCGGGTATCGACGCAGCGTTTGAGATGTCAAAGGGCTGGGCGCGCGGCTCGACGACGCTCGTCGTCATCTCAGACGGCGATCTCGACAAGCCCGTCAGCGTGTCGCGGCGTCCCGCGTCGATCGCCGACGCGATCGTGATCGGCGTGGGCGACCCATCGCGCGCCACCGCGATCGCCGGCCGTTCGTCGCGACAGGACCAGTGGTCGCTCAAGAGCGTCGCCGGAAAGCTCAACGGCTACTACCACGAGGGCAACACCAAGCATCTGCCCTCGGAAATCCTCGATCAACTCACGATGATCGCACCGCGCGTCTCGGATGGCATCGGGCTCCGCGAGGCCGGGCTCGTCGCCCTCGCGCTCGGCTGCGCGATCCTCGGCGTCCTCAACCCGCTTCTCCTCGCCTTCGGCGTCCGCCGCGGCGAAACCCGCGCCGCCGCCGCGCGCGCGGCTCTTCCGCTTCAGCAAGGAACCCCAGCATGAACAGCGCGAACTCCTCCCGTCACGCAGCAACCTCCCGTTCGCCGTACGCGCGCCGCCTTGCCTGGACGCTGTGGGCGCTCGTGCCCGTGGGGCTCCTCGCCTTCCACTACGGCCCGGGACAGGACGCGTGGAAGGAAGACCACGCCGCGCGCATCGTCTCGCGCGCAGAGTCGCTTCAGGAAGGCGCGGTCGCGCTGCAGGACCTTGCCTATGACGCGCACGTCGCTGCGATCGCGGCGCGCGTGGCCGCTTTCGGCAACTCCGATGAGTCGAAGCGCGCCGCCGCGATCGATGCGGGAAAGGCCGAGGAAGCTGCGTACGCCCGCGCCGCAGCCGCGTGGCGCGAGACAGCCGATGCGCTCGCGGAGGCAGAAGCGGTCGTCGCGGAAACCAGCGGACACGTGCGCGACGAGATCCGCCTTGCGCGTGGCCGCGCGCTTGTTCGGACGGGCGACGTCGCCGGCGGCACGACGATCCTCGAGGACTTGCTCGTCGATCTTGCGGAGGCCGACTCGGATGGGGCGTCGGGTGCGACCGCCGTGCGCGTGGCGTCGGCGCCAGACCCCGCGCGGCTCGCACGCGAGGCGCGCACGGAACTCGCGACCGCGTACTACTACGGCGCACGGCTTCTGCGCCTCGCGGGGCAGCCTGCCGAGCAGTGGCGCGAGGCCGCCTCGCGCGCGAAGCAGAACTTCCGCTACCTCGCCGAGGAGGCGAAGGCGCGCGGCGCCTCGCGCGAGGAGATCGCGAACCACGAGAAGAACGGCGAACTCGTGCTGAACCTCGAGCAGAGCTCGCTCGACGAGCTCTATGGGAAGCCGCGTCCGAAGGATTCGCCCACTGGAAACTGCAACGGCCTCTGCGACGGGAAGGGCAAGAAGCCGGGTAAGAAGCCCGGTGGCGACAAGCCTTCGAAGGGTGCTGGAATGAACGGCGAGATCGGCAACGGCTGGTGAACGCGTCGAAGGCGAAATGGAATCAGACATGAACGCAATGAACTCCTCCCGAGATCCGCGCCCGTGCGCCAACCATGCAGCCGCGCTCGCCATCGTGGCCACGTTCGCCTGCGCGCTGGGCGCATCGGCGCAGATGGTGCCCGTCAAGATGGTTCCCCCTGGTGGAGTGCAGCCCGATGTGTTCGAGTACGACGAGCCGCCGGCCGACGCGATGCCGATGCCGATGGATGGGGGGTTCGAACCGAACGCCGGCGGCGACGCGATGCCGGCGCCCATTCCGCCTGAACTCATGGTGCAGCTCGGGCCGGCGGAGATCGCGACCCTCAAGGCGCTCTACGAGGCGCTCGATCCGCCGTCGCAGGACGAGATGCGCGCCTACTACCGCGATCTCGGCGTCGATCTCGACATGGCGCTCGGACTCGCGCAGGCGAAGTCGATGCAGGTGCAGCGCGGGCAGATGATCGCCATGTCGATGCGCGACGGAAGCCTCGACTTCACGCGCAAGCCAGAGGCCGTCCTCAACGCACGCGCGCGGCTCGGCTTCGGGCAGGTCCCCTACCCGAATCCCGAGACGGCGCAGCCGCAGGAAGTCGCACGCTGGATCCACCTCCACATCATGGCAGGCGAATGGAAGACCTTCGCGAACTATCTCGAGACACGTCCGCTCGTCGAGAGCGAGCAGATCTTCAACGCGATCCTCCAGGCGATGAACCGGGGCGACATCGGACTCCTTCCCGAGGAAGTGCTGGCGTTCACCGAGGCTTCGCCCGTGCCGTTCAAGCCCTGGCAACTGACGGCGCTCGGGCGCATGCTGCAGCAGTCGGCGCAGCGAAACTCGACGGGCGAGATGCTCGATGCGCTCCGCAAGGGCACGCGCTACTTCGGACCGCAGGACGACGGTTCGCGTCGCCGCACCGTCGACTTCCTCGCGGCCGCCGGCCTGCTTGAGGCGGCGTACGAGTTCCTGCCTTCGCTCGAGGATGCGCGTGCGGCCAGCGACGGCGGACTGCTCGTCGTGCACGCCCGCTACATGCTCGACCTCGCGAAGAAGGCAGGCGAAGGCCCGGAGGAAGAGGCGCTGCGGCTGCAGGCGTTCCTCGTCCTCGCGGAAGCGTCGCTTCTTCCGAAGGAATCGACCGAGCGGCGGCGCGAGGCGCTCAAGCTCGCGATCGGTCAGATGAACAACGTGCCGAAGGTGCAGGTGCAGCCCTGGCTCGCCGAGGTCTTCGCAAGCCCCGCGCTGGGACCGGCCGCGCTCGAGCAGCTCGCGCTCAGCGCCGTCTCGATCGGGAACATGCAGATTTCCGCGGATCGGCGCGCGAAGGCGATCCTCAACCTGAAGGAGTCGGTCGACGTGCTGCTTGCGCGCGAGGACGTCGACTCGGCCGCGCTGCGCGTCCCGCTGCGCATGGTGACCACCGCGCTCGTCGCCGAGATGGAGCGCGCCGTGCAGGAGCAAGGACGGCAGCAGTTCATCGGGCGCGACTCGCAGTTTCTCTATCGCGCGATTCCGAGCGAGCGGTGGCTTGCGTCGCTCGAGCCGAGCGTTGCCACGCGCGCTCGCGCGGCGTGCATCGGCATCGCGACGATCGCGGACGAGACCGACCAGGCGCTCGCGCTTCTCGATGCGGCGATCGCCGCGAGCCCGAAGGAGGCTGCGCGCTTCGCCGACCAGTTCCTGTCGACGTGGGTCATGCGGCTCCAGCCGGAGAATCCGTATGCGAACGACGACATGATGTTCTTCTACTTCTACCGCGATGCGATGCCGATGGCGCCGCTGACGCGAGGAAGGCAGCGCCGCAACCTCGACCGCCTCATCGGCCTGATCGACACGCTCCGCGAAGTCGGCGTCGACGCGCGCACCCTGCCGAGCGTCGTCACCGCGTTCCGGGCGTGCCACGCGCAAACCGAGGTCTACGCGCGCGCCGACATCGAGCGCGTGTTCGGTGACGTCGCGAAGATGCCGCCCGCGACGGCGGCGGGACTCGCGATGTCGATGGGCGCAAGCCTGAACGGCGACTGGCGCAGCCGCGAGGCGCAGCAGGCGACCGGCACGAAGCGCTCGGATGGCGAGATCGCGCAGCTCGTCGACAAGGGCTACGAGGTCGCGATCGCGCTGATCGAGAGCGCGGTCGCGCAGCGTCCGACCGCGTGGAACCTCGCGGTGATCAACGCCGCGCTCACCTACGACCGGCTCCAGTTCCGGCAGTCGCTGAAGACGCCGCAGGATCCCGTCAAGCAGAACGAGCTCCGCAAGGCCGCCTTCGAGGCTTTCGGCGACGCCGCCGCGCGCTACGTGGCGGCGCTCACTGCGGGCCAGACGCGCGACGATCCCAACGTCTACCGCCGCTGGTTTGGCGCCGCGATGGGCACGGCTGAACTCAACTTCCTGCGTCCGGAGGACCTTCCGAAGGAAGGCACGCTGCAGGACGACCAGATCGACCTCATCCGCAAGTCGATCGACTCGCTCGAGGCCGAGGCGCGCGACCGCCATCTTGCGTCGTTCGCAGCCGACATCGAGGGCGCGGTACAGCGCGCCGCGCCCGAGGTGAAGCCTCGCCTCGTGCGCCACGCGCTTCGCATCGTGGGCGCGCACCCCGCGGGCGCCTCGCTGCGTTCGATGGAGGAGCTCTACCGCGACCTCGTGAAGAACGAGATCAAGCTTCGACTCACGATCGATGGAGGCGACGAGGTTGGCGTCGGCAAGCCGTTCGGCGCGCTGCTCTCGCTGCGATTCACGAACTCGGTCGACAAGGAGACGGGCGGCTTCAGCAAGTACCTGCAGAACGGCGTCTACGCGCGCGTCGGCAACAGCTTCAGGCCGATGAACTACCGCGACGAGCTCCAGAAGGCGATCCGCGAGACGTTCGGCGCGCAGTTCGACGTCGATGCGATCGGCTTCTTCGATGCATTCATGCCGCCTCGGGGCGTCGTCGAGGATGGCCAGGACGGATGGCTCGAGAAGCCGCTCGCCTACCTCGTGCTGACGCGGAAGGATCCGGCCGTCGACACCATTCCGGCCGTCGTGATGGAGATGCAGTTCACCGACCAGACGGGGCCGGTGACGCTTGCGCTTCCGAGCAACACGCCGCTGCTCGCGACCGGTGACGCGCGCGCGGCGCGCGCGTGCTCGGATCTCGAGATTCAGCAGCTCGTCGACGTGCGCGCCGTCGCCGACGGCGCTGGCCGCGGTGACGCCGCCGACACCGAGGCAGTGACGCTTGAGATCCGCATGCGCGGCAAGGGCGTGTTGCCCGAGGTCCGCGAGGCTCTCGCTGGCCTCGACACGGCGCTCCCCGGCTACACGATCGCGGCCGACGGCATCGTCGCAGAGCCGCCGATCATGCTCACATCTGGCGAGGTCAGCCAATCGCCCTTCGCGATGATGCGCGCGGGCAACACCGAGCCGAAGGAAGGCTATCCCGAGCCCGATGCGACCGGCATGTACCGTCTCCCGATCGAGCGTTCATTCAAGGTCACCTACACGCGTGCGAGCGGCGCCGCGGGCCGCGAGTTCACGTTGCCGACGCTTGTTGCCGGAGTCGATGCGAAGCTCGAGAGCCGCTTCTACGACGATCTCGATATCTCTCCGGTCATCGGCGCGGCCGTCCCTGTGAAACTGCCGTTCTGGACGCTCCCGCGGATCGCCGTGTTCGCGCTCGCGGCTGTCGCAGCCGTGCTTGCTGGCGTGTGGCTTGCGCGCTCGCGGAAGTCGCAGGCTGTCGCGGTGCGGACGCCATGGGAGCCGTCGCGCGTCACACCACTTGGCGTGGTCACGTCGCTCCGGCGGCTTGAGCGCGAGCGCGGTGCATCGCTTGACCGTGCGAAGGCTGAGTCGCTGCGGCGCGAGATCTCGATGCTCGAGCTCAAGTACTTCGGGCCCGATGCGAAGGAGACGAGCGAGCCGGAGCTGCGCGAAGTCATCGACCGCTGGTCTGCAAGCGCCCGCTGACGGCGTACGAGAGGCACGGCGAGTGCCACGTCGCTCGGCCAAGTCGCTCGGCCGCATCACTCGGCCGCATCACTCAGCCACATCATTCACCCACATCATTCAGCCACGTGGGTCAGCACGAATTCGCTTGCACGCCTCTGGATCGCGAGGCGCCGCTGGAACGTCACGTGCTCGCCGATCTTCTCTGCGTACCGCTCCGCGCCCTCGCGAAGCGGCTCAGACACCTTCTCCGTGCCCGCGCGCGCCCAGAAGTAGGCTTCCGCGTGATTCGGATCGGTGCCGCGGCCTTCGCTGTACATCGCCGCGAGATTGAGCATCGCCTCCGGCACGCCGGCGCGTGCGGCCTTCTCGGTCCACTCGAAGGCCTTGTCATCGTCTCGCTTCGTGCCCTTTCCATCGCCGAACATCGCGCCGACCTGCGCCATGCCGATCGGCTGCCCGAGTTGCGCCGCTCGCTCGTACCAGATGAAGGCGGTCGCGACATCGGCGTCGACGTGAATGCCGTTTCGGTAGAGGTCGCCGAGCGCGACCATTGCGCGCGCGTCGTCGCAGACCGCAGCCGTCTTGAGCCAGCGCACGCCTTCCTCGGAGCTCCGCTCGACGCCCGTACCCTCGAGATACGCTGTGCCGAGATTCGCCATCGCGGTCGGGTCGCCAAGTTCGATGCCCTTGCGGAAGAGCCGCACGGCTTCTTCGGCGTTCCGTTCGGTCCCCTCGCCCTTCAGCGATGCCGTACCGAGCGCAGTCCACGCTGCGGCGTAGCCGCCGTCGGCTGCGGTGCGAAGCCAGCGGTGCGCCTCCGCGGTGTTGTCAACGCCACCAGTGCGAAGAAGCGTGGTTGCAAGGAGATACATCCCCGAGGCGTCGCCACGCTCCGCCGCCTTGCGGTACCAGCGCGTGGCTTCCTCCTGGCTCTGGGCGTCAGCGCGCTCCTGCGCTGCGCGCGAACCAAGCATGACCATCGCCTTCGCGCTTCCGGCTTCGGCGGCCTTCGTGTACCACGCGATCGCGGCGGAGTCGTCCTTCGCAACGCCCTCTCCGCGCGAGTACATGACGCCGAGGTTCGCCATCGCGCGGGCATCGCCCTTCGCTGCGGCCTTTCGGTAGAACTCGGCCGCCTTCAGATCATCCTCGGCCACGCCGCGGCCGTTCTGATAGGCAACCGCCAACCTGAACATCGCGTCGCGGTCGCCTTGCTCGGCCTGCGCCACGAGCGTGCGCACGGCGGTCGGCGCAGGACGCGCGGAAGCCGTCGCCGAAGCCGGCGCATCGGTTGCGCCGTGCGTGCCCATGGAGAGGGATGCAATCACGATGGACTGGGCGACGCTGAACATGTCCGATTCCTCCCGTTGCAACGGACCGTACGCGGGGCGCGGCCACGCGCCAACATCCGCCGGTTTCCACGCAGCGACTTCAGGGAGACAATCGGCCTCTCGAGGCCGCGAATTCGGAGCAAGCCTTCGGCAGCGCGGAATTCACAAATTATCTGGCGGTTGCGCGGGCCTCCACAGGGCGGCGCGGGCCTCGACCTCCGCGCGGCTCTCCGGAGAAATGCGCGCTCCGAGCTCGTCGCGCTGCGTCGCGGCACGCTCGCGGTCGAGCGCCGCGAGGTTGCGCTCGGCGAGCAACGCCCAGAAGTAGGCCTCGATCGGATTCGTCGGGGTCCCCCTGCCCTCGGCGTACATCGCCGCAACCCGTCGCATGGCTTCGCCCTTGCCGCGACCGGCGGCGCGCTCGATCCAGCGGAATCCCTCCGCATCGTCGCGCGGCATCCCGCGGCCATCGGCATGCATCAGGCCGAGATTCAGCATCCCGTCGACGTCGCCGCGCTCAGCGGCCTTCCTGAACCATGCCGCCGCTTCGGTCTCGTTCTGCGCGATCGCACGGCCCGCGAGCGCGAACACGCCGAGGTGGTACATCGCGGACGCAGATCCCCGATCGGCGGCCTTGACGAACCACGCGCGCGCTGCGGCGTCATCGCGGACTTCAGGTGCAGCGCCGGCGAGCACGACGCCCATGGCGCACATCGCCTCCGCATCGTCGCCAAGCGCGGCGACCTTCAGCCACTTCATTCCCGCACCAACATCCTTCGACGTGCCGCGGCCAACGACCAAGCGCATGCCTGACTCGCGCGCTGCAACCACGTCGCCGCCCTCCGCCGACTTGAGGAACCACGCCGTCGCAGCACCGTCGTCGGCGGCGACGCCACGGCCGCTTGCAAGCGCGATCGCGTAGAGCCGCATGCCCTGCGCATTGCCCGCGTCGGCGGCCTTGCGGTACCAGTCGGTCGCCATTCGCTGGTCCTGCGGCATGCCCTCGCCGCGATCGGCGCGCGCTCCAAGCGCAAGCATCGCCATCGGCTCGCCCGCGTTCGCAGCGAGCGTGTACCAGCGCACCGCGTCGGACTCGCTCGCGACGACGCCGCGCCCCTTCGAGTACATGACGCCAAGGGCAGTCATCGCGCGGGCATGTCCCTTGTCGGCGGCGCGCAGGTACCACACGACCGCTTCCTTCTCGTTGCGCGCAGTGCCCTTCCCGGCGGCGAGCATCTGCGCGAGACGGAACATGGCGTTTGCATCACCGCGCTCGGCGGCGGCCTGCACGGCAGCGGGCGAGCCGTCCGATGCAGGCCGTGCCGCGTCCTGCGCGACGTGCGGAGATGCGAAGGCAACGAGTGCGGCGACGATCGTCAGCGAGAGCATGGGAGTGCGTCACGGTAGCGCAGTTCGCCGTCGGAACCGCCGCGAAAGCGCGGTGGATTGACGCGCGCGGGGTGCCTTCCGGGGCCTCGGCGACAGCTGCGGACCACGGGACGTCTGGAAACGTTCAAATCCAATGGTCTTCTCTTCGGTTCGGGCGCAGTTGGAGGTACGCTTTCCTGACCACGGGAGCGCGCACGCACGTTCGCTTCCAAGGTCAGGAGTGCATGATGAATACAGGCTTGACTCTCGGCGGGCTGCTCCTTGGCGGCGTTGCGGTGTTCCTCGGACAGTTCAGTGCGAACGCCGTTCCCGGCGAGGGCAAGCATGACGGCGACGGAGGCGTCGCGGGCGGTCCGGACGTGATCGTCGGCGCGATCCCCGACACCGCGAGCTATCCACCGGGCACCTTCAACGGAGAGCAGTTCGCGGCGTATGCCTTCGGCTCGACGAGTTGCAACATCGGCGTCGCGCAACTGCAGTGGCAGCAGCTTCCGAGCAATCTCCATCCGGTGATCCCGCAGAACATGTACCGCATCAAGAATGGTGCGATCGAGCAGATCGGCATGTCGTGGGTGAAGCATGGATTCTGCGCGCTGCAGGAGAACCTCTGCGGAACATGCGTTCCTGCTGGCGCTGGATGTCCCTCGGTTCTTGGCATCGGCTGCTCCGATCCCTACACGGCGAGCCTCAACGGCTCGCCGAGCGACCTGAAGAGTCGCGGCCCGATCAATCCGAGTCTTGGCTGGTTCAACGGGAACTACCCCGACCCAACGCCGCCCTCGCTGTTTCCGACGAGCTTGCGCGAGCGCGTGGCCGTGCGTCGGAGCGATCTCGATCCGGCGCAGAACGCCGGCGCGATCTATCTCGCCGAGTGTCAGTACATCCACCCGCAGGACGCCGCCGCCGAGAACGACAACAACAACGCGTCGTATCGCTTGGTGACGATCGGATCCACGTGGTCGACGAACTCGGGATACCCACTGACCCTGACCGGCGCGACGATTCAGCAGGTGCCGGCGCTGTACGGCTGGAAGACAGCGCACCCCGACGTACAGGTGAACAGCCTTGATTTCATCGGTGACGGCCGCTTCCTTGTCGGCTCGCGCGCCATCGACAACGGAAATGGAACGTGGCGCTATGAGTACGCCGTGTTCAACCTGAACTCACACCGCGGCGGCGGTTCCTTCAGTGTGCCCGTTCCGCAGGGCGTCGCGATCACGAACATCGGCTTCAAGTCGCCGACCTACCTGAATGGCGAAGGCTACACCAACGCTGCGTGGAGCTCGGTGGTCTCCGGCGGGAAGATCACCTGGACCTGCGAGCCGAACACCAACATCAACGCGAACGCGCTGCGATGGTCGACGCTCTACAACTTCCGGTTCACCGCGAACGTGCCGCCCGCTTCGGCCCCTGGGCTTGCCACGATCGGCCTCTGGAGGGAGACGACGCCGTCGAGCACGGAGATTTCCGGCAACGTTGCTGCGTACATTCCGTCGACGCCGACGATCACGGGCGATCTCAATGGCGACGGCGTCGTCGACAGCGGCGACTTGGGCGTCCTCCTCAGCGCGTGGGGCACCGCGGCCGGCGACCTGACCGGCGACGCGACGACCGACAGCGCGGACCTCGGCGTGCTGCTGGCGAACTGGACGCCGTGATCTTGGCGCCCTGCGCCCTGCGCGGCGCTGCGCGGCACGCATCATCGGCGCCGGCGGACGCGGCCGCAGGCTGCGGACGCGTCACCCCGACAAAGGCGAGGAAAGCAAAAGCACCCCGGCCCAACGGGCGGGGGTGCTTTCGATGTTCCGAGCAAAGTCGGGGTGACAGTACACCAATAGAACTTTTCTTGGAGGGCGTTAGGGTGTGGGACTCAGGAATACGCCGTTTGCTGAGCGCCAAGGCGGTTTCTGTAGATTGAGCAGACGTACTAGACCATCCGGCCGCCGGGCAAGCGGCCATCGCGACCAATCCTGCCCAGTGGGAACCTCCGTGATCCACGACGCCTCTCAAGGATGACGGGCTTGCGGGTTCCTCTCGTGGAGTGCCACCGCAAGCTTCTACCCAAGGAGTGCCGCGCATGTTCCTTCGCATGGTCTACGACGACAAACTGGCCGAGGCGGCGTATCTGATCGGGTGCCAACGCACCGGGGAAGCCATCGTCATCGACCCCG
>JBIKXP010000323.1:0-2735 GCA_044355685.1 Phycisphaerales bacterium
CATCGCGCATATCCTGACGGTCTTGCTGGAGGTCTCAATCATGCCTGAACTTTGCGTCAACATCGACCATGTCGCCACCGTCCGCCAGGCGCGGAAGACCTACGAGCCCGACCCCGTGCTGGCCGCGATCGAGGCCGAGGCTGGAGGTGCCGATGGAATCACGGTGCACCTGCGCGAGGATCGTCGGCACATTCAGGACGCCGACCTACCCCGGATCAAGGAGGCGGTGCGCACCAAGCTGAACCTCGAGATGGCAGCCACGGACGAAATGGTGACGATCGCGATCGCGCTGAGGCCGCAGCTGTCGATGTTCGTGCCCGAGCGCCGCGCCGAGGTGACGACCGAGGGCGGGCTTGATGTCGCCGGGCAGGAGGCGCGGATCCGCGAGGCGGTCGCGCGCTTGAAGGGCGCGGGCATCGCGGTCAGCGCATTCATCGATGCCGACGAGCGGCAGATTGCTGCGGCCGGACGGGCGGGATTCGACTTCTGCGAGATCCACACGGGGCCGTATGCCCATGCGCACCATGACTTTGGCGCGGGCGACGCGCGCACCGCTGCGGAGCTTGCGAAGGTGCGGCGCGCGGTCGAGGCGGTGGCTGCGCACGGGATGCGCCCGAACGCGGGGCACGCCCTCAACTACGCGAACGTGGGCGCGATTGCCGCAATTCCCAACCTTCGCGAGTTGCACATCGGACATGCGATCGTGTCGCGCGCGGTGTTCGTGGGGTTGCGAACGGCGGTCGCCGAGATGAAGGCCGCGATGCGGGCGACGGCGCGCGGATAGCTGGGTTCGTGCGGGGAACATGCGGGAAACGCGCGCGATTCTCGCTACACTCCGCACCATGATCGAGTTTCGTGGCTGCTACACAGCGATTGTGACGCCCTTCACGTCGGACGGGATCGCCGTCGACGAGCCTCGCCTTGCCGAGCAGATCGCCTTCCAGGCCGACGGTGGCGTGCGCGGCATCGTCGCGTGCGGGACGACCGGCGAGTCGCCGACGCTTGAGGAGGACGAGCATCGGCTTGTCGTCGAGACGGCGGTCGAACTTGGGAAGAAGCGCGGGCTGCAGGTGATCGCCGGCGCCGGCTCGAACTGCACGCGCCACGCTGTTGCGTTGCAGAAGCTTGCGTTCGAGGTTGGAGCCGACGCCGGGCTTCAGGTGAGCCCGTACTACAACAAGCCGTCGCAGGAAGGTCTCTACCGCCACTTCATGACCGTGGCCGACTCGTGTGCGCTGCCGGTGATGCTCTACAACATTCCCGGCCGCTGCGGCGTCGCGATCAACCCCGATACCGTTGCGCGCCTCGCGAGGCATCCGAACATCGTGGCGATCAAGGAAGCGACGGGATCGATGGACTCGGCGAGCGAGATCCGCCAGCGTTGCGGCATCACGATTCTCTCGGGCGACGACTCGTTGACGCTGTCGTTCGCTGGCTGCGGCAGCGCTGGCGTCGTGAGCGTGGTGTCGAACCTCGTGCCTGCGCGCGTGCAGGCGCTGTGCGAGGCGTTCCTCGGCGACCGATTCATCGAGGCGCAGGAGATGCACGCGGCGCTCTTCCCGCTGGCGAAGGGGCTGCTCTCGCTCGATGTGAACCCTGTGCCGCTCAAGGCCGCGATGCGACTTCTCGGCCGCGACTCGGGTGCCGTGCGCCTGCCGCTTGCGGAGGCGTCGAAGGAGACCGTCGTCAAGATCGGTGAAATCCTCGCGAGTTCGGGCCTTCTGAAGCTCGAGGCCGTCACGGTTGAGACGAAGCAGGGCGCGGCGGCGCCAACGGTGCGCGCGTGAGCCCGACACAGCCCTCGACGCCGGCGAACCCGCACGACGCGCGTTCGATGCCCTACAAGATCGCGGTGCTCTGCTACCTCTACGACACCGAGGGACGGTTGCTCCTGCTGCATCGCCGCAAGCCGCCGAACCGCGACATGTACTCGCCGATCGGCGGGAAGCTTGAGATCGCCGACGGCGAGGGGCCGCATGACTGCGCGTTGCGCGAGATTCGCGAGGAGGCGTCGATCTCGCTCAGGCCCGACGAGATCAAGTTGATCTCGATCGTGAGCGAGCGTGCGTACCAGGGCGAGGAGCACTGGCTCATCTTTCTCTTCGAAGTGACGCGGCCGATTCGGCCCGATGAGATCCCCCATCAGGAGTTCGATGAGGGCAGGCTCGAGTGGCACCGTGTCGAGGACGTCGAGAAGCTACCGATTCCCGAGACAGATCGTGCGGTCATGTGGCCGAACGTCTGCAAGCACCGGGGTGGATTCTTCATGGTGCACATCGATTGCGCGGAGCAGCCGATGAAGCCGCGGATCGTGGAGTCGTGGTTGTAGGCTCGTCCGCGCTTCGGCGCGGACTCGGCGGCGTGGATGTCGCGTGTCGGTAGGCTCGTCCGCGCTTCGGCGCGGACTCGGCGGCGTGGATGTCGCGTGTCGGTAGGCTCGTCCGCGCTTCGGCGCGGACTCGGCGGCGTGGATGAAACTCGACGGACGAACCCCGGAAAGGAATGTTCATGAGCAACTCATCGAGTACGGGTCCGGGTCAGGGCAGCGCTGGCAATGTCATCGCCGCGATCTGCAGCTTCTTCATCCCCGGGCTCGGTCAGCTTGTGCAAGGCCGCATCCTCGCCGCGCTCCTGATGTTCGTGCTGGCTGGAGCGGTATGGCTCGTGAGTTTCGGGCTACTTGGCTGGGTCATGCACCTCGTGGCGTGCATCGAGGCGGCTCGCTGGAAGCGGCG
>JBIKXP010000324.1:0-2733 GCA_044355685.1 Phycisphaerales bacterium
CCCGGAAGAAGTAGGGTAGCGCCGTCATCTTGAGGCCGACCCAGACGAGGACGAGGCCGAGGCCGTACTTGAGCAGATGGAACTTCTGCATCGCCTCGGCGACCACGAAGAACATGGCGCGCAGGCCGAGAATCGCGCAGATGTTCGACGCGAAGGCGATGATCGGCTCCTGTGAGATCGCGAGCACCGCAGGCACCGAGTCGACCGCGAAGGCGATGTCGGTCGTCTCGACGACGATCAACGCGACGAGCAGCGGCGTGGCCGCGCGCCGGCCGTTCTCGATCGTCAGGAAGCGCGTGCCGTCGAACCGCGGCGCGACGGGCAGGAACCGCGAGAGAAGGCGCAGGAACGGGTTCTTCGCCGGCTCGAGTTCCTTCTCTTCGCTCGTGAAGAGCTTGAGTCCCGTGAAGATGAGGAACACGCCCATCGCAAGCAGCACCCAGTGGAACTGGACCAGCACGCTGCCAACGCCGATGAAGAGGGCGCGGAACACGATCGCGCCCACGACTCCCCAGAAGAGGACGCGGTGCTGCTTCGCGTGGTCAAGCCCGAAGAACCTGAAGATCACGAGGAAGACGAACAGGTTGTCGACCGAGAGCGAGATCTCGACGAGATATCCGGTCAGGAACTCGAGCAGGAACGTCTGCGGCGCCTCGGCCGCGGTGAGTTTCGCGTAGCGCGTGCCCTCGAGAAGTGCGGGATTCGCCGCGAGTTCGGCCGCCGCGAATGCGCGGAACGCAAAGGCGGCGCCGATCGCGGCGACGACGCAGAGACCCGTCCACGCAAGGGAGACGAGGAAGCGGCGCCGTTCCGAGGCGCGGTCCGTTCCGTCGCCGGCGATGCGCTCGATCACGAAGAGGTCGAGCGCGAGCAGCAGGATCACGGCCGCGACGAATCCAGCGAGGAGCGGCCAGTAGGCAAGAGGTGAGAAGACGGCGTGTTCTGGCACGGGTTGCCTGCGCGAGCGCTGGACGGGGAAGCGCGCAGTGTAGGCCGCGCCGGGCCGCGCGGGGCCGTCGTCACCGCATCCATCGACCAAGCAGCAGCTTGCCCGCGAGGTTCACCGAGCCGAAGACTGCGAAACCGACCGCGGCGGAGAGCAGCACGCTGACGAACACGCGGTCTGTCTGGAAGTTGCGCAGCGCCGTCGTGATCAGGAGCCCGAGCGGCGCGTTCTCGCCGCCTTCTCCAGCGAGGAACTCGCCGCAGACGGTTCCGATGGTCGCGAGGCCGGCCGCGATCTTGAGTCCGGTCACGATCGATGGGACGGCGGAGGGCAGCGCGAGCTTCCACCATGTGGCGAGCCGGCCCGCCCCGAGCACGCGGAAGAGTTCGTCGAGGTTCGGGTCGCGTGCGCCGAGTCCGGCCACGGTGCTGGCGATCACAGGGAAGATCGAGACGATCGCCGCACTCGCGACGATCGCGGGCCGACCGTAGCCGAACCACAGCACCAAGAGCGGCGCGATCGCGACCAGCGGCACCATCTGGAAGAGGAGCGTGAGCGGATAGACGCTGCGCTCGACGACGCGCGAGAGCGAGATCAGGCTGCCGAGGACGACGCCGCCGATCGCCGCGATCGCGAAGCCGAGCATCGCGCTCGTCGCCGATTGCAGCGCGCCGCGCAGGAAGGGCGCGGGGTCGTCGAGGAACGCCGTCGCGACGCCGAGCGGCGATGGCAGCACGAAGTCCTTCAGTTCAAACACCCACCGGACGGCGGCCCACGCGAGCACCGCAAGCACCACCGCGACGACTGGCCCGAGCACGGTCAGTGCGCGTGCGCCTGGCGACTTCGGGGCGTCGGTGCCGCGCGCGCTCATCGCCGCGCCTCCTCGATCGCGCGGAGCATGGCTTCGCTTCCCGTGCGCACGCACGCGCCGAGCGCGTCGCTTGTCCAGAAGCGCGCGTCGCGCGCGCCGTCGGGCGTCGCGATGTCGGCCACGATGCGTGCCGGCCGCGGCGAGAACACGACCATGCGCTCCGCGAGAAATGCGGCCTCCGGCAACGAGTGGGTGACCAGCACCGCCGTGAACCGCTCCCGCTCCCAGAGCGCGCGCAGCTCCATGTCGAGTTCGTGCCGCGTCACCTCGTCGAGCGCGCCGAAGGGTTCGTCGAGAAAGAGGAGCGTCGGACGCGCGACGATGGCCCGCGCGAGCGATGCGCGCATCTTCATGCCGCCCGAGAGTTGATGGGGAAATCGGCTCGACGCATCCGAAAGGCGCACGAGCCGCAGCGCTTCGTCGGCGCGCGTGAGGCGTTCGTCCCTTCCGATGCCGGCGAGTTCGAGCGGCAGCGCCACGTTCTCGCGCACGGTGCGCCACGCGAGAAGCCTCGGCTCCTGGAAGAGGAAACCGGTGGCGAGTCCGCCCTGCGTCGGGCGATCGCACGATCCGCCGTCCGGAGCATCGAGTCCGGCGAGGAGCCGAAGAATCGTGGTCTTTCCGCAGCCCGAGGGACCGACCAGCGCCGTGAACGCGCCGCGAGCGCAGACGAGCGAAACCCGGTCGACCGCGTGCACGCTGCCGAAACTGCGTGAGGCATTCCGGAGCGCAAGCTGCAGCGCGGGCTGCTCTGCGGGGTGCTGTGCGGGGTGCTGTGCGGTGGGGACGCTCTGCATCGGGGACCCGCGCACCTTACCCGCCCGGCTTACACTCTTGCCATGCGCCTCACCTTCGCAGCGTTCTCCGCAGTCGCCGCCGCCATCGCCAGCCTTCTCGTCGCCTGCGACGACCGAGG
>JBIKXP010000325.1:0-2723 GCA_044355685.1 Phycisphaerales bacterium
GTGAGTTGGGCAAGGTGGGTGGGATTGAGTTTACTGCGTTGCGTCAGGCACTCGATCTCTTGCAGGACGCGGGAATGATCGGCCGTCGACCCGTAGACGCTGACCGGCGAGAACCCGCCTTCTACGTACTCGGCGATGCCTTCATCATCACGTTCGACGGCTCCGACAAGCGGCAGGCCGCCTTGGTTGAGGAACTTGACGCGCTGATGACCGAGTATGCGCGTGCGAAGATTGAGGAATCGCGTGGAGTGCGGCCGCTCGGTGTTCCGGGGTTCCACTACCGCTGCTACCTGCCGCTCAAGGTCACGGCGGAGGAGGTTGCGGAGCTGAAGCAGATCCTCAATCGTCTCGATCGCTTTATGGAGAAGGTCACGAGTCGACAGCAGATCTCGGAAGAACTTGAGCCGCAGGACTGCAACTACCAGTTGCAGTGCGACGTGGGACCGGCGTCTCCAGGGCTGCTCCCTCTCGCCTCCATCTACTTTGTTGCCTCGCACGAGGCGCCGGCACTTGCGAAAAGCGTGAAGGAGCGCCGCCTCGATCGGCTGACGCCGAGGGAGAAGGACGTGGCGCTTGCGCTTTCGCAGGGGCTCAGCCGCCCCGAGATCGCGGCCCAGTTCGGGCTCTCTGTGAACACGATTGCCTCGGTCGGGAAGCGCGTCTACGCGAAGCTCGGCGTCTCGCGCCGCACCGAACTGGCAGTGCGGCTCAACACCTGACTTCCATCGGCGCAGAGGCACAGCCTCGATCCGGGGCTCGACGCACATCCGTTTGCCAGTCCACGGAGACACGGACGACAGCGATGCCAAACCCCGCTGCGGACCCGGCTTTGGCCCCGAGATCCGCCTTCGAGCAGCGGTCATGCTCCAGAACGCGCCGACCGGGACGATCGGGGATCTGCGCCTGATGCTGCCTTCCGAGATGACTTCTCCGGGCCGGGCTACGCCTGCCGTGGCCTCTGTTCATGCAGGCAAGGGGTGGCATCCGTACCATCCGCGCAGCGCCCGATGAACCAACCCGCGATCACCGCCATGACCACAGCCACGCCCGCCGCGTTCCCGATGCAGGACGCAGGCACCCCGATGGGGACGCCTGCGATCGACAACCTCGCCATCAACACGATCCGCACGCTGTCGATGGACGCCGTCCAGGCGGCCGACTCGGGGCATCCCGGCGCCCCGATGGGCCTCGCGCCCGTCGCCTACGCGCTATGGCAAGAGGCGCTGCGCTACGACCCCATGCAGCCGAAGTGGGCAAACCGCGATCGATTCGTGCTGTCGAACGGCCACGCGTCGATGCTGCTCTACTCGCTTCTGCATCTGGCCGGCGTGCAGAAGCTCGACCATCACGGGCACCCGACGGGCGAACCGTCGGTTCCGCTCGAGGAACTCAAGCGCTTCCGCCAGCTCGGTTCGGTGTGCCCCGGTCACCCCGAGAGCCATCTCACGACTGGCGTCGAGACGACGACGGGCCCGCTCGGCCAAGGGCTCGCGACAAGCGTCGGCATGGCGATCGCGTCGCAGTGGCTTGGCGCGCGCTACAACCGCCCGGGCTACACGCTCTTCGACTACCGCGTCTGGACGATCTGCGGCGACGGCTGCCTGATGGAGGGAATCTCGACGGAGGCGGCGTCGCTTGCCGGGCACCTCGGCCTTGCGAATCTCTGCTGGATCTACGACTCGAACCGCATCACGATCGAGGGCAAGACCGACCTTGCGTACTCCGACGACGTCGCGGCGCGCTTCGCCGGCTACGGCTGGAACGTCTTGCGCGTGGGCGATGCCAACGACCTGGCGCAGCTTGCGCGCGCATACGAGTCTGCGCGTCGCAACACCGATCGCCCGACGATGATCATCGTCGACAGCCACATCGGCTACGGTTCGCCCAAGAAGCAGGACACCGCGAGCGCGCACGGAGAGCCGCTCGGCGAAGAGGAGATCAAGGTCACGAAGCGCAACTACGGCTGGCCCGAGGACGCGAAGTTCCTGGTGCCGGACGGCGTGCGCGCGCGCTTCGCGGAGAAGCTCGGCCACCGCGGCGCAGCGGCGAGCTCGGAGTGGAATGCCCGGCTCGAGGCGTACGGGAAGGCATATCCCTGGCTCGCCGACGAAGTGCGCACGATGCTTGCGCGCGAGCTTCCCGAAGGCTGGGACAAGGATCTCAAGCCGGCGGCGGCGGATGCGAAGGGCAACGCCACGCGCAACACCTCGGGTGCCACGCTCAATTCAATCGCGAAGAACGTGCCGTGGGTAGTCGGCGGCTCGGCCGACTTGGCACCCAGCACCAAGACCCTCCTCACCTTCGAGGGCGCAGGCAGCTTCCAGAAGGGCAATCGCCTTGGCCGCAACCTGCACTTCGGCATCCGCGAGCACGCGATGGCCGCTGTGTGCAATGGCCTCGCGCTGTCGGGCCTGCGGCCGTACGGCGCCGGGTTCCTGATCTTCAGCGACTACGCCCGCGGCGCGATTCGCCTGAGTTCCATCATGGAGCTTCCGGTCCTCCACATTTTCACGCACGACTCGATCTATGTCGGCGAGGACGGCCCGACGCACCAGCCGATCGAGCAACTCGTCGGTCTGCGCGCGATTCCCGGCATGCACGTGTTCCGGCCGTGTGACGCGAACGAGGTCAACGCGTGCTGGCGTGTGGCGATGCGGCTCACGCATCACCCCGCGGTGCTGGCGCTGACGCGCCAGAACCTGCCCACGCTCGATCGCTCGACG
>JBIKXP010000136.1:0-9066 GCA_044355685.1 Phycisphaerales bacterium
GAACTCCACCGCCGCGCTTTTCCTCGCATCGCAGCATCCGAATGCGAAGCCGCTGTTCTCAACCGAGCCGGAAGGCGCGCTCGCGACGAAGATCACGAAGGGCGAGCTCGATGGCCTCGCGGGCGACGCGCTGGCGCTCGAGGCACGCGCCGCGCGCGATCCGGCGTTCCGTGTGGTCCGGCTCTCCCCGGAGCCGACCGTGATCCTCTGCCGCGCCGACGACGCTGCGCTGCGCGAGGCCTTGGCTACCGCTGTGACAGCGCTCGTCAAATCGGGCGAACTCGCAAGAATCAGCGAGAAGTACGCGGCAACCACGGGCGCGGCCGCGAACAAGCAGTAGGTTCTGTCTGATGCCCGATGCCCGTCGACGGATGCCCCAGTGGCTGCTTTGGACGATTCTGCTGGCATGCACCGGCTGGTGCCTGACGCGCCTCGGCAGCGTCCTTCTGCCGATCAGGACGGGCAGGATCGAGCCGGTCAAGGTGATCGCCTCCTTCACGCATGATCCCGACGCGGGCACGCCGCCCTGGCGTGCGACGCTGGTCGATCGCGACATCCCTCCGCGCGAGATTTCCGAAGACGTGTGGGCAGGAGTCTTCTCGCGAAGGACATCGGACTTCGGGATTCCCTACCCGATCTTCAAGACCCGTCCAACGCTCCTGATCCGCGGCGCGCTACCGGTGTCTGTGACCCTGCTCTCGACCGAGGACGCTGCCGCGCTCCTCTACGCGGAGTTCGCCCGGCTTCCTGAGAACGCCGACACCTTCATGGTCGCCTTGCGCGACAGATTTTTGGAGACGCAGGCTCCCCGCCGCCTCTCGAGCGAACTCGATCCTGTCGCGATCGCGGACATGGCCAGCTTTCTTCTCGCGGCCGCAGGTGCGCTGCTCGCCTCCTGGCGCCTGCAACGCATGTATGCCGCGCGAACCGTGCCCCCGGATGCGCCGTGCAACGGAGGATCCGGACAAGCAAGTACGATCCGCCGATGACCACGGCCCTCGGCCCGGAACACGCCGCGCTTGATTCGCGCATCTCGCTCATGCGCACGCTCGCCGACCGCGCGGGAACGGTGGCGATGAAGCACTTCCAGTCGCGTTCGCTCGCCGTGCACGCGAAGGCCGACGCGTCGCCCGTCACCGAGGCGGATCTCGAGATCGAGTCGCTGCTGCGCGGCCAGATCCGCGCCGACTTCCCGAACGACGGCCTGCTTGGCGAAGAGCATGGCGCCGAGGAAGGCACCAGCGGCTACCGCTGGGTGATCGATCCGATCGACGGCACCATCGCGTTCGCAGCGGGTGTCCCGCTCTTCGGAACACTGATCGGGCTTGAGTTCGACGACCGTGCCTCGCGCATCGTGGTGGCGGGAATCTGCGCGATGCCCGCGCTCGGCGAGAACGTCTGGGCGGCGCGCGGTCACGGCGCGTGGTGGGAACGCCGCGGCGCCGATGGCGCGATCCACCGCACCGCCGCGCGCGTGCGCGCTGCGGTGCCGCTTGCGAACGCGCTCGTGTGCACGACGGGCCTCGAGTACTTCGAGCGCGCGGGCCGCAGCGACGCGCTTGTCGAGGTCGCGCGCGCCACCGGGCGCGTGCGCGGCTGGAGCGACTGCTACGGCGGAGTGCTCGTCGCCACCGGGCGGGCCGACGCGTGGTTCGACCCCGTGATGAACCCGTGGGATTCCGGCCCGTTTCCGATCATCTTCTCGGAAGCCGGTGGCGTCTTCACCGATTGGCATGGCCGCGCCGACATTCACGGCGGCAGCGCCGTGGCGGCATCGCGTGGATTGCACGCGGAACTCCTCGCGCTCCTGCAGCGCGGGGCGCCGGACAACCCCGCCTGATCGCGCGGGGCAGCCCGGTCCGAAAACGAGTTCCACGTGCGATATCTCGGTGGGTCGTGCGAATCGCGCCGTTTGGTTTGACAAGCCCGAGATGCGCGTCACAGTTGTGACGAGGTTCGGTCGCCGAGCCGCGCCGGAGGCAACTCCGCGCGCGTCGGGCCGCGCCGCATCCGTGTCGCCACATGAGGAGGGAAAAGAGATGAGGTCCACCGCCAACGGTTGTTGTATCGCCGCCATGAGCGCGGCCGCCGCGCTCACGGGCGCGGCTTCCGCCGACATCACTTTCACGCTCGACAACACGTCCTTCTCGGGCTGGAGCTTCTCCCGCTTCGTCGACTACAGCCAGTTCAACATCGTCGGCACGCTGACCGGCGCGTCGATCAATGTCGTACTCAACGGTTCGGTCGACAGCACGTACGCCGATGATCTCTGCGTGTACGTCGACGTCGAGCCGATCGCCTCGAATGGACTCCTGCAGATCGGCGGCTTCAACAGCCTGAACGCCGCGCAGCGCTTCTCCTGGCCGAGTGGCAGTTCCTCGAACGCCGGAACGACGGCGATCGGGACCGTGAACCTTGCATCGACGCTCGCGTTCTCGGGCAACCGGGGGCTCGACGGAACGGTGTGGATCGGAAACGGCTTCGGAAACGGAATGTCGTCGGGAACGTGGACGGGAACCGTCACGTTGCACGGCGTCAACGCCGTGCCGATTCCCGCACCGGGCGCGCTCGCGCTGCTTGGCGCCGCGGCGATCGCCGCGCGTTGGCGCCGGCGCTGAGCCACTTCGATGCGTCGGCTCGCCCTTCGTGGTGCAGCCTGACCGCATGGATGAGCGGCGTCCCCCTCGATCAGACAGCACGCACGTCCCATTCAGGGCCGAACGCAAAGGCGTAGTTCCTCCAGCGCCCGATGCTCGTGCGGTTGATCGGACGGCGCACCTGCTCGTGCGACAGCGTGAGCACGGTGCGCGGGTTCGACTCGGGCGCCAGAACGCACGGATCGAAGGGCAGCCCGAGAAGATCGAGCACGCGGCGGATCTCGCGCTCGGGCGCGTCGACCAGCTCCTCGTAGACCACGCTCACCGCCCGCAGGCCAAGCGCCTCGACCGCCTGCGGCACCAGGCGGCGCTCGAGCGCGATGACGCGGCGGATGCCATCGAGGCTCGCGGTAAAGCCGTACGACTGCGGGTGGAAGTTCGACAGGAACATGCTGATCGCCATATCGCGCGGATCACGCGTGATCCGCACGAGCGCCGCGCCCGGCAGAACGACGGCGATCGCGGGCAGCGCGCGCCAGACATGGAGCGTCTTGTCGAAGGTCCACTCCGCGCCGGCTCGCCTGCGGGAGCGGGCGCCGTCGAGGTACTCGGCCGCGAGCCGCTCGGCGTCCGCACGCTCGAGCGAACGGAGCCCCGACGGCCACAGCCCGATCCCGACGAGCGCCTCGTGGATCGTGAACACACCCTCGTACTCGCCGATGCCCGAGATCGCGGGATGACGGTCGAGCATCTGCTCGAGCAGCGTGGTGCCGCTGCGCGGCATTCCGACGACCAGCGCGGTGCGGTCGACCGACGCAGCCTTCGGAACGAACGCGCCACGCGCGCGCTCGAGGAACCGCGCCTGCTCGGCGGCATCCGTCTCGAGCCCGCCGAGGTCGTGCCGCGGCGTCGTCTCGGCGTGGATGAACTGCGCGAGCTCGAATGCCTCGCGGTAGCGCCCGTCGGCGTCGAGCACGCGCACGGCCTCGAATCCGGCGATGCGCTTGAGGAGCGGGCTTCGCGCCGCGCGGGCGATGCGATCGAGTTCGGCGAGCGCGCGCGCACGGTCGGTCTTGAGAATCGTCCGCGCGATGAAGAAGGCGGCGCGCTCATCGCTCACCCACGCGCCGCCCTCGGCGATCAGCGCCTCGAGCTCGTCGCGCCGTGCCGCGCGATGGAGAACCTCGGCCAGCGCGAACACGACCTCGGCCTCGTTGGGCGGCCGCTTCGCCCGCAGCGCGCGGAGCCGATCGATGGAGGCCGCGCTCCGTCCGAGACGGTGGTCGACGATCGCCTTCAACTGCTGGAGCTGGGGGTCGTCGGGGGCCACCCGCAGCCCGCGATCCACCGCCGACTCCACCGCACCGAGGCGACCGGTCGGGAGGAGGGCGCGGACCAGTCCGACATGGGCCGCCAACTGCCGCGGCGAGCGGGTCAGCATCTGGGAGGCGAGGGCCGCCGCCTCTGCGAAGCGCTGCCGAGCCAAGAGCGCCTCAAGGGCGCTCGCATCGGTTGGGGGCTCGTTACCGCGGATCGGCATGGGAACTCCGAAGATACAAAGCCCAGTCGGATTGGGAGATAGGAGTTTGGCGCCGAGATCGGCGCAGATCGGGATCCAGTGGCTCAAATAGTCCGAGAACCAGTTCCATCTGAGTCGTGCTTTCGATTTGAAGGAACTTTGCGGCCTGCGCTTGACAGCACCCGCTTCGGTGACACTTTAGGTTCGGAGGAGGGCGAAGGGTCGATCGCGGTACCGCTGCGTCGACGCTGCCCCGTGGGTTTCGGTCCTTGGCCGAGGCCTCCGCGTTGCGTTGTCCTAGGGTTCGCGGAAGAGAGAGTCACGGCGTTGGTCCATACGCCGCGTCCTGTGTCCCTAGCGGTCTTGTGCCGAGCACAAGATCCGATCGTATGTTTCCTTCCCTAGGCCTCGAGCCCGTGTTCCCCCTAGGCCTCGAGCCCGCATCCCTCGGAGAGATTTAAAGATGAAGTTCACCCTCGCTGCTGGCAGCATGGCTGCCGTGATCGCCTCGGCCGCCTCTGCCGACATCACCATCACCCTCACGAATCAGACCTTCGCTGGCTTCAGCTTCAACACGTTCGTCGACTACACGACCACGAACATTGTCGGCACCCTCACGGGCGCTTCGATCAACGTCACGCTGAACGCTTCGACCAACTTCACCTACGCCGACGACCTCTGCGTCTACGTCGATGTCTTCCCGCTCGGGTTCGACGGACTGCTCCAGATCGGCGGCTTCTCGGACCTCAACGCCGCCGATCGTTACTCCTGGCCGAACGGTGGCTCGGGCGCTCCTGGCACGACCTCGATCGGCACGGTGAGCCTCGCGAGCAATCTCACCTTCACCGGCAACGCCGGCGTCGACGGCACCGTGTGGATCGGCAACGGCTACGGCGCCGGCGGCACCTCGGGCACCTGGACTGGCACCGTCACGCTCCACGGCGTGGACGCTGTTCCGGTTCCGGCCCCGGGCGCGATGGCGCTCCTCGGCGTGGCTGGCCTCGCTGCCCGCCGTCGTCGCCGTTGATCGGCTTTCCCGACAGCACGCAAGCATCCCGCGCGGCATCCATCTCCGGATGCCGCGCGGTGTTTTTCGGGTCTTCAGGAATTCGTGTGGGTAACCCCGCCCTGACGGCCTTCGCCGTGGCCCTCTCGGCCCGTACCTTCGCGCCATGCGCGACCGCGAGCTCTACGCCAAGATCCTCGGCATCTCCGCACCCTGGCACGTCACCGACGTGGTCCTCGACGTCTCGGCCGGCACGGTCGAGGTCTTCGTCGAGCACCGCGGCGAGTACGAGGCACGGAAGGCGGCCGGCTCGGGCGAGCCGCCCACCTGCGACATCCTGGTCCTCTCGGGCGGAGGCGACTTCGGCGCCTTTGGAGCCGGCTTCCTGAAGGGCTGGGGCGAGGTTCGGGAGGGCGGAATCCCGCGCCCGCGCTTCGAGATCGTCTCAGGCGTCTCGACGGGCGCGCTGATCGCGCCGTTCACCTACCTCGGCGGCGAGCAGGACTACGCCGAGGTGCTGCATCTCTACACGAACCCGAAGCGCGACTGGGTCCGCGAGCGCGGGCTGCTGTTCTTCCTGCCCGCGAACGAGAGCTTCGCCGAGGTACCGGGCCTCGAGCGCGAGCTGCGCACCGCGATCGATGCGGAGCGGATCGCACGCATCGCCCACGAGGGCCGCGAGGGCCGCATGCTCGTCGTGAACACCACCGATCTCGACGACGGCTCGCCGCGCGCGTTCGAGCTGTCGCGCGTCGCGATCCGCGCCGCCGAGACGGGCGATGGGGCGCGATCCCAACGCGTGGCTGCGCGAACCGCCAGACCGAGACTGCTCAGAGCAGAAGGGTCGCCATCGTCACGATCACCACCATCGCGACGAGATCAAGCACGATGCCTGCGCGCATCATGTCGCGCGCGCGGAGGCGCCCGCTTCCATAGACGAGCGCGTTGGGCGGCGTGCCGACCGGCATCGCGAACGCCCAGCTCGCCGCGAATGCAGCGGGAATCACGAGTGTCTTCGCCTCGACCCCAAGTCCCGGCGCAAGCGCGCCGACGATCGGCACTGCCATCGCGGTGAGCGTCGTGTTCGACGCAACCTCGCTCGCGAGGACAAGAAGCACCACCAGAATCGCGAGGACCGCGATCGACGGCAACGTTCCGGCGCTTGAGATCATGTCTCCAAGCGCCGTCGAGAGTCCGGTTCGCTGCATCGCGTCCGCAAGGCAGAGACCGCCGCCGAAGAGCACGAGCACGCGCCACGGGATGCGCGCGAACGCCGATGGCGCGAGGATGCGCGCCCCCCGACGCGCGGCGCTCGGGATCAGGAAGAGCAGCAACCCCGCGGTCACCGCGATCGTTCCATCGCTCACGACCTTGAGCTGGTCGCCGTAGAGCGGCCGGGTCACCCATGCGGCGACCGCCAGCAGGAACACGACCAGCGCCGCGAATCCATCGCGGCCAAGCGGCGGCGTGGTCGTGTCGAGGCGCGCCACGCTGACGCCGCGCGCCGGAAAGAGCCAGACTCCGAGCACGACGACGGCGATCGGTAGGAACACCGCCGTTGCCGGCGCGCTGAAGCGAAGCCAGCCGACGAAACTGATCTCCTCGCCATTCTTGCGAAGCCACTCGACTGCGATCGGATTGGGAGGGCTTCCGATCACCGTCAGCGCGCCGCCGATGCTCGACGCGAAGGCGACGCCGAGAAGGAGCGATGTGAGAAAGCGTCCGGCGGCCGCCCGTTCCGCGTCGGTGCGCGCATCGGCGCGCGCACGCGCTCCGAGCGCGATCGCCAGCGGCATCATCGTCGCGGCCGTCGCGAGGTTCGAGACGAATGCGCTCAACAGCGCCGTCGCGAGCATGACGGCGGAGAGCACGCGGAAGGGCGAGCGACCGGCGAGTCGAACGAGCACCGTCGCGATCCGCGCCGACACTCCGGTGCGCTCGAGCGCGAGTCCGATGAGCGCGCCGCCGGCGAACAGGAAGATCACGTCGTTCGCATACGGCGCCGCGATCTCCGACGCCTTGCCGATCCCGAGGATCGCGAAGGCGACGAAGGGAATCATGCCGGTGACGGCCGGCTCGACCGCGAGCGTGACCCACCACACCGCCATCAGCACGAGGATCGCAAGCGTCCATGACGCATCGACGCTGAGCCCGCCCCACGCGAGAAGCTGCGGGTGGGTCAGTCCGACCGCGACGCAGGCGAGCACCGGGCCGAGGATCCTGCCCCACGACGCGGCGGCCGTCGAGCCTTCATCGATCTCCGCCTTCAGTTCGTCATCGGACGTTTCCGCACTCGCGCAACGCTCATCGTCGGCTGAATTGCTCGGCGTGAGTCCGCGATCGCTCATGCGAGGACGATACAGCAAGCGCGCGATCGTGGAATCGCACGCGAGGACGGAATCCGCGCGCGCTTTCATCCGTCACTGCATCCGATCCCCTCGGCTTCGACGAAGTCAAGGGGCGTCCGCTCCGATGTCAGGCGGACCAAGTCGAATCCACAGTTGGTGGAACATGCGGTGGCACGTCGCCACTGGTGTTGCTGTCCCGCATCGCCTTGTCGAAATCGCGCTGCATCGCCGTCCCCTCCCCGGTCGCGGAGGTCCGTAAGGCGCCGGTCCTTTCCGGCTCTCGTTCCGTAGAGACACTCATGCTCAAGCTCATCACTCTCGCTTCTTCCTGCATCCTCGCACTCGGCGTCGCCTCGACGGCCTCGGCCCAAGGCGCCGCTCCGGCGAAGGCCGCCGCCGCCACCAAGAACATCGTCGACACCGCCGTCGGCGCGGGCAACTTCAAGACGCTCGTCGCTGCCGTGCAGGCCGCCGGCCTCGCCGAGACGCTCTCGGGCGGCACGTTCACCGTGTTCGCACCGACCGACGAAGCCTTCGCGAAGCTCCCCGCCGGCACCGTCGAGAACCTTCTGAAGCCGGAGAACAAGGCGAAGCTCGCCTCGATCCTCACCTACCACGTCGTGGCGGGCAAGGTCATGGCCGCCGACGTCGTGAAGCTCACGAACGCGGGAACGGTCCAGGGCCAGCGCGTCGACATCAAGGCGCAGGGCGGCAAGGTCACCGTCGACGGCGCCAACGTCGTCGCCACCGACATCGCCTGCACCAACGGCGTGATCCACGTGATCGACACCGTGATCCTCCCGAACGACAAGAACATCGTCGAGGTCGCCGCTTCGAACGGCTCGTTCAACACGCTCGTCGCCGCGGTCAAGGCCGCCGGCCTCGTCGAGACGCTCTCGGGCAAGGGTCCGTTCACGGTGCTCGCGCCGACCGACGCCGCCTTCGCGAAGCTCCCGGCCGGCACGCTTGAGAATCTCCTCAAGCCGGAGAACAAGAAGGCGCTCATCGAGATCCTCACCTACCACGTCGTTCCGGGCGTCGCCGCCTACTCCGACCAGGTCGTGAAGATGAGCGAAGTTCCGACCGTGCTCGGCAGCCCGGTGAAGGTCACCGTCAAGGACGGCAAGGTCATGCTCGGCAGCGCGACGGTCGCGATCGCCGATGTCGAGACCTCGAACGGCGTCATCCACGCGATCGACACCGTGCTCCTCCCGACCGCTCCGGTGAAGGCCCCGCAGTCGGGCGCCGACACCAAGAAGTAATCCGTTTCGACGAGCGCAAACGCACTCCCCGCCCCCGGGTCCCTCGCGGATCCGGGGGTGGTTCATCTTTCCGGGTCTTCAGGCTTTCGTGTGGGCGATGGAACCGTCGGCCCTCGCCGGGCGGCGTGCGGCTGACGGTCTCGAGGTCTCTCACGGAGGCACAGAGGCACGGAGGCGGCCTCGGCGAAGAGGAGGGATGACTTCTCGCGTCTTCTCGCGTCTTTCCGCGTCCTCGCATCGCTCGCAGTCTTCGGGTTCTCGTCCTTCCTCCGTGCCTCCGTGCCTCCGTGAGAAAACCGGAGCCCGATCGGCGCCTCCATCGCAGTTCACCCAC
>JBIKXP010000137.1:0-9060 GCA_044355685.1 Phycisphaerales bacterium
GTGAGAAAACCGGAGCCCGATCGGCGCCTCCATCGCAGTTCACCCACACGATTTCCTGAAGCGCCAAAAGTCATCGAAACGACAACGGCCGCGGGCAAAGCCGCGGCCGTGTCGTTTCAGTGACCCAAGGGGATTCGAAATCCGAGGCGGAGGCGCGAAGCCGACGCCGAGGATCCGAATCCTTTGGGGTGCAGTCGCTGCGACGAGTCGGGCGTGCTCGGAGCGCGCGGCGCGCGGCGCCGCGCTGCGACGACCACGCCCAGCGACGAGCGCGCGACTGCACGTGGACCGCATGGGGCGGTCGCGCCCCGTCCGTCGTCGGGCCGTACGCCGCCCCATGCGGGACACTGGTCACTCAACGCACAGGGCCGCGGCGATTGCCGCGGCCCTGTGCGTTGAGTGACCCCAAGGGGATTCGAACCCCTGTTCTATCCGTGAGAGGGATATGTCCTGAACCAGGCTAGACGATGGGGCCATCGTGTGGTCTGCGAGTGAAATCGAGGTCGTCGACAACCAGCGCAGACCGCCTCGGGCTCTCACGTCCGAAGCGGGAGGAGAGTATACCACGTCCATGCCCGCTCGCGACGACGATGCCTTCCTGCCGCGCGACCCCTCCGTCGCCGCTCGGGTGTGAAAGAGGGGGAACGAAGCTGGATCCCCAACGATCCAACGGCGCGATGCATCGAGTTGAACCCGAGGACGACAGATCATGGCCTGATCATGGGTTGATCATGGCCTGATCATGGGTTGATCATGGCCTGATCATGGCCTGCCGGAATGCCGTGCGGATCGAACCCCGGCGGATCCGTCAGACAGAGCCTCGCCCCGGTACGCGCCCCCCTCGCGGCCCCGGCCTCCCGCTTCTGGTTTCAGGACCTCCCCCTCGACCACCTATGGGACATGGCCCCGCATCGGGAAACGCGGGAAGGCCAATTTAGAGTAAACGCCCTCTCCACCATGACTTACGGAGATTCCTGCGTCATAGTCGGCGAGTCTCCCAACCCCAACGAGATTGGGGGGAGCGTCGATCCCAAAGCCAGCTCTGGATTGAGCGGACGAGAGTCGTATGTCGTCAGCCTGCCGCACCAAGCATCCTCACGCCACCGCACGTCCGGCCGCCATCCGCGCGTGCGAGTTCGCGCGCAGCGCCGTGGCCATGCTCGTGCTCGCGCTTGCGCTTTCGCTGGCCTCGGCGAAGAGTGCTTTCGCGCAGTGCGGCATCCAGCAGAGTTGCTGCTTCGCGCACAACGGTCGCGGCTGCTCAGAGCCGAACTGCTGCCAGGCGATCTGCGCGGCCGACCCCTTCTGCTGCACCACGCGCTGGGACGCGATGTGCGCCGCGACGGCGCAGACCTACTGCGGCGTCTGCGGCGTCGGATGCGGCAATCCGAACGCCGGCAACTGCTGCGCGCCGAAGACGACGCCGGCCTGTTCGAACGCACCCTGCTGCTCGATCGTCTGCTCGCAGGATGCCTTCTGCTGCGATGGCCAGTGGGATCAGTACTGCGCCGCTGCGGCCGAGAAGATCTGCGGCATCTGCGCCGATCCCTGCGGCGACCCCGACAGCGGCGACTGCTGCATTCCGCACGACGAGCCGGGGTGCAACAACCCCGACTGCTGCGAAGGACTCTGCTCGGTCGACCCCTTCTGTTGCGAGACCCAGTGGGACGCGCAATGCGCGTTCAACGCGCAGATCGTCTGCGGCGTCTGCGGCGTCGGCTGCGGCGACCCGGCCGCCGGGAACTGCTGCGAGGCGCACGCGACCCCGGCCTGCGCCGACCCTGCCTGCTGCGTGCCGGTGTGCGCCGCCGACAGCTTCTGCTGCGACGTCGAGTGGGACGCGAGCTGCGCGTCGCTTGCGATCGAATACTGCGGCGTCTGTGCGGACGAGTGCGGGAGCCCGATCACGGGCGCATGCTGCGTGCCGCACGACGGGCCTTCCTGCGACGACGCCACCTGCTGCAACGCCGTCTGCGCGATGGACGCGTTCTGCTGCGAATCGGAGTGGGACGCCGTGTGCGCGAACAAGGCAACCCAGATCTGCGGCGTGTGCGGCATCGGTTGCGGCGAGCCCGACGCGGGAAGCTGCTGCGCCGCCAAGACCACGCCATCCTGCGCGGACGAGCTCTGCTGCTCGGCCGTCTGCTCGCTCGACGGCTTCTGCTGCGATGAAGCGTGGGACGCGACCTGCGCGGAAGCGGCCGACATCCTCTGCGGCGACTGCGGCGGCGCGTGCGGCAACCCGGCGGCCGGAAGCTGCTGCACCGCCCGCACGACGCCAGGTTGCTCGGACGACCGCTGCTGCCTCTCGATCTGCCTCGTCGACCCCGTGTGCTGCTCGCAGGCGTGGGACAACGCCTGCGCGCAGACGGCGCGGCAAGTCTGCGGCGTCTGCGGCCCGGGATGCGGAGCCGCGTCGAGCGGCGACTGCTGCGCGGCGCATCCGACGCCTTCCTGCTCGGACGCCACCTGCTGCGCGACCGTGTGCGCGCAAGATCCATTCTGCTGCGAATCGGAGTGGGACGCAAACTGCGCGGAGGCGGCGATGACCGCATGCGCACCGTGCTCTGAGGTCTGCGGCGCCCCGGGCGCCGGCGACTGCTGCACCGGTCACGCGACGGCCGCGTGCTCGGACGCCGCCTGCTGCGAACTCATCTGCGCGGCCGACAGCTTCTGCTGCAACATCGAATGGGACAACACCTGCGCTGCGCAGGCAGAGACGCAGTGCATGACATGCCGCAAGCCCGGCGACTTCAACGGCGATGGCGTGGTGAACTCCGTCGACCTCGGGATCCTCCTCAGCACGTGGGGCACCCCGGAAGGCGACCTCGATGGCGATGGATTCACCTCGTCGTCGGACATCGGCGTCCTGCTGACAAACTGGGGGTGACGGCCGCGCGATGGCGCGAATCGATGCGCCGCGAGCCGGCTCGGCCGCCTGAACGCCACCGCGACCCAGACGAAAAACGCGGCGGAGCACGCCGTAGGTACCCGTAATGAGGCGACGAGAGAGATTATGATCGAGAGAGTTCACAACAGGGACCGCTTCTGCCGAAGGACCCCCACGCATGCTGCGCTATCGAAGGGAAGTTGACGGACTGCGGGCCTGGGCCGTGCTGCCAGTGCTCGCCTTCCACGCCGGAGTGCCGGGGTTCGCCGGCGGATTCCTGGGCGTTGATGTCTTCTTCGTCATCAGCGGCTACCTGATCACGGGCATCCTGCTGCGCGACATCGAGAAGGGCGGCTTCTCGATCGTGCACTTCCTCGAGCGGCGGGCGCGACGGATCATTCCCGCGCTCTACGTGGTGCTCGTCGCATGCCTGCTGGCCGGGTGGGTGCTCCTCATGCCGGACGACCTCGAGAACCTCGGCCAGAGCACGTTCGCGACGGTCCTCTCCGCGAACAACGTGCTGCTCCTGCTCACGTCGGGCTACTGGGACCTTTCGACCGAACTGAAGCCCCTGCTCCACACCTGGAGCCTGGGGGTCGAGGAGCAGTTCTACCTCATCTTCCCGTGGATCCTGCTCGCGGTGCATAGGCGGGGCTGGACCGGCTGGGTGCTCGGCGGCATGGCGATCGCGAGCCTCGCGCTCGCCGAGTGGACGATGTCGCGCTCGCCGCAGACGGCGTTCTTCATGCTGCACACGCGCGCGTTCGAGTTGCTCGCCGGCGCGATGCTGAGCCATCTCGAGTTGCGTCGCGGCGATCTCGGCGCGCGGCTCGGCATCCGGACACGCGGCGCGCTGACGATCGCCGGCCTCGCCATGATCGCGGCATCGGTTGCGCTCTTCGACAGCTCGACTCGGCTGCCCGGCGCGCTCTCGCTGGTTCCTGTCGTGGGAACGATGCTGGTCATCGCCTTCGCAAGCGAGAAAGTCCCGGGAGCGAGGCTTCTCTGCCAACCGATCGTCGTGGGAATCGGACTCATCAGCTACAGCCTCTACCTCTGGCATCAGCCGCTGCTCGCGTACCTCCGGGTAACCAGCGCCGAGCACCCGACGCTCGCGATGTCGCTTGCAGCCGTCGCAGTCGCCTTTCCGCTCGCCTATCTGTCCTGGAGATTCGTCGAGCGCCCGTTCCGGCAAAGCGGTGGATGGACACGCACGCACGTGTTCGCCTTCACGATCACCGGCGGTGCATTGCTCGGCGGCGCCGGCCTCGTGATGGACCGCGCGCAGGGATTCCGGCACCGGGTGCCCGAACTCCCCGTCATCACCGACGGCGATGGCCGCACCATGCGGCGTGCCGACTACGTCGATCGCGTCTACAAGCTGCAGGATGCGCCGTTCACCGACGAAGCGAAGCCGAACGTCCTGATCCTCGGCAACAGCTTCGCGCGCGACTTCGTCAACTGCATCCTCGAGAACGGCTATCTCCCGGGCCACGAGTTCTCCTACCACAAGGTCTTGTGGAAGGACGAGATCTCCTGCAAGGGAAGCGCCGACGCGATTCCCGAGAAGACCCGGCGAGCGCTTGCCGAGTCGGACATCGCGATCTTCGTGCTCGGCGCGTTCGAGACGGAGTGCTGGGCCGAGGACGTCGCGCTCTACCGGAAGCTCGGCGCGAAGCGGATCGTCGTCGTGGGCCTGAAGAACTTCGGATGGAATCCGAACGCGCTCCTCATGCAGCGTGGCGAGGCGCGCCGCAGCTTCCGGCCGAAGGTCGTGGAGTCGGTCCGCGTCCAGAACGAGCTCGACCGCGCGCGGATCGTCGACGCGGAGTTCATCGATCTCCTCGGCATGCTGACCGACGCGGAAGGTCGCGTCCAGTTGCTCACTCCCGACGGGAAGCTGATCTCCGAGGATGGCGGCCATCTGACGCCACCTGGTGCGCAGCACGTCGGACGAATCCTCTTCGAGCACCCGGCGCTTCGCGACCTGAGGTAGCGCCGCGCCTCACGCGCGGCTGCGCGCCTCGATGTGCGCGAGGGCTTCCTCGACCTGATCGACGATCAAGAGGCAGAGGTCGCCCGGGCGAAGTCGCTCGAGCGCCAGGTCGATCGCCGCGAATTCCCCGCGGATCTCGTCGATCTGCGCGGTCCGCGCGGCGCCCCGGAGCCCTTCGCGAAGCAACGCCAGCACCTCGCCATCGGCCCGGCCGCGCTGGCATGCGTCCTGGAAGAGCACCACGTCGTCGAACGCAGCGCCGAGGATCTGCGTCTGGCCGCGGATGTCCTCGTCGCGCCGGTCACCCGCGCCGCTGATGACGACCGAGCGCCGGCCGCCGTCGCCAAGCGGCATCGCCTCGACGGCGCGCACGAGCGCCCGCATCGCATCGGGGTTGTGTCCGTAGTCGACGATCACCGTCGCGCCGCGGTGTTCCATGATGTTGAATCGTCCCGGCACGCTGCGGCGATCGCTCTGGAAGGTGGCCGCGCCGCGCCGGATCACGCTCCAGTCGATGCCGCACGCCCACGCCGCAGCGACCGCGGCCATGGCGTTCTCGATCTGGAATCCGATGGTCCCGCCGCGGGTCATGGGGATGTCGCGCAGCGGAATGCGCTGGATCTGCTGCCCGTGCGCCGCCACGATGTCGCCGCCATCGACGAATACGCAGCGCCTCCCCTGCGCGCGATGCCGCTCGAGCACCGGATGATGCCTCGCCGCGGAGAAGTAGATGAGTTCGCCGGGGCAGAGCCGCGCCATCGCCGCGACGTTTGGATCTGCCGCGTTGAGGACGCACGCCCCCGTCGCCGGCACCGCCTGCACGATCACGCTCTTCACGGCGGCGAGCTGCTCCGTGGTGTGGATGTGGTGCATGCCGAGGTGGTCGCCCTCGCCGAGATTTGTGACGACCGCGACCTGGCAGCGGTCGAAGCCGAGCCCCTCGCGGAGGATGCCGCCGCGCGCGGTCTCGAGCACCGCCGCCTCGACGTCCGGATGCATGAGCACGCTGCGCGCGCTCTTCGGTCCCGAGCAGTCGCCGCTGTCGATCTGATGCCCGCCGACGTAGACGCCGTCGGTGCCGGTGAATCCCACGCACTTCCCGCTTTCCGCGAAGAAGTGCGCGATCATGCGCACGGTGGTCGTCTTGCCGTTGGTGCCGGTCACCGCGACGACGGGAATGCGGCCGTCCTCGCCGGGCGGATAGAGAAGCCCGACGATCGCTTCGCCGACCGGGCGGCCGCGGCCGTGCGAGGGCGCAAGATGCATGCGCAGTCCGGGCGCTGCGTTCACCTCGACGATGCCGCCGCCCTGTTCCTCGAGCGGACGCATCACGCTGTCGCAGACGACGTCGACGCCGCAGACGTGGAGGCCGACGATCTGCGCGGCGGCGACGGCGCGCTCCGCGACCGATGGATGCACGTCGTCGGTGACGTCGGTGGCGGTGCCGCCGGTCGAGAGGTTCGCGTTGTTGCGCAGGACCACGCGCCGGCCACGCTCGGGCACCGACTCGGGCGCGAGGCCCTGCAGTTCGAGCCGGGCAAGCGCGATCGCATCGAGCCTGATCTTCGTGAGGCTCGTCGCATGTCCCTCGCCGCGGCGCGGATCCTCGTTCACCTTCGCGACGAGCTCGCGCACGGTGAGCGTCCCGTCGCCCGTCACGAACGGCGGATCGCGCCGCGCGGCGGCGATCAGTCGATCTCCGATCACAAGCAGGCGGAAGTCGTTTCCCGGAAGACACGACTCGACCATCACCTGACCGATCGCAGCGGCGGCCTTGTACGCGACCTCCATCAGTTCGCGCGTGTCGACGTTCACCGTCACGCCCTTGCCTTGGTTTCCGTCAAGCGGCTTCACGACGACCGGCAGGCCGACCTCGAGCGCGACGCTCCACGCGTCCTCGAGCGAGTCGACGGGACGACCGCGCGGCACGGGAACACCGCCTGCCCAGAGAAGCGCCTTCGTGAGATCCTTGTCCTGTGCGATCGACTCCGCCACGACGCCGGTCGCGTCGATCTCCGCCGCCTGGATGCGGCGCCGTCGCGAGCCCCACCCGAACTGCACCATGCTTCCCTGCGTGAGTCGCTGGAACGGAATGCCCCGCGCGGCGGCCGCGACGACGATCGAGCCGGTGCTCGGGCCGAGGCGCACGTCCTCATCGAGCGCGCGCAGCGAGGCGACGGCGCGCTCGGCGTCGAAGGGCGCGCCGGCGATCACGGCCTCGATGAGCGCGCGTGCCTCGGCGATCGCCTTGCGTCCCACGTCCTCTTCGCCGTACTCGACGACGACGAACGACGCTCCGTCCTCCATGGTCGGCTCGGTGTGCGAGAAGGTCACCGGGCAACCGGCCTCCTCCTGAAGCGCAAGCGCCGCGGCCTCGAGGACATGTGCGAGCGAGCTCTCGCCGTTGCGCCCCTTGGCGAGGACGCCGATGTGGGGAAAGCACTCGCGGAGCCGCGTCTCGAAGCCGGGGATGTCCGCGATCGACCGTTCGGATGGCGCGCAATGCACCAGCGCCTCGATGGCGGTGTGTCGACTCCAGCGGTTCGGCCCTCGCAGGGCCTTGATTCGATTGAGTTCCATGGATCGAGTCGTCTGTCTGCCGCCGACGCGCGGACGCGCGCTGCGGCGCTGTTCGTCAGGTGCCCTTCGCCGTGCCCGCCGCGGTTCGGTCGTCGGCCATCAGCTGCGAGAAGGGATCGAGATCGCTCCGGAAGGTCGCGACGCCCGTCACGATCACGTCGAGTTCGAGCCCGCGCGCCCACGCCGCCGCGACGCCCGCGAGCGTCGCCTCGTCGGCCGATGCGCGCGCGCCGTCCCCGCGAGCAGCCTCGCGGGCATGCCCGTGAACACCTTCGAGGAGATCGGCGAGCACCGTCTCGCCCGCGCCGGTCGCGCACACGATCGACCGGCCGCGCGCGAACACCGCGCGCCTGCTCAGCGTGCGATGCGCGACGATCGCGGGGTTGCGCTCGTCGAGCCCGTAGAGGACGACCTCGCCGTCGCAGAGTTCCGCCATGTCAACGATCCGAGGATCCGCCGCGTTCAGCACCGCCGCACCTCGTGCAAGAACCGCATCGACCTGCGTGCGCATCACCTTGAACATCTGGTCGCGCTCGACGACGTCGAACTCCGCCAGCCGCTCATGCCCATCGAGGTCGTGCACCACGCCCACCTCGCAACGATCGTAGGGCAGGCCATCGCGCAGGATCGACGACGCAGGAGTCTCGAAGATCGCGGCCTCGACCAGATGGTTCATGAGCAGGCGTCGAGCCGACTCCCAGCGGGTGCCATCGCCGGCATCTGCCTTGCGCCGATCGAGGCAAAGCCCGGCGCGGCACGCGAGCCCGACGTGCAGGCCGCCGAGGTGCATGAGCCAGGCGATGAGCCGCACGATGTGGCCGGTGTCGCGCGAGCCAGCGACGCCGAAGATCGGGATGCGGCCATCGTCGCCTGAGGGGAAGAGGTGCTCGACGATCCGCTCACCCACAGGTCGCGGCGACCCAAGCGCGGGAGTCAGGTGCATGAGGAGGCCGGGCCCCGCGTTCACGCGGAGGATCGCGCCATCCTGATCGCGAAGCGGCCGCGCGATGTCGCGCGCCACCACGTCGACGCCGGCGATGTCGATGCCGACCACGCGCACCGCCAGCGCGACGATGCGCGCGACCTCGGGGTGCACGTCGTCGGTGCAGTCGGTCGCGTTCGCGCCGATCCGCTGGATCAGGACGCGGCTTCCGGCGACGGGGACGCTGTCGGGCGCGAGCCCCTGACGCTTGAGATCGAGAAGCACCGTCCGGTCGGTCGCGCAGTGAATGCGCGCCGACGACATCCCGCCGCGGTCGCGACGGCGAAGTTCGGCGTTGATCTGGAGATCGACGAGATCCTGCACGTTCGAGCGGCCGTCGCCCGTCACCCACCAGCCGTCGCCGCGGGCGGCCGCGACCACCTTGCCTCCGACGACAAGCAGACGGTGCTCGGTGCCGGGAATCGAGCGCTCGACGATCGCCTCCGCATCCTGCGCCGCGATGCTCGCATACGCGGCCCGTACCGCATCCTCGGTCGAGAGGTCGAGCAGCATGCCGCGCGCGGTGCTCGACTCGGTCGGCTTCACGATCACCGGCAGCCCGATCTCCTGCGCGGCCTCCCATGCCTCGTCCGCAGAACGGACGACCGTCGT
>JBIKXP010000326.1:0-2680 GCA_044355685.1 Phycisphaerales bacterium
GACGGGGTTTGTAGGGCGACGGGGCTTGAAGGGCGACGAGGCTTGAAGGGCGAACGAGGCTTGTAGGGCGAACGAGGCTTGAAGGGCGGACGAGGCTTGAAGGGCGACGAGGCTTGAAGGGCGACGAGGCTTGAAGGGCGACGGGGTTAGTAGGGCGAACGAGGTTTGAAAGGCGGACGAGGCTTGTAGGGCGACGAGGCTTGAAGGTGGAACAAGGCTTGAGGACGAACGGGGTGCACGAATGAAGAAGACCGATGCGAAGGGAAGGGCAGGATCGAAGCGCGGGAGTACGGGTGCCGAAGGTGCTGGTGGCGTGCCCGCTCCAACCGTGTTGTGTTCCGCGTGCGAATGCGAGCGTGCCGCACGCCGCGAGGTGCGGCGGCAGGAGTTCTCGGTTCGCGGCGAGTCCTTCTCGCTCGAGGTCCCCACGCTCGTCTGCGCCACGTGCGGGGGCGCGGAAGTTGACCCCGCGTACGGCGACCCTGCGGCGAGGGCGCTCGATGCGTATCGCGCGCGTCACGGACTGCTGATGGCGGCGGAGATCACGCAGATCCGCGAGCGGTGGGGGCTGAGCCAGGTGGCGTTGGCCACGCTCCTTGGCATGAGTCCCGCCACCATCAACCGCTATGAGTTCGGGGCGCTCCAGCAGGAGAAGGAAGATGTGCTGCTGCGCGCTTGCGAGAACCCCGCCGTCATGCGCGGCCTGCTCGCGCACCGCGGCAAGTTGATCTCGGATCGACAGCGTGCGCTGGCCGAGGCGCGGCTCGAGGCGGTCGCTGAAGGCGCGGTGTCGCGCAAGCTGCCCGCCGAAGTTCCAGTCGAGGTGACGCGCCGCAGCGGCATGCGCGCGTTCACCGTCGAGCGCTACGCGGCGGTGGTCGCGTGGCTGTGCGCGAATGTGCCGCTCGTCACACAGACCAAGCTCTACAAGCTGCTGTTCTACTCCGACTTCCTCGCGTATCGGAGTTCGGGCCGCTCGCTCACGGGCGCTGCGTACTGCCGCATGCCATACGGTCCCGTGCCTGTCGGCTTTAGCGCGCTCCGGTCGATCCTCGAAGAGCGCGAGGTTGTCGTGGTCGAGGAGATGACCTTCCAGAACGGCAACACGGGCGAGGTCTTCCGCGTCGGCTCGGGCGGGGAGCGCGCGGCGGACAGTCTCCTCGCCGAAGATGTCGCGGTGCTACGCGTCGTGCGCGATACGCTCGGCGGCCTGTCGCCGTCATCGCTCAGCGACCGCTCGCATGAAGAGACCGCGTGGAAGGAGACGCCTCCCAAGGCCGTGATCGACTACGGGCACGCAAGCCGGCTCTCGATGGCGCTGCCCGACTCGTCTTGAGGCCGATGCCGAGCGGCGTCGCGCCGCAGCGCAACGCGTTTGCCGACGCTCACGCCTTCCCAGCCGCAAACGCCTCCGCCGCCTCGAGCGCCTCGCGGGTCTTGCTCGGGTCCTTGCCGCCTGCCTGCGCGGTGTCGGGTCGTCCGCCGCCTGCGCCGCCGCAGGCCTGCGCTGCGGCCTTCACCCAGTCGCCGGCCTTGAGGCCCTTGTCGATCGCGGGCTTCGGGCTTGTCGCTGCGATCGTGACCTTGCCTGCGTCGAAGTCGGGGGAGAGGAAGAGGATCGGCGTCTCGCCGAGCTTCGCGCGGGCGCAGTCGATCGCGGCGAGGAGCGCGGGCGCGTCGGCGCCGTTGATCATCGCGACGAGCGGCTTCGCGGGCGTCGCCGACTTTGCGTGGCGGTCTGCGATCTCGCGCGCCTGCGCCACGGCGACATCGCGCGCGGCGCCTTCGGCCTGCTTGCGCGCGGCCTTCGCGCGCTCGCGCAGCGGTTCCATCGCGCGGTCGAGCTCGACCTTCGCGACGGCGCCGATCTCGAGCGACTCCATCAGCTTCGCGATGTCCGCGATCTCCTTCGCGAGCGCCTCGCCGTCGAGCTTCTCCGCAGCCTTGATCTGCTGCGCGAGATTGTCGGCCGCCATCTGCGCGGCCATCGCGCGCGGGCCCGTCAGCGCGAACACGCGGCGCACGCCTGCTGCGAGGCCGCCTTCGCTGACGAGCACGAACTGCTTCGCCTCGCCCATCGTGCCGAGGTGCGTGCCGCCGCAGAACTCGATCGAGAGTTCGCGCCACTTCGGGTTGTCGGGCTTCGCGACGAGCTCGGCCACGGGCGCGCCGATCGCCACGACGCGCACGGGGTCGGGATAGCGCTCGCCAAACACGGCGCGCACGCCGCTGATCGCACGGGCCTTCTCGAGCGGAACTTCCCGCGCGTCAACCGCGAGGTTCGCGCGGATCGCGTCGGTCACGCGGCGCTCGACTTCCTTGATCTGTTCGGTCGTGAGCGCGGCCTTGGCGGCGTAGTCGAAGCGCAGCTTCTCGGCGTCGACGAGCGAGCCCTTCTGCTCGACTTCTTCGCCCGCGACGGCGCGCAGCGCCAGGTTGAGCACGTGCGTGGCGCTGTGGTTCGCGCGGATCGACTCGCGGCGGTCGCGCGCGAGCATCAGTTGGCCCGACTCGCCGCACGACACGCGCCCCTGCTTCACGCGGCCGATGTGAAGCACGTACTGGCCTGCGCGCTGCACGTCCTCGACTTCGAAGACGCTGTTTCCGCCAGACGAACGCTCGAGGTCGCTGCCGTGGCTCTGCGCGCGATCGACACGGAAGGTGCCGTGGTCGGCCACCT
>JBIKXP010000138.1:0-9029 GCA_044355685.1 Phycisphaerales bacterium
CGCGAGCGAACGGAAATCGGGTGACAAAGGAAAGCATCGGGGAGAGAAGCATCGGTGTGTTGGTGGTCATATGGAGTCCTCCGGTCACCCTGACTAGTGCCGCCGAGGGAGCCGTTGGACGCGCGAACTACGACTTTCGAGCAGATCGGCCCGTTCTCGCGCTCCCCGCGCCCGAAAGGGCGTATGCGGACGCGGAGAGACGCGCATTCGGATGACATTGCGTGGACGGCGCTCGCGCGCACGCCGTGGGCGTCGGACGCACCCGCTCAGTCGGGCTTCGCGTCGGCCGTCACGAAGTTCTCGAGCCGCAGCTCGCGCTCGCCGCTCCAGCGGTAGGCTGAGAGCGAGCCGTCCCGGTACCCCCCGCCGTGGTCGACGCAGGCGACGTTCGCGCGCAGGATCTTGCCGAACGCCCGGTCGGCGGCGTCGAAGAGCGCGTAGTGCCCGAAAAAGACGCAGCGCTCGTCGGCGGGATAGGCGTCGTGCGGGTGATACGGGACGAGCGTTTCAAGCAGCGGGAGCTCTGCGGGGTGCTCGCGCACGTCGATGCGGCGGTCGCCAAGGAGCGCGCGCAACTTCGCGGCGTCTGCGGCCTTCGTGAGCGCGTGTTCGTGGTAGGTGCGCCCCGCAGCCGCGTCAAACCAGCGGATGCGCATCTCGCCGCGCGCGTGGCCACCGCCGTCGGCGAGGCGCACATCGCCTGGAAGCCGCATCTCGACGCCCTTCACGATGCGCTCGAGCGCGATCGCGACGGACTCGTCGGGCGCAAAGTCCAATGCCTGCTGCCGTGCGCCGAGATCGAGGAGTTCGCCCCAGTGGCGCTCGTCGGGTGCCGCACGGAACTGCTGGATCTCGATCGCCTCGTCGATCGAGTTCGCGCGGATTCCCGCCGTGACGCCCTTCGCGGCCGCCCACGCGTCGAGCGCGCGGATCGCGGGCGGAATCCACGCTGCGTGCACCGCGCGCAGTCCCGGCAGCTCGAGGTAGAGCGGGAGCGTCATGAAGTGACGCACGCACGCGTCGTAGCCGTGCGCGTCGGCGAAGCCGCGCACGGTGTCCTGATGCTGCTTCAGGTTCTTCGCGTCGTGCGGGCGGAGCCACGCGTTGGGCGCGGGCGGCGCGTCGGGGCCCGCAGCGAGGCGTGCCATCGCCTGCCGCCATGCCGCAGCCGCGTCGAACGCGCGGTCGTGGGCGCGGGTGGCGAACGCGATCGCGTTCGTGTCGTGGTTCCCCGCCAGCGCGAGGGCGACGCGGTGTTCGCACAGCTCGCGCACGAGTTCGACCACTTCGGCCACGCGCGCGCCGCGGTCGACATAGTCGCCCACGAAGACGATCTTTCGGCTTTCGGCGTGCGTCCAGCGACCCGCCACGCGCCGATAGCCAAGCGCATCGAGCATCGCCACGAGGCGCGTGTGCATCCCGTGGATGTCGCCGATGATGTCGATTCCGCCTGCCGCCATGTCGCGTCGCACCTCCGTCGCAGTCTAGGTTCTGTCTGACGGATCACCGAAGCCCAAAGATCCGCCCGGCGCCCGGCTGGCAAGGAGGCGAGACGAAGTTGTATCCCCGATGATCCAACCACGCGATACAGCGAGTCGAAGCCGACGCGGCCAGCCGGGATGCCGCGTGGATCGACGGCCGGGGATCCGTCAGACAGAACCTATGGCGAGCGGTGCACGGCACGCGCCAGGCACCGGGTCGGGCACCTCCCGGCACGCGCCAGGCACCGGGGTCGGCCACCGGCATCCCCCTCGCGGTGCCATCCGCAGCGCCGTTGGACGCCCGAACCTCGGAATTCGCCCAATTCGCAGTTCAGGCCCTCCCGTTCGCGGGGTACATTCGATGCGTCGCATGTCCGTCCCGTCGACCCAACTCACGCTCATCGCAAGACTTCAGGACCCGAAGGACGAGCGGGCCTGGCAGCGGTTCGAGTCGCGCTACCGCGGGCTCGTGGTGCGCTTTGCCATGCGCCAGGGGTTGCAGCCGACCGATGCGGAAGATGTGGCGCAGGTCGTGTTTGCGGGCCTTCTTCGCACCATGCCCAACTTCCGGCTCGATCCCGAGAAGGGGCGCTTCCGCAGCTATCTCTTCCGCGTGGTCCGAAATGAGATTTCTCGCGTTCGTTCGCAAGACGCCCGTCCAACGGGGGCCTCGGCGGCCCTACTCAGAGGCGAAGGCGTCGTTTCAGGGGGCGACGCCGGTCGTGACTTAGAAGTCGACCCAGCTGAACGGGCATTCGAGGAAGAATGGATCAACCACCACTTCAGGATCGCGATGGCGGAGATCCGCCGCACCTTCGCGCCGGAGAGCGTGGCGATGTTCGAACGCCTGATGCGGGGCGAGCCGGTCGATTCGATCGCGGCGGACTGCAAGACCACGGCGCAGGCGGTCCACAAGGTGAAGCAGCGGATCCGCGACAAGATGAAGGCGCTCGTCGAGCAGCAGATCGCGGACGAGGAATAGGCGTCGATGCGCTCCGCGCGGTCGACGACCTCGAGCGGACGGCGCTCGCGGCATTTGATTCTGACGCCTGGATGGACCGCGCCGCGAGCTCGGAGGCCCCGGCGCTTGTCGGGGAAGTGGCCGGATACAGGCTTGTGCGCATGGTGGCGCGCGGCGCTCAGGGAACGGTGTACGAGGCGATCGAGCCCCGCACCGGCCGGCGTGTCGCGATCAAGCGGCTGACGCGAAGCGAAGAGGGGCTCGGGCCCGCGGGTGCCAGCTCGGTGAGCATGTCGGTGGGCATGTCGGCGGGCGCAACGGCGACGGGCGCCAACGGCGCGTCGACCTGCGCGATCCCAATCGAGGACACGCGCTTCGCACGCGAGACGGCTGTGCTTGCGGCGCTTGCGCATCCGAACATCGTCTCACTTCTGTCCGCGCCCGAGAGCGATGGTGCGCGGCTGCTCGTCATGGAATGGATCGACGGGCAGCCCTTCGACCGTTGGGCTGACGCCGCGTGGGCCGCGCGCGAGCCTGGCGACGCGGTGCGCGCGGTGACGCAGGCGCTCGTCGACACCGCCCGCGCGGTGGCCGTCGCGCATGCGATCGGCATCGTGCACCGCGACATCAAGCCGACGAATGTGCTCGTGGGCGCGGGCGACACCCCGAAGGTGCTCGACTTCGGCCTCGCGAAGGAGATTGGCTCCATCGACGCCACGCACACGCAGGGCTTCGCAGGGACACCTTCGTGGTGCGCGCCCGAGCAGATCGACGGACGGCCCGAGGGCGTCGACGCGCGCACCGATGTCCACGCGCTCGGGCTTCTCGCCTTCCGCGCGCTGACGGGCCGAGCCGCGTTCGACCCCGAGCTTCCGATCGGCACGCTGTTCGAGGCGATCCGCTACACCGTTCCTGCGTTCAGCGCCCACGATCGGCGCCGCGTGCCGAACGAACTCGCGTTGGTCGTCTTGCGCGCGCTCGACAAGGACCCCGCGCGGCGCTACGCGAACGCGTCGGAGCTGGCCGACGACCTCGAGCGGTTTCTCGCGGGCGAGCCCGTCGAGGCGCATCCGCCGGGAGCGGTCTATGTCGCGCGGACGCTCGTGCGGAGGCACCGGACGGCGGCGGTCGCGGTTCTCGTCGCGGTTCTCGCGGTCCTCGTCGGCGCTGTGGCGGCGGTCATCTTCGCGATCGACGCCTCGCGCGCGCGCGACGCCGAGAAGGCCCGTGCCGACGAAGCAGTCGCCGCGCGGGTGAGCGCCGAGCGGATGAACGACTACTTCCGCGACTTGCTCGCGAACCTGCGCGAGCGCGACGCCGCGGGAACCCCGACGACGGCGGCCGAGATCGTGAAGTTCGCGGTTGAGTCGATCGAATCGCGCCCGACGCAGCCCGAGGTCGAGCGCGATCTCCGCGAGACGCTCGCGCAGGCGCTCTTCGAGATCGGCGACTACAACGGCGCGCTGCGCCAGTACGAGCGGCTGCTCGAGCTGGTGGCGCCGTCCAACTCGCCGATCAAGGAGGCGCAGATCCTGATCGAGATGGGTGGCGCAGGCCAGTTCGCGAGCCGTCGCGACGACGCGTACGCGTGGGCGGTGGCAGCCCTCGCAGCGCTCGACCGCCTGCCCGCCGAGGCGTTCGTCGCGTCGGGCGGCGCCGTCGATGACTCGCGAGCGAGCGCACTCTCCCTCCGAATCCGCGCGTACAGCCTCCTCGCATCGACCGCCGCGATCTTCGAACGCGGGCCCGAGTCCCTCGCGGCCGCGGACGAGGCCGTGCGACTCGCCGAGACCTCGGGCTCTGCGCGGGAAGTCGTCAACGCACTCTCGACCCGAGCCGTGGCGCTCGAGACCGCGGGCAACCTGCAGGAGGCTGCGGCGACCGCGCGCCGCGCGGCCGAAACGGCCCGTGACCTCGGACTCCCGTCGCGCGACTGGACGCGGCTTCTGCACAACGCGGGGTATCTCCTCGCCCAGTCGGGCAAGCCTGCCGAGGGGCTCGCGTTCCTCGACGAGTCCTACGCGATTCGCCTGCGCGAGCTTGGCGAGAGGCATCCCCGCACCCTCCACGCCGCGATCAATCGGGCGAACGCGTTGCGGAGCTCGCGTCGCGTCGACGAGGGGATTTCGCTGCTCGAGCGCGTGATCGAAGTCAGCGCGCCGCGCGCAAGCGATCTCGGCGACCCGTTCGCGGCGCATCGACAGAACGCCCTGCGCCAACTCGGGGCGGCCTACATCCAACGCGGGGGCGAGGGTGACCGCGAGCGTGCGTTGAAGACCAACGAACAGGCCATCGACGCCTGGTTCGCCGAGTCGACGAGTCACGTGAGCCGGCTTCGGACTGCTGTGAGCAACCTGACCAGGGTCGCGTTCGAGAGCGCGGACGCGGCTTCGGCTGCGGCGCGGCTGCGAGCGGCCGCGAACCGCGCTTCTGAACTTTCGGGGCGCCCAGAGGCGGCAGCGCTCGTGCGCTCCATGGCGACCCGATGGCTCGTGGGCGCTGGGTACGCGGGCGACGCGTGGAAGGTCTTCACGGACATCGCCACCTGCAGAAGCGATAGCGCGCTGCTGATCGAACGCTTCGGCGCGACCTCGAGCGAGGCGTTCGAGGGCGAGATCACGCTGCTGCTGGCCCTCGAGCGCGCCGACGACCCGGCGCTGCTCGCGGAGGCCGCCGCGCTGCGGGCAAGCCTCGAGGAGCGCACGGCGGCGAACTTCGGCGCGAGCTCATCGAAGGCGCGGACGCTTGAGCAAACTCGGCCAGGGGCTCGGTGAGGAGACGAGGCCGCGAATGCGGGCAGTCTTAGAGAGGGTGCCAGGCACGTGCCAGAAACGGTGCCAGAAACGGTGCCAGGCACGTGCCGGGGGGTGCCGTGCACCAGACGGCACGTGCCGTGCACCGTGATGGCCAAACGCTCACGGCGCGGACTTGGGCCTGAAAATCAGGCCGCCAAGCGCGGGAATCGACGGGCGAGGCGTGTCAGGCACGTGCCGGGAGGTGCCGTGCACCAGACGGCACGTGCCAGGCACCGGGTCGGGAATCCCCTCAGGCATCGCCTGCGCCTCAGTCGAACCATTCAGCGCCACGATCACGCGCTCGTTGCCAAGCGCACGCTCGAAGATCCACAGGTTTCGCGCGTCGTCGGCGACGAGCGTCTTGAACGTGCCGCGCCGCAGCACTTCGCTCTCGCGCCGCAGCGCGATGAGCGCGCGATACGCGTCGAGGTGTCCGGCGCGGATGCGTTCCTCGGGGTCGTCGTTCGGCGGTAGATCGGCCCAAAGCATCGGCTTCCGGCAGAACGGGTCGTCGCTCCCCCACATCCCAACCTCGTCGCCGTACCAGATCATGGGCGCCCCGACATAGGTCATCTGCACGGCCACAGCGAGCAGCGCGCGGCGATACGCCTCGTCGGTCGGCTTCGCGCCGTTGTACGCCGAACCCGGTCGCTCGCTGTTCGCGCGGTCGTAGCCGCGCCCGGGGTTCGCGATCATCGACACGAGCCGGTCGGTGTCGTGCCCCGCAAGCAGGTTCTGCATCACGCCGGTCGCCTGCTCGGGATACGCAAGGCGCACGGCCTGCAGGCGGCGATCGAGCTCGCTCGGCTTGATCTCGCCCGACACCCACTGCACCACCGGCATCGCGAACTGGTAGTTCATCACCGCGTCGAACGCGCGTCCATCGAGCCAGCGGTCCGCGCGCTTCCAGATCTCGCCCACGATGTACGCATCGGGATTCACGCCCTTCACCACCCCGCGCCACTCGCGCCAGAACTCGATCGGCACCTCGTTCGCCACGTCGAGCCGCCATCCATCGATGCCGTCCGACGGGTCGCCGTCGCCGTTCGGGTCCATCCAACGCCGCGTGACCGCGAACACATGGTCGCGCACCGCGTCGCTCCTGAACCCTGTCGCCGTCTTCGCAAACTCAGGCAGTTGCCCGAAACCCGCCCAGCCGCGGTACTTGAACGGCTCGAAGCTCTCGATCTCGAACCATTCGGCGTACGGCGACTCCTTGCCGCGCGCGCGCACATCGACGAATGCCACGTGCGTGTCGCCCACATGGTTGAACACGCCGTCGACGATCACGCGGAAACCGTTCGCCTTCAACTCGCGGACGACCTCGAGAAACAGCCGGTCGCTCTGGTTGAATCCCCAAGTCGACGGATCGCGGAGGTCCTCGTTCGCGCTCGACATCTGCGCATCGCCCTTCGTGCCGAAGTTGTCGTCGATGTGCACGAAGGTCGTGGCGTCATACTTGTGATGGGTCGAGGCCTCGAACACGGGGTTCAGGTAGATCGCGTTGACGCCAAGCGCCTTGAGGTACGGAATGCGCGCCCGCAGCCCCTCGAGGTCACCGCCATAGTGGCGGCTGAACACCGCCCACTCCCAGAAGGTCTGCCCGCCTTCGATCTCCCAAGGGCTGGTCGCGCGCCACGCGCTCGTCCACGGCCGCGTGTTCGGCGGGTCGTTCATCGTGTCGCCGTTCGCGAAGCGGTCGAGCATGATCTGGTACCAGATCGCGTCGCGCGCCCAGTCGGGCGTCGTGAATCCGTCCACCACGCGCTGTTCGGTCGGCATGTCGCTCGCGGCGCGCCCAAGCACCAGCACCGAGTTGAAGCCCTGGTGGCCGTCAGGCTCGCGCGTCGGATTCGCAGGGTCCGCGATCCATGCGCCGTCGACGACGAACTTGTACGGATAGCGCCCGTCCTCAAGCTCAATCGAGACGCGGAAGAAGCCGTCGCCCATCCGCTCCATCGGCGTGCGGGTCGGGTTCCAGCCGTTGAACTCGCCCGCGAGAAAGACAGCGGATTCCGCGCGTTCGGGCCGATGCGCAAAGGTCACCTTCGCCCGCCCCGGGGCTGCGGCCTCGACCTCGATCGACGCAGGAAGCGCGGGCGCGTCCTGCGGAGCGACCGAAGCCGACGCGCCGACCGCAGACAGCGTGAGAAACGCGCTCGCACAGAAGAAACACAGCACGGTTCGCTTCATGCTTCATTTATACTCGCCCCCCATGCCCGACGACCGCGCCGGCACGCCATGGACCTTCGGATTCGCCGTCCGCACGATGCTTCTTGCGATCGCAGCGGCGCTTGTGTTCGCGGCCTTCGCACGCGTCGCCTACCGAACCGTCGCACGCGCCAACGCCGAGGCCGGCGAGATCGTTCTCACCGTCATGCACTGGTCGGGCGAGGGCGGGCAGGAAGAAGACAAGATCGTCGAGGATTCGCTGCGCGCCTTCGAGGCCGCAAACCCCGGCGTGCGCGTCAAGCGCCTCAATCCGGGCGACGCTGGCAGCTTCTACACAAAGCTCCAGACCATGATGGCCGCGGGCGAGCCGCCCGACGTCTTCTACGTCGGCTACGAGCGCATCGCGAACTTCGCAAGCCTCGACCTCCTGCGTCCGATCGACGACTTCGTGGCGCGCGAGGACGCTGCACGCGCGGCGGGCGACGCCAATGCGCTCGATCTCGGCGCGTTCTATCCCCAGACGGTGGAAGCGTTCCGCTTCGACGGCGAGCGTGTGGGCCGCGGAACGCTCTACGGCATTCCCAAGGACTTCACCACCGTCGGCTTCTACTACAACAAGGATCTCTTCCGCGCCGCGGGCATCCCGTTCCCCACCAGCGACTGGACCTGGGACGACTACATCGCGAAGGCGCGTGCGCTTGCGAAGCTCACGGCGAAGGACGGCGAGCCGATCACGGGCAGCGAGTTCGTCACGTGGCCAGTGATGGTGCGCACCTATCTGCGCACCGAAGGCGCCGAGGCGATCGACGATGCACTCGAGAAGATTCGCATCGAGGAACCAAGCGCGATCCGCGCGCTTGAGACGCTCCGCGCATGGCGGCACGGCGAGGAAGGCACGCTGACGAGCGGCAAGAGCAAGATCGCAACCGGCGCAAGCGTCTTTCTTGGCGGCAACGTCGGGATGGCGGGCCCCTTCGGCCGCTGGGTGGTGCCGAGCTACCGCAGCATTCCCGCTCCGGGGGATGGCGGCTTCGAATGGGACTTCGCGCCGCTTCCGCGCGGAAGCGCCGAGGCGAACTGCGTGCTCACCGTCAGCTGGTCGATGGCGCGCGACACGCCGCACCCCGAGGAATCGTGGAAACTCATCAAGTGGCTGACGAACGCCGAGAGCCAGGCCGCGAACGCGAGGCTTGGGCTTGCGATTCCGACCATGAAGGCCGTCGCCGAGAGCCCGGCGTTCCTCGACGCAGCGCTGCCGCCCGTGAATAACCAGGGCTATCTCGACGCGATTCCCGAGGCGAGCGTCATCGCGTGGCCCGCCGATCCGACCTTCGAGCAGATCTTCGGCTCGACGATGGACCGTGGGCTGAAGACCGGCGACCTCACCGTCGCGCAGGCGATCGACGAGTTCGACGAGAAGTGGAAGACGCATGTCGAGTTCGTGCCGGGCGGCGCAAGCCCGCCGCCTGTCGCGTGGAACACGTGGACGCTCACAGGCCTCGCGCTTCTCGGCGCATGTGCGGCGACATTCGCCTACTTCCTGCTGCGCGCGCCGAGCGGCATGAACGCGCGACGCGAGGAACGCGCGGGATTCCTGCTTGTCTCGCCGTGGGTGCTCGG